>CAYZDK010000037.1:0-20608 GCA_964477255.1 uncultured Polaribacter sp.
CCAAAATAATCTATAGAAGACCAAGAAATTGCAGGCCAACAATCGTTTAGTTGCCAATATAATGTACCCATATTGTAGGGCTTTGCTCTACGTTGTGCCTCAATACCCATAACTATTCCTTTGGCTTGTAATAACTGACTAACGTAAGCATAATCTTCGTCATTTGAAGGCAATATAAAGTCGCGTTTCATATATTCGTTAATAAGTTGAAATCCTCTACTATGTTTTTGGTGCGATTGAATTGCAGTACTTTTTAACTCGAAACTATCTTTTTGGTTGATATAGTTTATAACTTCTTTGCTGGGATAGGATTGAAAACCAAATTCACTCATAAATCTTGGTACATTTTTTTGTAAATGTTCAAAGGGATATGCATCGTGCCAAATCCACCAATCATGTGCATCACCTTCGTATTTGTATTTTGGATTTCCTCTTCCATATTTAGGAGATGTTTCCCAATAATTGGTCTGTGAATACTTCTTTACCACATTTGGTAAAATAGTATCAAAAAGAGCTAAATAATCATTCCAAATATGATTCTTTTCCTTTTCACTTCTATCTTCTTGCCATCCCCAACGTTTCCAGCCTTCAGAATTTTCATTATTTCCACACCAAAGAGCAATGGAAGTATGATTTCTTAATCTTTTAACTTGTTGTATTGCTTCAACTTGTACGTTCTCTAAAAATTTAGAATCTCCAGGATACATTGCACAAGCAAACATAAAATCTTGCCACACTAAGATTCCTTTTTCATCACATAGATTGTAAAACTCGTCTTGTTCGTAAATACCACCACCCCAAACTCGTAACATATTCATGTTAGCGGCAGCAACATCACTAAGCAACTTTTGATATTTTACTTTTGTTACTTTATTCTGAAAACTATGTTGCGGAATATAATTAGCTCCTTTTATGTAAATAGGCTTCCCATTTAATTCAAAACCAAAAGATTCTCCTAAACTATCTTTTTGGGTGATAAGTTTAATGGTTCTAATCCCTTTTTTTATGTTTTGTTGATGAATTATCTTGTTGTCAGATTTAATTTGGATACTAAAATTGTAAAGAAAAGGATCTCCTAAGTTATGTGTCCACCAAAGTTTTGGATTTTCTATTTGAACAGGAATCTTTAGAAATTTACCATCTATATTGTTCTCAATAAAAGATTTGTTATTAACACTTACTTTTCCAGTGATGTCTTTAAGGATTTCATTTTCAAACTCTACAATTATATTTAAAGCTGCTTGATTTTTTTTAATTTCTTTTTGTTCTATAAATACATTTCTAACTTTATTTTTATTCCATGCAGATATAGAAACATTTTTCCAAATGCCTGAAGTATTTAATTTTGGACCCCAATCCCAACCATATTGAAATTGTGCTTTTCTGGTGTATATTCGTTTACCTTCTGGTAATTTATATGGATTTTTATTCTCTTTATTAGTAGCAATTTTATTGGTGTTTGTAAAGATTACTTTTAGTGTATTGTTTTTATTTGCGATGTTTTTTATATTAAAATTCCACTCACGAAAAGCATTGTCTGTATTTTTAAGTAATGAATCGTTCAAGTAAATTGCAGCATAAGTATCTAGCCCTTTAAAATTTAGGTAGATGTTTTCTTTCTGCAAAACCTCTTTGGGTAGTTTAAAATTGTTTTTGTACATCCAATCTTTACGAGTAACCCATTGTACGCTATCTTCGTAGGTTTGTACAAATGGATCTTTTATGATTTGATTATCCAATAAATCTGAAAATATGTTTCCAGGAACAGAAGCAGAATTCCATTCTAGTGTATCTTTCCCTTTAAATTCCCAATTTTCATTTAATACGAATTCAATTGGTAGTTCGCTTTTAGAACTACAGCTCATTAAGAAGATTAAGAAAAAAAGAGTAATTAATCTATTCATTTTTAGATAGTTTTACTAATTCTTTAATTTTTTCTAAATCAGAAACAGTTTGAGGGGTAGTATCAAAAAAAGGAAGATTTACTTCTATGTTTTTAGACGCTGATGCATGTATTTCTTTAAAGTTTTTGTTTTTAAACATTACTAAATTAGTAGCGTTAATTCCACTTCCTGGCAGAATAATAATTTTATTACTAGCAAGTTTATTTAGGTCATTTAAAAAAGAAATTGCTTGAATAGCGGTTTCTTTTTTTCCGGAAGTTAACACTCTGTCAATCCCTAAATTTATAAGTTTTTTCAACGCTATTTTAGGTTCTTTAACACAATCAAAAGCTCTATGAAAAGTAAACGATAGCGGTCTTGAAACTTCTAATAGCTCTTTGGTTTTTTCTACATCAATGGTATTATTTTTATTTAAAACTCCACACACAATACCTTGGAAATTTAATTGTTTACAAAGCGAAATATCATCTTTCATTTGCTCCAATTCTTCTTTTGAATAACAAAAATCTCCACTTCTAGGTCTTATAAGTACATGTACAGGGATGTTTATAGATTTAGATATTTTTTGTAATAAACCAAAAGAAGGAGTTATACCTCCTGTACTTAATTCACTACATAATTCAATTCTATGTGCACCTGCTTTTTGCGCATTAATGGCAGATTGGTAAGAATTAGCACAAATTTCTACTAACATGGTTATTTAATTATTATTTCGTCTATAAAAGTCCAAGCTTTATTTCCTGCTCCTTGTTTTCCTTCTGGTATTTTGCCATAACTTGGTATGGTAATTTTTATTGAAGAGATATCTTCTTCTGAGAAGTTAGCAGTAAAATTTTGTAAAAGATTCTTACTGTTTTTTATAGCAAATTGTCTTTTTTCTTGGTTATTAAATTGAATAAAAATATTTTCTGGAGCGTATATCCACTGACCATTTCCATTATGAAATCTAGTAGATATGGAGTTGATTCTTTCTGGAGTTTTAAAGTGGTACGTTATTTCTATATCATCTCCCCAAAACCCAAGCCATTCTTTATCTCCATACCTTTTGCTATCACCAATAACTCCATTATGCAAAGCTCTTGTTCCTCCAGCGTTATAGGAGTCGTGAGCAGGTGTATTTAAAGAAACTTTTGCTTTAACTCCTTTATGTAAATCAATTTTTTGACTAAAAATATTGCCTTTTTGTTCTCCTTTGCTATCAAAAATTGCTGCATTAATAACAGTAGTGCTATCTAGTAAAATTGGAGAAACAAATTCATTATTAAGTTTTGAGCTATTTAAGGAGTAAAATATTTTGTTGTTTGTTGTAGTAGTTAAATTAAAATACATTTTATCGTCAATAGTACTAACATTGCCTTCTACTTTGTAAAGGTGATTTGCATAATTAACGTTCATTAAATCTAGGCGTTTTCTAAATGACTCAAATCTTTCTATAAAGTTTGTATAATTTCTGTTTTCTGGTTCAGACCAAACCACCTCACTAAGCGCTACAGCTCTTGGGTAAGCCATATATTCTACTTTTTCTGGTGTAGAGATATACTCTGTCCAAACATTACCTTGTGCACCAATTACATATTTACTTTCTTCCCTACTTAATTCTTCTGGTATTGGATTAAATGCATATACCTTTTCTAGGGGTAAAAATCCTCCAATTGCTAAGGGTTCATTTTCATTGTCAGATTGATAATGATCAAAATAACAATGAGAACCAGGAGTTAAAATAACATCATGGCCTTGTTTTGCTGCTTCAATAGCACCATTAAAACCACGCCAAGACATTACAGTTGCATTTGGTGCCAAACCACCTTCTAAAATTTCATCCCAACCAATTATTTGTTTTCCTTTGCTATTTATGTATTTTTCCATTCGAGTTATAAAGTAGCTCTGCAGTTCATATTCGTCTTTAAGCCCTTCTTTTTTTATTCTATTTTGACAAGATAAACAGTTTTTCCATCTACTTTTAGGAGCCTCATCTCCACCAATATGAATGTATTTACCAGGAAATAATGCAACCACTTCGTCTATCACATTTTCTAAAAATGTAAAAGTATTTTCTTTAGTACAATAAATGTCTTCAAATACACCCCATTTTGTAGCAACTTCTATTTGTTCTCCAGTACAACCTAATTCAGGATACGCAGCAATTGCTGCTTGCGAATGACCAGGCATTTCAATTTCGGGAATTATGGTAATATTTCTTTTAGAAGCATAGGCAACTATTTCTTTTATTTCTTTTTGGGTGTAATACCCTCCATATTTTTTACCATCAAATTGATGTGGTTTATCTGAATAATGCCCAAGTAAAGTTTCTTTTCTGTATGCTGCAATTTCTTGCAATTTAGGGTACTGTTTTATCTCTATTCGCCAACCTTGATCTTCTGTTAAATGCCAATGAAAAGTATTCATTTTTAACATGGCCATCAAATCAATATACTTTTTTATAAAAGTAACCGGAAAAAAATGTCTTGCAACATCTAAATGCATTCCTCTATAAGAAAATCTAGGTGCATCTTCTATACGTACGCCTTCTAAAACAATTTCTGAAGATGCTGATGAAGGTGGTAAAATTTGCAGTAGACTTTGCACAGCATAAAATGCACCTTTCTTATTTTTTGCGGCTATTACTATATTATTTTCATTAATTTCTAAACGATATCCTTCGTCATTTTGTATGGTATTAGAAAGCTTCAATTCTATTTTAGAATTAGAATTTTCAGTTTTTAAATCAATATCGTATTTGTATTTTAAAATTTCCGCAAAAAAAATGGCTACTTCTCTAACCTGAGAATCATATTGAAAGCTAGTGGCATTAGATAGTGTAAATTCTTCATTTACAGGGATAACAGTTTTTGGTATTGGAATTATATTATTCGAAGTGTATACTTCTTTTTTTTCAGTACAACCTAAAAAGGATATAATTACTAATAATTTTAGATAAAGGTGCGTTTTCATTTTAGTATATTGTCATCATAAATGTAATATCTATTTTAATGACTTTAAAACAAATACCCTTTTTTATTGTGCTACTTGTGTTTTTAGCTTGTAATAACAATACTGAAATAGAAACTGCAAAAAAAGATAAAACTTTAATAGAATATGTTAACCCTTTTACAGGTACAGGAGGTCATGGACATACTTATCCTGGTGCAAGTATGCCTTTTGGTATGATGCAATTGAGTCCAGATACTAGGTTAGATGGTTGGGATGGCTGTTCTGGCTACCATTATTCAGATGATGAAATTTATGGTTTTTCGCATACTCATTTAAGTGGTACAGGAGTTTCAGATTATGGAGATATTTTATTAATGCCCACAAATAAAGCCATCTTTAACAATGGAGCTAATGGTAAAGAAGGTTATAAGTCTAAGTTTTCTCATGACAATGAAGTGGCAAAACCTGGTTTTTATAGCGTTCATTTAGAAGACACAAATATAGATGTAGCATTAACGGTTTCTAAAAGAAGCGGTATTCATAAATATTCTTATCCAAGTTCCGAAAATCAGTTTGTTATTTTAGATTTAGAACATAGAGATGAATTGTTACAACACAATCTACAAATTATATCAGATACAGAAATCGCTGGAGAAAGAAGCTCTAAAGCTTGGGCTACAGACCAACGTCTGTTTTTTTACATACAGTTTTCTAAACCTTTTAAAAATGAAAATAAAAAATATGTAAGAGCTCCTACAAAAGAGGCCTTTGAATTTATTAATCCAAACAATGAGCCTGTTTATGTGAAAATTGGAATATCTGCTGTTGATGTTGAAGGAGCTAAAAAGAATCTAGAAGCTGAAATAGCAAATAAAACCTTTGAAGAAGTTAAAAATGAAGCCCAAGAAAGTTGGGAAAGTCAATTAGAGAAAATAATTTTAGAATCTGAAAATATAGATAACAAAATAAACTTTTACACATCTATGTATCATGCTATGTTAGCTCCTAATTTATATCAAGATGTAGATGGTAGATACAGAGGAATGGATTTAAAAATACACCAAACAAAAGATTTTGACTATTATACCGTATTCTCACTTTGGGACACCTACAGAGCTGCTCATCCTCTTTATACAATTTTAGAACAAGATAGAACCAATGATTTTATCAATACATTTCTTGCAAAGTATGACGAAGGAGGAATAATACCAATTTGGGATTTGGCAGGTTGTTACACAGGCTGTATGATAGGATACCACTCAGTACCTGTTATTGCAGATGCTTATTTAAAAGGAATTCAAGGTTTTGATGCTGAAAAAGCGTTAAAAGCCATGAAACATTCTGCAAATCAAAATCATTTAGGATTAGATTCCTACAAAAATCTTGGATTTATACCAGTAGAAAATGAGTCTGAATCTGTTTCGAAAACCTTAGAATATGCTTATGATGATTGGACTATTGCTCAAATGGCGAAGGCTATGAATAATCAAGAAGATTACAAAACCTATACTAAAAGAGCACAGTTTTATAAAAACAGTTTCGATCCAAGTTCTCTATTTATGCGTGGAAGATTTAGAAATACTTGGTTTGCACCATTTGATCCTTATGAAGTTAATTTTAATTATACAGAAGCAAACTCTTGGCAGTATAGTTTTTACGTTCCTCAAGATATTTCAGGCTTTATAAAATTATTAGGAGGTAAAGATGTTTTAGAAAAGCAACTAGACAAGTTATTTACTGCAAAACAAGAGACTTCAGGGCGTAATCAAGCAGATATTACAGGTTTAATAGGTCAGTATGCTCATGGAAATGAACCTAGCCATCATATGGCTTATTTATATAATTTTGTTAACAAACCTCATAAAACCCAAGAGCGAGTTAGACAGATTTTAACAGAATTGTACACAAATACTCCAGATGGTATTTCTGGTAATGAAGATTGTGGACAAATGAGTGCTTGGTATATTTTTTCTTCATTAGGTTTTTACCCAGTAACACCAGCATCAAATCAATATATAATAGGAGCTCCATTATTTGATAAAGCTAGTATTCAACTAGAAAATGGAAACACATTTACAATCCAAGCAATTAATAATTCAGAGAATAACAAGTATATTGAATCTGTTTTGTTAAACGGTAAAAAACACCCTTTTTCTTACATTACACATAATGATATTATTAATGGTGGTTCGCTTATATTTACAATGACAGATGCACCTACAAATTGGGGTTCAAAAGATCAATTTATTCCAAAAACAGCAATAGAAGAACACCTTATTGTTCCTGCACCTTTTATTGCAAAAGGCGAAATTGCTTTTAAAGAAGAAACCAAAGTAGAACTTCAAGTTGTAGATAAGGAAGCAGAAATCTGGTATGCCATAGGTAATTCAGAATTTACAAAATACACAACTCCTTTTATTATAAAAGATAAAAGCGTTTTAAAAACCTATGCTAAAAAAGGTGAGGATACAAGTGCCATTATAGAAACGGAATTTTATAAAATAGATCCAAACATTAAGATATACCTGGAAACCAAGTATGCAAATCAATACAATGCTGGTGGAAACAATGCTTTAATTGATGGAATTACAGGAACAGAAGATTTTAGAACAGGCACTTGGCAAGGCTATTGGAATGAAGATGTCGTAGCTACTGTAGATTTGGGTTCAATTAAATCTATTTCAGAAGTACGTGTAAATTTTTTAAGAGACCAACGCAGTTGGATTTTCTTACCAACTCAAGTAGAAATTTTAACTTCTGTGGATGGAAAAAAATTTACCAGAATTAAAAAATGGAAAGCTCCAAAACCTTATAATACAGATGAAGTGGAGTTAACACCAGTTCAGGTTAATAAAAATGTTAATACTAGATTTATAAAAATTGTAGCAAAAAAATTAGGAGAACTTCCAAAATGGCATTTAGGATATCCTCATGATGGAAGATCATGGATTTTTGTAGACGAAATTCAAATAAAATAAAATTACTATAAATGAAACGTAGAAACTTTATAAAAAAAGCAACAGTATCTAGCTTAGGATTGGTTGCTGTATCCTCTTCAGTTTTTGCATGCAAAGAGGAAAAAGAAACCGCAAACAAAACCATTGTAAATCCAGTAAGACCTTTGGTAATTGCCACTTGGAACACTCCACTAGCTGTAGAAACCGCAGCAAAAGTATTAGAAAATGGAGGGTCTGCTTTAGATGCAGTAGAACAAGGTTGTAGAATAGAAGAAGCTAATGAAAAAGGACAATCTGTAGGAAAAGGAGGTTTGCCAGATAGAGATGGAAATGTTACCCTAGATGCCTGTATTATGAATAGTAAAGGCGATTATGGTGCTGTTTTGGCAGTTAAAGAAATTAAACATGTTATTTCTGTAGCAAGAAAAGTTATGGAAGATACTCCACATGTTATGTTAGTAGGAGAAGGAGCAAAACAATTTGCAATTTCAAAAGGCTTTGAACCTGAAAATTTACTAACTGAAGCCTCTAAAAAAGCATGGGAAAAGTGGAAAGTGAAATCGGAATATAAACCCATAATTAATATTGAAAACCACGATACTATTGGAATGTTGGCGGTAGATAAAGATGGTAATATTTCTGGAGCTTGTACTACTAGTGGTTTGGCTTATAAAATGGCTGGTAGAGTAGGAGATTCGCCAATAATTGGTGGTGGTTTGTTTGTAGATAACGAAGTTGGTGGCGCAACTGCAACTGGTCTTGGCGAAGAAGTTTTAAAAACAGTGGGTAGTTTTTTAATTGTAGAATTAATGCGACAAGGAAAATCACCTCAAGAAGCTTGTGAAGAAGCAATTGCTAGAATTGTAAATAAGCCTAATAGTAATTTTGAAAATTTTCAGGTTGCTTACATTGCTGTTAATAAAAAAGGCGAAACAGGGGCATATTCTATTCATGAATACTTTAGTTATAATTTATTTATGAATGGAGAAAATAAAAATATAAAATCAGATTTTTTTAATAAAGCTTAAAAAATGAATCAATCTCAAAAGAAGCATACAACAGCATTTTTTTTTCTTACCCTTCTTTTTTTTCTTTGGGGTTTTATTACAGTTTTAGTAGATAGCTTAATACCAAGAATTAGAGAACTGTTTACATTAAGCTATTTTCAGGCAGGTTTAGTGCAATTTGCTTTTTTTGGTGCCTATTTGTTACTTTCCATTCCTTCTGGATTTATTTTATCTAAGATAGGATATAAAAAAGGAATTGTTCTTGGTTTATTAACCATGGCTTTAGGTTGTTTATTGTTTTTTCCAGCAGCATCATACAGAAGTTTTCCGGTATTTTTAATTGCATATTTTGTGTTAGCAGGAGGTATAACAATACTTCAGGTTGCTGCAAATCCTTACGTATCTGTTTTAGGAAACGAAAACAAAGCATCAAGTAGATTAAACTTGGCACAAGCATTTAATTCATTAGGAACTGCAATTGCACCTGCTTTTGGTGCTTTATTTTTGTTAAGTGATAGTGTAAAATCTAGTTTAGAAATTGAAGCACTGTCAGAGTCTGCAAAACAATCTTATTATATCAGCGAAGCAGAAGCTGTACAATATCCATTTTTAGGATTGGCTATTTTTGTTCTTTCCTTAGCGTTAATATTTAGTTTTGTTAAACTACCTTCAATTCTAAGTGATACGCCAAACAAAGGATATCGTGCATTACTAAAGCGAAAATCTATAGTATTAGGAGCTATTGCAATTTTTATTTATGTTGGTGCAGAAGTGGCTGTTGGTAGTTATTTGGTAAATTATTTCGATAGTTTAGGATTGGCTTCTGTAATTAAACAAAACGATTTTTTAGCAAGTATTGCAAAATTTATAGTAGGAGATGATTTATCTAAAGTAGATAATTTGGGTATTTTAGGAGCGTTTGTTACACTGTATTGGAGTGGTGCCATGATTGGACGATTCATAGGAGCTTATCTAACACAAATAATTACGCCCTCTAAAGTGTTAATGTTCTTCGCAATTGGAGCTATTGCTTTAGTATTTGTATCTTCTCTAAGTACAGGTGTAGTTGCTATGATGAGTATTTTATCTGTTGGCTTGTTTAACTCCATCATGTTTCCAACCATATTTACATTAAGTTTAGAAGGATTAGAGGACTTAAAACCACAAGCTTCTGGATTGTTATGTACTATGATTGTTGGTGGAGCAATAATACCACCAATGTTTGGTTTTATAACTGATAATTTTGGATTTCAAATAGCCCTTATTTTAATAGTTGCTTGTTATTATTACATTTTTTCTTTTGCAAGATTTAAATCAAAAAAGAGTGTGTAAATTCTAAAAACTTACTTAACAATTAACTTTTTTGTAGTGATACTAGATTCACTTTTCACTTGTAAAAAATAAATACCATCTGATAAATTTAAAAGTGGTAGCCTAACAGATTTAGTGTTTTCTACTACTTTTTGTTCTTGTACAACTTTCCCTGTTACATTATAAATTGTAATTTTTTTATCTTTTAGTAACGATAAAAATTTAATGGTAATAAAATTTTCTGTAGGATTAGGATACATACGAAACGCATCACTTTTAAAGTAATTGATAGAAAGGGAGCTTAGAGGAATAACCTTAGCATCATCTATTTTACCCCAAGTATTGTTTTTAGAGGTAGAAACAAAAATTTCTGCAGAAGTATTGGTTTCACCTGTTGTAAAGTTAACCGTTGCTAACTCAAAATCATTTCCAAAATTACCAGTCATGTTAACTTCTGTAGTTTCAGTAGCAGCGCCAAAATTCCGTACACCTAAAGTTACCACACCATTATCGCCACTTGCATTTCTAATGTAACTAGAAAATTGATATGTAGTATTTGGTAAAAGCCCATTTAAGATTTGATACAACTCTGAATTTCCACCACCAAACCAGCCAGAATAAGTTCCTGAACTAACCAAATCAGAATCTATTCCATAATTACCAATTCCAAGCCAAGGAGTTAACTCTCCACTTTCAAACCCTGAATTACCTATCACAATTTCACCAACTTCGTAAACATCTATAGTAAATGCAATTGAAGCCTGACATCCTTCTTTAGGTATAAATGTTACTTCATAAATTCCAGCATCCTCTTTTTGTATATTTGGTAATTCTATTCCTTGAGTTGAAGCTGTAAAATCATTAGGCCCTTTCCAAGACCAAGTTCCTGAATTTGTGGTTTCTATATTCAATTTAATGGTATTACCAATTCTTCCAACAATATCTGATATTTGTTTAAAGTCATCATCATTTATTTTAACTTGAGGTACAATAGAAGTAGGGGTGCAATTTTCGGCATTTTCTTTAAAAGCATCTAATACCCAAGAAAATTTATACTTTTCATTAGCAACTGGTTTAGCTAAGCCTTGCTCATATCCGTTTATTGAAGTATGTGCAATAGGTTCCCAATAAAAAACGCCTAAACCTCTATTGTCAGGTATTGCTTTCATTAGATTTATTGCATCTACTAACATATTATAATTAAATGCAGGCAAAGTTTCTAAGGCTCCAATTTCACATATCATTACGTCTTTATTAAATTGATTAGACAGTAAATTAAGATTGTTTACCAAATTGTTAATTGTACCTCCATGCCAACGTGGATAGTAGGATACACCAATAATATCGTTTTTACCACCTTGTGCATAAAATGCATTAAAAAAATCTACAAGAAAGTCTGTTGCAATTCCGTCTGCAATGTGTGTAATGACTTTTGTTGTTGGAGATCTGTCTTTTATTGCATCGTAACCTTTATTAGAAAGTGCAACATAATTAGCCATATTAGCAAAATTATTGCTACTACTTAATCTTCCTTCTTCCCAGATAAAACCAGGGTCTGTTTCATTACCCACCTGTACCCATTTAGGTGTTACACCTGCCGTAAGTAACGCGTCTATAAACTGGTAGGTATAATCGTAAACAGCTTGTTGAAGTTCTGTAAAAGATAGGTTTTCCCATGCTTCCGGTTTATATTGCTTTCCAGGATCTGCCCATGTGTCACTGTAATGAATTGTTATCATTACGTCTAAGCCTAAATTTTTTGCTCTTAGAGCATTTTTTACAACTCCTTCTGTATTAACCTCTCCTATATTTTCTTCTGTTGGATTTACAAAAGCACGCAACCGAATTGCGTTCATGCCATGCTCTTTTAGAATTTCTAAAGCATCTTGTTCTTCATCTTGATCATTAAGGTAAGTAATACCCAAAGTATTTTCAAAGTAACTTAGCCAACCTACGTCTGCACCTTTTACAATTTGTGCTGCTGTTTTATCTGTAGAAAAAGCAATACAGATAAGAATTATAATATAATGTTTATATGTTTTATTTAAATTAAATCTCATGGTTTTGCTAATTCTAAAAATGCTACTTTAACATAGTATATTCCTAAAAATACAATAATTTTAGATTTTTTCTGGACGCGAAATGTTTTTTACAAAAATTAATGCATCGTATGTTTCAGATAATATTTTAGGTATCATTATTTTGTGTAATGGTTTTGGTTGGTATCCGTTGGCTGCAATTAATAAGTGTTTGTTTTTTTTAGTGAAAAAACCTGAATCTTCTGTTTTCTTTGCATTTTGTAAGTCTAAAAAGTAAGTATCTTTTTCAACTTTATTCAGCGTGTATGCATAAGTTCTACGAAAAGGTTTTGCAATAGTATATGTTTTCCATCCACTTTTATTCGGCTTATCTGTAACATATCCATCAATTTTTCCTGTACCAAAATCAAATCCCACACTATAATATTGCTCTTTGTAAAAATCTTTTAAATGTCTTCCAAGATTTTTAATATTACTACCACTGTAATACATTTCCTTTTTGTTAATGTGTTCGTTATGCGCCCAAATAAAAGCTTTTCTATTTTTTGTTTTGTTGTTGATAATCCATTTTACATTTTCAAACATTTTTGTGTCTCTAAACTCTGTGCTTTTGGGATATGGAGCTTTTAATAAACTTGCAAATTCAATATAGTTTTTTAAATAATTTAATTTTCTAGTTATCAATTTTCTAGCTGATTCCTCTATTTGAGTATTTGATATTTTAGATTGGATAAGGTTTAGTTTATCTAATTGTGCAGTTAACCATTTGGAGTTTTTGGTACCTAATTGATAGTTAGCGCTTTCATCTAATACCTTTAAGAAATTATTTTGGATATTTATATTATTTGCAACAAACAATTCGCGGAGCTCAATATTTAGTTTCTTTCCTGCTTGAATGTCCATACCATAAAAACGAATGGGTTCTTGATCAGGGTTTTTTAGATTATAATTTCGCATCCATTCTAAAAGGTCTACAATTTCTTTAGTGTACCAAAATCCAATGTTAAAATTATTAGCTATGGTTTTTCTATTTCCTTCACCACCAAGAATCCATCTATTTATTCCATATTCTGCTTGATAAGCATCTTCCATTATAAAAGCACGTACACCTTGATGTTCTACTAAGTATTTGAAAAACTTTGCCTTAATATTAAAAAATTCTTTTGTGTTATGTGAAGCTTCTCCAAATCCAAATATTTTAGCATCTTTAAAACTACTTGGACAATTTTCTTTAAATTTTTGAAGTGGTTTATCTGGGTTTGCGTTTTCAATTATAATCGAATTTTTATTTATCCAACTAATTATATCTTTTTGCTGAGAACTACAAAATAGAGAAAAGGAGAGTAGTAGGGCAGGAATACTTTTTTTAATAAATAGCATACTTTTAGTAAATTTTAGATTCTAACTAAAAGTTGAAAATATACATTTCTATTTCTTTTCTATCACGAAAAAGTCGATTTAGTACTTATTTAACGTATGTATAAATACCCTCTAAAATTACAAAAATCGTTGGTGTGCTTCACGCTCTAACTCTTCTCTAAAACTAGGATGTGCAATAGAGATCAATAATTTAGCTCTTTCTTTTAACGATTTTCCAAATAAATTTACCACACCATATTCAGTAACTACATAATGTACGTGCGCTCTTGTGGTGGTTACACTTGCACCAGGTTTTAAGAAAGGACATATCTTAGAAATTCCTTTGTTTGTGATAGAAGGCATTGCTATAATTGCTTTACCACCTTCAGAAAGAGAAGCACCTCTAATAAAATCCATTTGCCCTCCAACTCCAGAAAATTGATACGTTCCAATAGAATCTGCACAGATTTGCCCTGTTAAATCTATTTCTATAGCGCTGTTAATAGCAGTAACTTTAGGGTTTAATCTAATGATAGAAGTATCGTTAGTATAACCAGCTTCTTTAAAATGAACAATAGGATTATCGTCTATAAAGTTGTACAGTTTTTTAGACCCCATTGCAAAACAAGTTACAATTTTCCCTGTTTTAATTTCTTTCTCTTCGCCAGTAATAATTCCTTTTTGTACCAATGGTAAAATTCCGTCAGAAAACATTTCTGTATGAATACCAAGTCTTTGATGATTTGTTAGATTATTTAAAACAGCATCTGGTATACTACCAATACCCATTTGTAATGTAGCACCATCTTCAATTAAACCTGCAATATTTTGTCCGATTTTATTTTCTGTTTCAGTTAACGTACCTTTTTCGAAGGAATGCACAGGGGTATCATGATGCACAGCCAAATCTATTTGTTTAATGTGAATTATGCCATCTCCATGTGTTCTAGGTACTTTAGGATTTATTATTGCTACTACCTTTTTTGCAGTTTGTATAGCAGGTAAAGTAATATCTACAGATAAGCCTAAGGAACAATACCCATGCTTATCTGGAGGAGAAACCTGAATAAAAGCCACATCTAGAGGATAGATATTGCGTCTAAACAACCAATGAATTTCACTCAGAAAAACAGGAATATAGCTTCCATTTTTAGTGTTTACACCTTTTCTAACGTTACCACCAACAAAACAGCTTATTAAATTAAAAGCTTTGTTGTAAGGCTCTTCCATATATTTTGCATCCCCATGCGTATGAATTTGAATTATTTTTACATCTTCTAATTCCTTGTAACGATCACAAAGTTTTTCTATGAGTAAGTTAGGTGTCATTGCTGCACCTTGAAAAAACACAGTATCTCCAGATTTAACTCTTGCTACAGCCTCTTCAGCAGATACTGTTTTTATATTTTTTAGCATGATTGTATATTTAACAATGCAAATTTGTTACAATAATGCTATCAAAGAAATGATAATTATCATTTCTCTATTCACTAATCAAAGATTTTCCAAATTTTTCTCCTAAAGAAAGTGTTTGTTTTACATCGGCAAATGTGGTTCTTGGATTTATTAAACACATTCTAAGTACCACTTGTTTTTGCAAAATGGTAGTAACAAGCATAGCTTCTTTGCTGTCTATAATTTCTTGTGAAATTTTTTGGTTAAGCTCGTCTAATTTTTTTTCGGTAAAGTTATGGTGAAGTGGATTAAATCTAAAATTTATAATCCCTAAAGTAGAAGGAGATATTACTTCCCAATATTTACTTTTTCTAAGTAAATTCTCTGTTTTGTCTGCTAATTCTAAAGAATAATCTATAGCTTCTCTAAATGATTGTAAGCCAAAAGTTTTTATAGACATGTAAAATTTAAGCGCCCTAAAACGTCTCGTTAACTGAATACCATGGTCATAAAAATTAATTTCTGATGTATTTCCTTCAATATCTCTTAAATATTCAGGTTTTTCTGTAAATGTTTTACTCAACCATTTATGGTTTCTAACCAATAGACATCCCATTTCATAGGGCTGAAAAAACCATTTATGAGGATCTACCGTAATAGAATCTGCTTTTTGAATTCCTTTTAATAGTTGATTTCCATTTTTAGCAAGTATAACAGCACCCCCATAAGCAGCGTCTATATGATACCACAATTTCTCTTGCTTACATATTTTAGCCAATTCTTCTAAAGGATCTACAGCTCCAGTATTGGTTGCTCCTGCAGTACCAATTAAACAAAAAGGATGTAAACCTTCTAAGCGATCTTTTGCAATTGCATTTTTAAGTTTATTAAGTGATATTTTAAATTCAGAGTCTGTTGGGATAATACGTATTTGCTCTTTTCTAAATCCAATGGTACGAATTGCTTTTACATTAGATGAATGTGTTTGGTCTGATAAATAAATAATTGCCCTCGAAAAATCATCTCCACATTTTTGTCTTCTTGCTGTTACAAGAGCCGTTAAGTTAGCCATTGAACCACCACTTGTAAAAATTCCACCACCTTTTTTAGTTGGTAGTTTAAACATATTTAACAGCCAATTAATAGTCACAATTTCTAATTCTGCAGCTGCAGGTGCATTAACCCAACCTCCAGAAAAAATATTATAACCTGTGGCAAGAGTATCTGCAAGTACACTTACGTAGTTACTTGGTCCTGGTACAAAAGAGTAATTTTTTGGATGCGATAAGATGTCTGTTTTATCTAAAACATGATTAATTACTTTATCTAAAACAACCATTGCATCTTCTTGCTGTTCTGGAGCTTGCTCTAAAAATAGCTTGTCCATTTCTTCTCTACTAGCGTTAAAAACAGGACTTTTTTTATCTTGATTTTCAAAATGGTCTACAATTGCATCAATTACTTTGTAGCCATAAGATTTCATTTCCTCTTTAGTTAATGTTAAAGTGGGGTTAGATTTCATAAAAATTAATTTTCGCTAAATTAAATGGTATTTTAGTAGTAAATTATGATAAAAATCAATTTAAAAAAAGCCTTTACAGATAATGTAAAGGCTTTTAAATTTATTTTCTTTTTTGTTGCTTTGCCTGTTGTTCTTGGGCTTGTTTCATTGCGTCATCTAAACGTTGTCTAAATTTGCTTTTCTTCTTTTCTGGTCTCTTTTTGTTTTCTTCAATTTTTGCATGAATTTTAGCCTCATCAATTACATAATTTTTAATTACTAGCATAATTGCAATAGTAAGTAAATTAGAGACAAAATAGTATAAACTTAAAGAACTAGCATAATTGTTAAAGAAGAACAACATCATGATAGGAGAGAGGTAAATCATATACTTCATCATTTTACTCATATCAGGCATTCCTTCTTGAGGTGGAGCTTGCATATTTGCTTGTTGGCTCTGGTTCATTTTCATATAGAAAAAGATAGCAACGGAAGCTAGTATTGGAAATAAACTTACATGATCTCCATACCATGGAATTTCGAATGGTAGCATGAAAATGGTATCGTAAGAAGATAAATCTTCAGCCCATAAAAAACTTTCTTGACGTAGGTCTATGTTTGTAGGGAAAAATTTAAATAATGCAAAGAATATTGGCATTTGTAAAAGAGCAGGAATACAACCAGACATCATACTTACCCCTGCTTTTCTTTGCACTGCCATAATTTCTTGCTGTCTTTTCATGGCATTTTCTTTTCCAGGGTATTTCTCGTTTATTGCTTGCATTTCTGGGCGAATAACTTTCATTTTCGCACTAGAAACATATGATTTATATACTAATGGAGACATTAAAATTCTAACTACAATAGTCATAAGAATAATAATAAGTCCATAGTTAGATAAAAACCCTTGTAATAAATCAAATACCGGATAAAAAATGGTTCTATTTAAGAACCCAAAGATTCCCCATCCTAAATCTGCAGTTTCATCTAAATCTGTGCCTTCAAATGTTTTTAATAAATTATAATCACTTGGTCCGTAAAACCATTTCATGTTATAATTTAATTCACCTGCTGTTAACTGAAGTGGAGTTTTTAAAGTATATCTCTTGGTAAAAACAGTATCTATTTCTTCATTTTGTACTAAATCTGTTGAAGTAATAGTAGCATTGTTAAAAGGAGTGTCAGTAAGGAGATTAGAGGTAAAGAAATGTTGTTTGTACACCACCCAATCTACATCGTTTACAACTTCTGTATTACCTGCATTTAAATAATCTACTTCGTCATCAGCTTTATAGTAAAAGTAAGAATACATGGTGTTTTCTGTTTTCAAACTTTTTTCATGACGATATCCATTTAAAGTCCAATCTAAGTTTATGGAATTCGAAGAATTAATAACATTACTTAATCCTTGAGAGCGAATAGAAAAATCAACCATGTAATTATTAGGTTTCATTTCGTATCGATATTCTAAAAACTGTGTTTCAGAAACTTTAAGCTTCATGGATAACACTTGATTCTCACCATTCTTGGTTAATATTGGTTGAAAAAACAAATCTTTCGTATTTAAAATACGATTATCTGTTGTTCCGAAATTGATGTTAAAAGAAGCGTTATTGTCTTTTATTAGATAAAGTGGAAGGGAATCATAAGTTTTAAATCCTTTAAGAAGTGCTTCTTTAATTTGGCCCCCTTTATTATCTATAGTTAGCTTTACTAAATCATTTTCTAATATAGAAACACCTTCTTTTGCTTGAATGCCACTTAATGCAAATACGCCTAATTGGTTTTTTAAGGTTTCATTTTTTAATGAGTCGTTTGCTATGGTTCTATTTTCGGTAATTGCATTATCTTGCTTACTTACAGTATTTACAGTATCTACTGTTGTGTTAGTTGGGTTTGGTTCGGCTTCTAAATCTGGCGCATTCATATTAAAGTACCAAATCATGATACCACCTAAAAGAAGCATTCCTATAAAAGAGTTATAATCAAATTTTTTTTGTTCCATGTTTTTGTGTCAGTTTGTCACTATAGATTTTATTAAATTTTAATAAAACGCGACAAAAGTAATTAAAAAGGACTTTTAAATTAAATTTTGAGGCATTATTATTAGGCCTTAATATATTTCAAAAAGCGTTCCTAAAGTCTATTTATTGTTTAGATTGTTCTAATGCGGCCTTAATAAAACTAACAAATAAAGGATGTGGTTTTAAAACCGTACTTTTATATTCTGGATGATATTGTACCCCTACAAACCATGGATGTGAAGGAATTTCTACAACTTCTACCAGATTTTTGGTTGGGTTAATACCAGTTGCAATCATTCCTTTTCGTTCTATTTGTGTTTTATACTCATTATTAAACTCATAACGATGTCTGTGTCTTTCGCTTATCATTTCTTTTTGATATGCTTCATACACTTTAGAGTTTTCTAATAGTTTACAGTTCCATGCACCAAGACGCATAGTACCACCTTTATTAGTAACGTCTTTCTGACTATCCATTAAATCTATTACTGGATTTTTGCAATTTTCTTTCATTTCTGTAGAAAACGCATCTACAAGGCCAAGTACATTTTTTGCAAACTCTATAACTGCCATTTGCATTCCTAAACAAATTCCTAAAAATGGAATATTATTTAATCGAGCATACTCTACCGCCTTAATTTTTCCATCAATTCCACGATCTCCAAATCCTGGGGCAACTAAAATACCATTAACGCCCTTTAAAAGTTCTTCGTAATTATCTACAGTTAGATTTTCTGAATGTACCCACCTAACCTTAACCTTTGTTTCGTTAGAAGAGCCAGCGTGAATAAATGCTTCTGTAATTGATTTGTATGAGTCAGGCAACTCAATATATTTACCAATTAATGCAATTTCTACTTCCGATTTCGGATTTTTATGTTTTCTTAAAAATTCATTCCACTCCTTTAGATTTGGTTTGTTATCTGTTGGTAAATTTAATTTTTTAAGAACAACTTCATCCAAACCTTGTTCTAACATTAAATTAGGTACATCATAAATAGTTTCTGCATCTATAGATTGAATTACATCTTCTTTTTTAACATTACAAAATAGTGCTAATTTTCTTTTAATATCGTCAGAAATTTCATGTTCTGTTCTACAAACTAAAATGTCAGGACTCACTCCACTTTGCATTAAGCTTTTTACAGAATGTTGTGTTGGCTTTGTTTTTAATTCACCTGCAGCAGCTAAGAAAGGTACTAAGGTTAAGTGAACAACTATAGCATTTTCTTCACCTTTTTCCCATAAAAGTTGTCTAACAGATTCTATATAAGGTAAAGATTCTATATCTCCAACAGTACCACCAATTTCAGTAATTACAACATCATACTCACCTGTATCACCTAAAAGTTGAATTCTACGTTTTATTTCATCTGTTATATGTGGAACAACTTGCACAGTTTTGCCTAAAAACTCGCCTTTTCTTTCTTTATTTATTACAGATTGATAAATTCTACCTGTAGTAACATTATTTGCTTGAGATGTTGGTATGTTTAAATAACGCTCATAGTGTCCTAAATCTAAGTCTGTTTCAGCACCATCGTCGGTAACGTAACATTCGCCATGTTCGTATGGATTTAAGGTTCCTGGATCTACATTAATATATGGGTCTAGTTTTTGAATGGTTACAGAAAGACCTCTTTCTTGTAATAATTTTGCTAAAGATGCAGCAATAATTCCTTTTCCTAGAGATGAAGTTACGCCTCCTGTTACAAAAACGTATTTGGTATTATTCATGGTTGTTTTAGGTTTGAGCAAAAGTACTAACTTCCAAAATTACCACAAATAAAAAACAGTAAAACCTTTTAAAAATTCGTATTTTTAAGAAAAGTGAAAAAAAAATTATTTTTTTAAAATTAAAACTTGATTTAATAAAAAACAGTTGTATATTTGCCCTCGCTTTTGAGACCTATATTTCATTAGTAAAAAAAGTTTAAAAGACATTTAAAAATTACAGAAAATGCCAAAAAGAACGTATCAACCATCAAAGAGAAAGAGAAGAAACAAACACGGTTTCATGGAAAGAATGGCTTCTGCTAATGGAAGAAAAGTATTAGCTCGAAGAAGAGCAAAAGGAAGAAAAAAATTGTCTGTTTCATCGGAATCAAGACATAAAAAATAAATGATTAACAATTGTTAATATATAAGGTGTTACTTTTTTAGTAACACCTTTTTTTATA
>CAYZDK010000038.1:0-20575 GCA_964477255.1 uncultured Polaribacter sp.
TAACAGCTACACTGGCTGTGCCATCTAATCCTCCATGACAACTTACATTTGTTACTGTAGTATCTACAGTAATATCAGATGGTATTACATTAATAATCTCTTGCGAACTAATACAAGTTCCTGAAGCAACTTTATCTACAGTATATCTTCCAAAAGAATTAACAAAAATATTTTGGGAGGTACCAATAACATCTCCATTTTCATTTTTCCATTCATAAGAAGCAAAATCATTACCAGCTGATAATTCAATTGGTCCATTACATAGTAAAACCTCTCTTTCAAAGGTACATCCACTAACATCGACTAAAAAATTAGAAGGGCCTGTGAAGCCAATCTGACAGGTATTTAAACCAGAAACACTTGGCCTGTTTCCATAAAGAGCTCCATTAGTTTGACCTACATAGTCAATAAATGCTTGATTTTTTATTTCATTAGAACACATATCACGTAACTCGTTGCAGTTTTCCACTACCTTTACTTTTATGAAAATATGATGTTTATCGCTTGATTTTTGAACGAATGAATCTGGTATAGTAAATGTAAGTCTGCCTCTAAAATTGTTGTTTACTTCTGGTTCTTGATAAGTATATGAAATACCATTTGGTATAGATAGGTTGGACTCTAACAAGTCTACATTTTGTGGAAGCCTATCTATTATTATAGTATTTGTTGCATTATCATTACCTACATTCTGAAAAGATAATTTATAGGTTATTTCACTACCCAAAGTAACATTTCCTCCAGTTATGTCATTTCCTTGATTGTCTTCTATAGTTTTAATGAGTTGTATTTCTGGCTCTATAATTTCAATACTCATTGCGTTCAAAAAAGGCCAATAACCATCTCCTGTTGAAGTAAAACGAATATCTGCTGTTGTTTGACTATTTGCTATAAGGTTATTACCGGTATTATCTATCTCAAATAAATCGGCATCAAAACCAAGCGTATTTTCACTATTAGGCTCTCTACCACCTAGATACTGATCATTTAATGTAATTGATCCATTAAAAAAATTAGTGCCTGGATTTGTATTTGGTGTAGATAAGGTTTGAAAGTTACCAGAAGTATCTCTAATTTGAAAACGATCGCCTTGTAAAGATTTATCTCCTTCTAAAGCAGCAACTAACATTTTTGCTCTAACTGGACCGTTAGGAATTGCGTTAAAACCAGAATAAGTAACAATTTCACTACCAAAATTTCTTGAAACGGCTGTAAATCCATCAAAGATTGAAATTCTTCGAGAAGGTTCTAATTCGTTTCTATAAATAACTACCATTATCCATCCACCAGAAGAACCGGTATTACTTGTCCCTTGAACAGTTGCTTTAATATTTGCTGCAAAATAATCGCCATTTGGATTACTTTGAGAAGCAACTAAACTAGTAACATCTTTAAATACAGTATACACCACTTTTTCACGATCATTAGGGTTTGTTAAACCATCAAAAATGATTTCATCTCCAGTAATATCTTGATAATTTTGATTTGGAAGTTTAAATTTTATGGTATTAAAATCTTCTTCTCTTGAATTTCTATCATTCCATGTATCATAAGGATATACTGCAGACCAATACAAACCTGCAAAGACAACTTCGGAACAGTTAGGTAAATTTAATCGAGATTTACTAGAAGAAAAGGTAGATGGGTCATTATCTATGTCTATATAATCTAAATTAAGCCTATTATTGCTTTCAGACCCATTATAATTATCGTTAGAGACTGTTCCATTCTGGTTTTTACTAACGATACTATTTGCTATAAATGTAATATCTCCTTTTAGGCTTACTCCTCCATTACTTAATCTAGGTGTAAATGTTTCAAAAACTTGCCCAAGAGAGGAAAAAACAATATTTATGAGGAAAAATATTGTGAATACTAATTGTTTTTTAGGTAAGAAAAATATCATACGCTGGGGGAATACGTTTTTATTTCTTTAATTATTATTCTATTTAAGACAATTTATATCTACATAGATATACGATTTATTTGTTTAGCTGGATTTATATAATTCCTAGATCTTTTGAAATCATCACAACAAAAACTACTACCCCCAAAAACATAAATAATGATGTGTAATTGAAATGATGTTTTTAAAAAATTAGGAAAAGGCAAATGAAACCGAAATAAAAATTCAGCAAAATGATTACGAGCAATTACGAAGCTATCGCGTAGAGCTTTTAAAAATAAGCTAAGGATACCAACGAAAAAACTAGATAATCGAAAAAGGGTTAATATGGGGGATCCTCTTTTAATGATTAACTTGTTTGTTAAACCAAACTTAATAAAAAGACGCCTAATTTTCAAATAAATTATTTTTTAATGTTTTAAAATCAGTAAAATGCTATTCGTAGCATAATTTTTATTTAAAGATGGGTTCACTTAAATAATGTTAAAATATGTTAAATTTTAGTACTATGTATTGCATAATACCTTTTTTTAGATATATATTTGCATAAGAAAGTATTATATCAATCAAAAAACATGAAAAACAATCAAGAAAATACCAATGCATTCTTAATACATATCTCTGCATTTGGTGGGTTTTTCTTTCCTTTTGGAAATATCATCACTCCACTAATTGCTTGGCAAACGCTTAAAGACAGAAGTGTATTTTTAGATGAACAAGGTAAAGAAGCTGTTAATTTTAATATAAGTTATACATTATATGGCTTTTTAGCTTCCATTCTATTTATTCCTTTTTCGTTAAGAAATATTTTTAACAATTCACGTTTTTTTAGATGGAACGATTGGCATTTTAGTTTAGATTTTACAGATATTTTTGGATTTATAGGCTTTGGTACGGTTATATCACTAATCTATATTCTAGGAATTATTTTGGTAATTATTGCCTCGTTAAAAGCAAAAGACGGTGAGAATTACAAATACCCATTCACAATAAAATTTATAAAATAAACCACAATAAATGAAAATTGAAAACACAAAAGCACAAATGCGAAAAGGTGTTTTGGAATTTTGTATCCTATCTATTTTAAAACATGGAGATGCATATACTTCAGAAATCTTAGGGCAACTTAAAAGTGCAGAAATGATTGTGGTTGAAGGCACCATCTATCCTTTGTTAACAAGACTAAAAAATGCAGGTTTGTTAACCTACAGATGGGAAGAATCAACCTCAGGACCACCAAGAAAATATTATGTATTAACAGAAAATGGAAGCATGTTTTTAAAAGAATTAGACAAAACATGGGGAAATTTAGTAAATGCTGTAGCACAAGTAACTAGTAACAAATCAACTAAAGATGAATAAAACAATAAATATAAATTTAGGCGGATTTTTCTTTCATATAGACGAAGCTGCTTACCAAAAACTAAAACGATACTTAGAATCTATTTCTAAATCGTTAAGTGATGATCCACAGGGAAAAAATGAAATTATCGCAGATATTGAAGCTAGAATTAGTGAATTATTGTCTGAAAAAATTTCTGATTCTAGACAAGTAGTTAACGAAAGTGACATAGATGAGATAATCAAAATTATGGGGCAACCTGAAGATTATGCAGAAGCAGAAGCTACGTACAATGATGCAAGTTATTCTTACACTAGAAATAATGCAAATTCTAGAAAATTATTCAGAGATGGTGAAGATAAGTTTTTAGGCGGTGTAGCATCAGGTATTTCGCATTATTTTAATATAGATGTTATTTGGATTAGACTTCTATTTATTGCTTTACTTATTCCTGGAGGATTTGGAATACTACTCTACCCTATTTTATGGATTTTACTTCCAGAGGCTAAAACAACTGCAGACAAATTACAAATGAAAGGAGAGCCTGTAAATATTGATAATATTGAAAGAAAAATAAGAGAAGAATTTGCAAATGTTTCTGAAAATGTAAAAACAGTTGCCAACAAGGCTACAGAAAAAATAAAAGAAGGTGCAGAAAAAGTAAACGATTCTTTCTCGGGAAAGCCAAGAAAAAATAATGGTGTAAGTGATTTCTTTGATACAATTGGTAAAATAATTTTAGCCATTTTTAAGGTTATTGGAAAGTTTATTGGTGTTATCATTATTTTTATCTCTGCAGCTGTTATTTTATCTCTTATTATTGGAGGGTTTTCTGTTGGTAGTTTAGAATGGTTAAATGTAGACGGACAGTTTTTAAGCTATCCACCATTCTTTTATGATTCCGTTTTACCAATCTGGTTACTAACACTTTGTGTGTTTTTATTAGTTGGTATTCCGTTCTTGGTTTTATTTATTCTTGGTTTACGAATTTTATCTAGCAATGTTCGTAGAATGAACAAACCAACATCACTAACATTACTAGGTATATGGATTGTTGCGTTATTGGCACTAATATTTACAGGTTTAGAGTATGGTACTTCACATTATAATTACGGAGAATCCATAGAAAAAAACTCATTAAATCTAAAAGCAAACGACACGCTTACCATTCGCATGGTAAATAATGATGAAATTCTTTATCGCCATAATTTAACAAGAAGAACTCGTAAAGAAGAAGTGATTGTGAAGGATGCTAAAATGGCATATAGTAGCAACGTTAAAGTAGACGTTAGAAAAAGCGCCTCAGAAAATGCATATTTTATTGTACAAAAAGAATCTAGAGGAAAAAATAAATCTAATGCCGTAAAAAGTGCAGAACTTATTCAGTATAACTTTAATCTTAACAATAACACTATTGTGCTAGACGCCTTTTTCTTATCTAACTTTAAAAACCTATGGAAAGACGAAGAGGTTAATATTATCTTTTACCTGCCAGAAAATGTCATGGTTTATTTCGATTATTCTACCAAAAACTTCTTGTATCGTGTAGAAAACGAAAGCGATATGTGGGATAAAGACATGGTTAACCATTACTTTAGAATGAATAAAAATATTTTAGAGTGTTCAGATTGTGTTGTAGAAGATGAAGATGCAGAAGATGAAAGTGATGATAAAAATGAAGAGAATAATACCGAAGAAAATCCAAATTCAATAACAACTGGGTAAGAATATTTGACGGTTGAGCAACCTTTTTTACCTGTAAAGCGTCTAATTAATTGAAATTTGCATAAATATTAAACAAAACCAATCATTATGAAAACAACCAAAAAACTTCTTTTTTTATTTGTAGCTACTGTTGTATTAACTTCTTGTAACGCTAGCCTTTTTAATGGTGTACAAGGAAATAAAAATGTACTAACAGACAATAGAACTCCACAAGATAACTTTACCAAAGTTAAAGTTAGTTCAGGATTAGATTTGTATCTAAGTCAAGGTACGGAAAACAAAGTAACTCTAGAAGCTGACGAAAATTTACATGATATAATAATGACAGAAGTTCGTGATGGAGAATTACGAATTTATTCTGAAAAAAATATCTGGAACGCAAAAGCAAGAAAGATATATGTAACGGTTAAAGACTTAGAAAGCATAAGAGCAACTAGTGGTGCAGATGTGTATTCAGATGAAGTTTTAAATGTACAAAACATCTATGTTGGTGCTACAAGTGGTGCAGATGTTAGAATTAAGTTAAATGCAATAAGTGTAGAATCTAGCGCATCTAGTGGTTCTGATATTCGTATTTCTGGAAATACTGAAAAACACAGTACAAGTGCAAGTAGTGGTGCTTCTATTAAAGCTTACGAATTAGAAAGTGAAAACGTAAGTGCCTCTGTTTCTAGTGGCGCAGATATCGATGTTTTTGCCTCTGTTTCCTTAAATGCTAGCGCAAATAGTGGTGGAGATATAGATTACAAAGGGAATCCTAAGAATGTTAACAAAAATGCAAATTCAGGAGGAAGTATTTCAAAAAAATAACATAACAATCAACCAAAAAACAACCAATGCTTCATCTCTTATATCCAATCTTTGCAGAATATATTTTAGATAATTTACAATCCTTTGCAGAAATTACCTACACTTTTTTTCTAGAAATAGTTTTTAAATTATAATTCGTGTAGAAAAATAAAATTTTAGATATTTACAATACTAATACTTGGTTTTATTAGTTACTTGGTGAGTTGCCGTTTGATTTCAAACGGCACTTACTTTTTTAAATGGGTTTCTATATCAGAAATATGGTGGTCTAAGGCTTTAACAGATATTTGTATTTCCCTAATTAAAAGCAGTAAAGAACTTATTAACAATAATAGAGCAATTCCAAATATCCACACAGCAACCTCTTGTAAAGAAATGTATATTAAAAACATTGTTAATACACAAAGTAGTAAACTTGCAATGCCAAAAATTTGCATGTACCTAGTTAATGTTAATCGTAATCTTAAATTTTGAATTTGATACAACAAAACTTCCTCTTTTTTTTCTAAATACTTATCGTGTAAGTTTCGAATAACAGAAGCATATGCTAAAAATCGGTTGGTATATGCCAACATAATTAATGAAATTGCAGAGAACAATAAAGCAGGAGTTGTTAATGTTAATTCTTCCATAAAACAAAAATAAGTAATATACTTCTACCCTTAGTTTATTATTTTTGAAGTATGAGAAAAGTAATCGCATTTTTTTTATTAATTACTCTAAGTGCTTGTACGCAAAACAAACTACCAAGTGGCTTTGTCTATTTAGGTGAAGAAGTGCCAAGCATACAAGTAGAACTTAGGTATTTTACCAATAATAACTTTATTGGAACCCCAATAGATGGTTACAATAAAAATGTTGTTATTGTAACCAAAGAAACTGCTGATGCTTTAGAAGAAGCACAAAAACGATTTAAAAAAGAATACAACGTAGGTTTAAAAATATACGATGCGTATAGGCCACAACAAGCAGTAAATCATTTTGTAAGATGGGCAAAAGTAGAAGAAGATACATTAATGAAAGCTCAATATTATCCAAATGTATCTAAATCTGAGTTGTTCAAAAGAGGTTTTATTGCATCAAAATCTGGTCACTCTAGAGGCAGTACAGTAGATGTAACCTTGGTAGATTTAGATACTGGAAAAGAATTAGATATGGGAAGTTCTTACGATTTTTTTGGTACAGAATCGCACCCATTTTACAGAAAGGTTACCAAAAAACAAAAAGAAAATCGTATGCTTTTACGAAGAATAATGCTTATCAAAGGCTTTAAGCCTTATGACAACGAATGGTGGCATTTTACCTTAAAAGACGAACCTTTTCCAAAAACCTATTTTAATTTCCCTGTGGAATAAATACTTTGTAAACGGCATTATTTTTGTACCATCTCTATTAAAAATATTCAAATGAAGTTTAAATTTATTTTTTTACTACTAACAACATGCATAAGTTCTGTTGCTTTTGCACAATTAGACAAAACAAAAGGGTCTAAAGAAAAAGGAAAAATAAAAGCCATTCGTTTAGAAAACGCCAAAGAGATAAAAAAACCAAACTCTATCGTGTTAAATGGAACATCTGGTTTTGAGCAAGCCTATGCTAAGGAAAAAGAAAAACTACGAAAAAAACAAGAAGAAGAAAAACTTAAAAACAAAGGTATTCTTACCCAAGCCAAATTAAATGAACAACGTTTTGCTAAAAAATTTAAGGTAAATGGCGTTTTTATTTTTCCGAAAATAGACCAAGATTTAGGAAGTTTTAGAAGCGAAGGAAAAAGTGTGAACATTATTTGTAGGGATTTTCAATATCCAGATGGCGATCGAATTACGATTTGGGTAAACGATGAACCTGTTGTTTACAATATAACACTCCAAAATAGCTACCAAAAATTTAATATCCCTTTAAAAGTGGGTATTAACAAAATTGCATTTGAAGCACTAAATCAAGGTTCTTCTGGGCCAAATACTGCAGCTTTTAAAGTTTTTGATGATAAAGGCGGGGTAATTTCTGCAAACGAATGGAATTTAGCTACTGGAGCCAAAGCAACTATCATTATTTCAAAAACAAAATAAAGCGCTAAAAAAGATTTCGAAAACGATTGCGAAATTTTTAAATTTTCAAGTTTTTTTATTCTTTATAAATCCGTTATTTTTGTAAACTGAGTTTAAAAATAATAGAACTCCTTTTCACTAAACAAAGAACAAACATACTAATGAAAAAAATCACCAAGCAAACCTATTTAGATTGGTATAAAAACATGCTGTTTTGGAGAAAATTCGAAGACAAGCTTGCATCGGTTTACATTCAACAAAAAGTTAGAGGTTTCCTTCATTTATATAATGGACAAGAAGCAATCCTTGCAGGAGCATTACATGCAATGGATTTATCTAAAGACAAAATGATAACTGCATACAGAAACCACGTTCAGCCAATAGGTATGGGTGAAGACCCTAAAAAAGTAATGGCAGAGTTATATGGTAAAGCAACTGGGACTTCTAAAGGAATGGGAGGTTCTATGCACATTTTCTCTAAAGAATTTGGTTTTTATGGTGGACATGGAATTGTTGGTGGTCAAATTCCTTTAGGTGCTGGTATTGCATTTGCAGATCAATACAAAGGAAGTGATGGTGTTACTTTAACATGTTTTGGTGATGGTGCTGCTAGACAAGGGTCTTTACACGAAACATTTAATATGGCAATGCTTTGGAAATTACCTGTTGTTTTTATTTGTGAAAATAACGGTTATGCCATGGGAACTTCTGTAAGCAGAACTGCAAACCATGATGACGTTTGGAAACTTGGTTTGGGATACGAAATGCCTTGTGGCCCTGTAGATGCCATGAATCCTGTAAAAGTAGCAGAAGCTGTAGATGAAGCTATAGAAAGAGCAAGACGTGGAGATGGACCAACTTTCTTAGAAATGAAAACCTACAGATATAGAGGACACTCTATGTCTGATGCGCAGAAATATAGAACAAAAGACGAAGTAGAAGAGTATAAAAAAATAGATCCAATTACGCAGGTAAAAGATATTATTTTAGATAAAAACTACGCTACTGAAGAAGATATTACTGCAATAGATAAAGAAGTGAAAAAAATGGTAAAAGAATGTGAGCAATTTGCAGAAGAGTCTCCATTCCCAGAAACACAACAGTTATATGATGTTGTATATGAACAAGAAGATTATCCTTTTATAAGTTAAGATATGGCTACAGTTGTAAATATGCCCAGATTAAGCGACACTATGGAAGAAGGTGTGGTGGCAAAATGGTTAAAAAATGTTGGAGATAAAGTAGAAGAAGGAGACATCTTAGCGGAGATTGAAACCGACAAAGCTACAATGGAGTTCGAATCTTTTCATGAAGGAACTCTATTACATATTGGTGTTCAAGAAGGGGAAACTTCTCCTGTAGATCAACTACTAGCTGTTATTGGTGAAGAAGGGGAAGATATTTCTCAAATTCTTGAAAAAAACACCAATTCTTCTGCTTCTGAAGAAAAACAAAAAGAAGACACTTCTACAAAAGAAGAACCAAAAAATGATAACAGCTCTAATAGTACTGCAGGAACTTCAGTTCCAGAAGGTGTTCAAGTTGTTTCTATGCCAAGATTAAGCGATACCATGACAGATGGCACAGTAGCTTCTTGGTTAAAACAAGTTGGGGATAGCGTGGAAGAAGGTGATATACTAGCTGAAATAGAGACGGATAAAGCCACTATGGAATTTGAGTCTTTTTACGATGGTACACTCTTACACATAGGCGTACAAGAAGGAGAAACTACTCCTGTAGATAGCTTATTAGCTATTATTGGCCCAGAAGGTACAGACGTTTCAGGAATTATTGCAAATGGTGGTGTTGCTTCAGAATCTTCAAGTAAAGAAGAAAAGAGCGAAAGTAAATCTACACAAAAAGAAGAACCAAAACCAGATACAACATCAGAAACTCATAACAATCCAAATACTACAAATACAACAGGAGGTAGAATTTTTGCATCTCCTTTGGCAAAGAAAATAGCAGCAGAAAAAGGCTACAATCTTTCGGATATTAAAGGTTCTGGTGAAAATGGAAGAATCGTTAAAAAAGACGTGGAGAACTTTAATCCATCTTCTGTAGAAAAAGCACCTGCTACACAAGCAGAAACATCAGCTCCTACTCCAACAACTACATACGTTGCTTCAGGAGAAGAAAGTTCTGAAGAAGTTAAAAATTCGCAAATGCGAAAAGCTATTGCAAAATCTTTAGGTGCTTCTAAGTTTTCTGCACCAGACTTTAGCCTAACTATAGAAGTTAATATGGATAATGCTATTGCTTCTAGAAAAACAATAAATGCTGTACCTGACACAAAAGTATCTTTTAATGATATGGTTGTTAAAGCTTGTGCTATGGCATTACAAAAACATCCTCAGGTAAATACTTCTTGGAATAACGATACTACAGTATACCACAAGCACATTCATGTTGGTGTTGCAGTAGCTGTAGACGAAGGTTTATTGGTACCTGTAGTTAAGCATACCAATACTTTAAGTTTATCGCAAATTGGAGCAGCTGTTAAAGATTTGGCAGGTAAAGCTAGAAATAAGAAGATTAAACCAGAAGAAATGCAAGGCAGTACCTTTACCGTATCTAATTTAGGCATGTTTGGTATTGATAATTTTACTTCAATCATTAACCAGCCTAATTCTGCTATTTTATCTGTTGGTGCAATAGTAGAAAAGCCTATTGTAAAAAACGGTCAGTTAGCAGTTGGTAATACCATGAAAGTAACATTAACTTGCGATCATAGAACTGTAGATGGTGCTGTTGGTGCACAATTTTTACAAACTTTAAAAACCTATATAGAAAACCCTGTTACTATGTTAGCATAACATTTTTTTTCTAATGAATTAAATCTCAAGCTTTCGCTTGAGATTTTTTTATGAACATAGGCGTAACATTCTACTTTTGTTATTTATTTAACATAAAATATTACTTTTGTTAAATTTTATTGGTAATTTTAAAAAAACTAAATTGTTAGGCATAAAAAAACACGAAATATGATTAAAAGTGAAGTATCAAAAGACATCTCTATTCTAACTAGAGTTTTTGAGACTTTACCTATTGGAATAGGTGTTTTTTATATTGAAAATCCTAACGATTTAAAATCTATTCGATATTATTTCTTAAATAATACTTTTCTTAAGGAAATGAAAAGAAATAGAAATGCAATTGGTAAAAGAATTTGGGATGTTGCACCTGAGGCTTTTACTTCTGACATGGGTTTAGGACTTATGCAATTGTACTTTAAAGTTGCTAAAACGCAAGAAAGTATTTATTTAGGTAGAATTGCGTTTCGTAATAGCAAAGTTTCCGGTATTTATGACTGCTCCATACACCCAATTAATAAAAACTATATATATGTTAAGCTAGTTAACGAAAGTGAAAAAATTAAGTCTGAAATTGAGCTTATTAATACCAAGAAAATGGCATCTATTGGTATGTTATTATCTGGAATAGCACACGAAATTAACAATCCTCTAAATTATATTTCTGGTAGCTTAGATGTTCTTAGTAAACAATATGATACGTTAGCAGATAGAAAGAAAGCTAAGACTGCAATTAGGTATGCAAAAATTGGAATAAAAAAAATTACATCATTAGTAAAGCAACTGCAAATTCTAGATAAAAAAACAACAAAAGAAACTGAAAATTGTAGTATAAACAAAGCTATAAATTCTGCTATCAAAGTAAATTTTTATAGAATTACAAATGAAGTTTCTCTTCACAATAAAAAGTGTAAAGAAAAAATTAGACTTAATGCTAATAAAACAGATCTACACCATATTTTTATTAATATCATATCTAATGCCTTAGATGCCATGGAAAATGTAGACAGAAAAAGTGTATTAAAAATTAGTTGCAAAGTAAAAGAAGATTATTTTTTTATTAGTTTTAAAGATAATGGCTGTGGTATAAAAACAGAAGATATGGATAATGTAAAAGAACCCTTTTATACCACCAAAGAGCCTGGAAAAGGAGTTGGTCTTGGTTTAACCATAGCAGACAGATACGTTAAAAACTATAATGGAAAATTAGATATTACTTCTACATATGGGGTTGGTTCTGACGTAACCATTAGTTTTCCAATTAAAAACAATATGGTAATTACAAAAAGTTAAATTTCACCACACTTCTTTAACACTTACTATTACATTCTTTTTTGCAAACAACAAGTTACAAACCGCATTCGCGTTACGACATGTAGCAAATCAAGATAGAATTGCAACTATTTTTGGCGAAACCCCTACACCATCGTTTACCCTAGTAAACTTGAGTGCTGGATATTAAATTAGCGATAAAATAAGAGTAGATGGAGGTGTAAACAACCTCTTAGACACCAATTACTACGAACATTTAAGTCGTTCTGTTCATGGAAACAATACGCCTATTTTTGCACCAGGTAGAAATACCTATATAAATTTAAATTATACCTTTTAAAGTAGTACAAAGGCTGTTTTAAAAAACAGCCTTTTTTTATAACCCATGTATTTCTTTTTATTTTGTTCCAGGAAACTATAAAATACTGTATTTTTAAACCGAACTTATAATTTGTTTGTGAACCCATTAATGATGTTAAAAAAAATTGCCTTTTATACCTTTTTGTTGCTTGTAATAGGATGTAATAAGCCTAATGTACAACTCACAAAAATTACAGGAAAACGTCTTGCCATAGATAGCACCCTAAGCAGTGATAAAACCATAGAAGAAATCATAACGCCTTTTCGACAAGAATTAGAGCAAAACATGAACAAAGTACTATGTGAAGCTCCAAAAGATTTTGTAAAAAATGATGGCGTAATGCAAAGCTCTTTGGGAAACTTATTAGCAGATTTAACCTATGAAATGGCAAATCCAATTTTTAAGCAAAAAACAAATACTAACATAGACTTTGTATTCTTAAACTCTGGGGGTTTACGTGCTCCTATACCAAAAGGGAGTGTAACTACTAAGAATGCTTTTTTAGTAATGCCCTTTGAAAACGAATTGGTGGTTACCAAATTAGCTGGCAAAAAAGTTGCAGAGTTATTTGCATACTTTGTTAAAAATAAAAGTGCGCACCCAATCTCTAAACAAGTGCAGGTTTCTATAACCAATAATGCGTACACAATTAAAATTAAGGATAAACTCTTTAATACAAAGCAGTCTTACTATGTATTAACAAACGATTACTTGCAAGGTGGTGGCGATGGAATGACGTTCTTTGCAAGTCCAGAAGAATTGATAAACTTAGATTACAAAGCAAGAGATGCAATTGTAGACTATTTTACCAAAGTATCCGTTTTAGAAGCCGCTATAGATAATCGTGTAATTGTAAAAAAATGAAAAGAAGAACTTTTGTAAAACAAGTAGGTAGTGCTGCATCTTTAGCGCTTATAGGTGGTTCTAGTTTAACTGCATTTGCCAATAAAAAACAGCGTCATATTACCATTTTACATACCAATGACACCCATAGCCATATAGATCCTTTTGGGCCTAATCACAATAGAAATCCTAACAAAGGTGGTATTGCAAGACGTGCTGCTTTAATTCAAAAAATACGACAAGAGAATCCGAATACCTTACTTTTAGATGCAGGCGATATCTTTCAAGGTACCCCATATTTTAATTATTATGGTGGTGAATTAGAGTTTCGTTTGATGAGTAAATTACAGTATGATGTTGCTACCATAGGTAATCACGATTTTGATAATGGCATAGAAGGTTTATACAAACAACTACCCCATGCAAAATTCGACTTTGTTTCTGCCAATTATGATTTTAAAAATACCGTACTAGACACCATAATTAAACCCTATAAAATTATTATAAAAGAAGGAATTAAGATTGGTATTTTTGGTTTGGGCATAAAATTAGAAGGTTTGGTTAACAAAAAAGATTATAAAGAAACCAAATATTTAGATCCTATACATATAACCCAAGACATTACAAAAGAACTAAAACAAGAACAAGGTTGTGATTTGGTTATTTGTTTGTCGCACTTGGGCTATAACTACAGAAGAAACCCAGAAACTATATCCGATTTAAATTTAGCAAAAGCTACAAAAGATATCGATTTAATTATTGGCGGCCATACCCATACCTTTTTACCAAAACCAACCATTGTAAAAAATGTGGCAGATACAAATATGTTGGTAAATCAAGTTGGTTGTTATGGACTTTATCTAGGAAGAATAGATTTTTACTTTGATGAACTCAAAAACAAAACCACCAAAAAAACAACCATATTAGTTGGCTAAACAAAAGAGCTGCTCTCCTAAGTTTTGTTTTAACTGCTGCTTTTAGTAATTTTATCATGTTTTTTAAGCCATAAAGTTTTAGATTCGTGTTAATATATTGTAACGTAAAGACATCATTTTTGGTTTTATTTTTGTAACTTTAATATTGGCTTTTTGTAAACTACACAAAGCGATTTCTTTTTATTATTCTATAATTTTTATTAAACTATACTAGTATTTTAAGTAAGCTATACTAGGCTATTTGGTATAATATACTAGTATATTGTTAAACAACATAAGATTGTTTGCAACAAAACTATTGGAAGTTTGCAACAAAACTAAGGGTTGTTTGCAAAAGTTTATAAGGTTGTCTTTTAGCAAACTACCGTATGTTTTAACCAAAATGCCTTTTTCTTATTTTTTTTGTAATTTGTAGGCGTTATGAAAAAACTATTTGAACCACAAAGTAAACCAGTAAGCGCAGTAAATGTGACACCCACAACAATAGCAACTCATTTTTTAGCCATTCCTGAACTTGTGCAATGCATACAATTACCAAATAGAGTAAGTTTTTATGCACTAAAAAAGAGCAAAACAAAAACGAGGATCGCTTTTTGTAGTAAGATAGTTTTTGCAAAAATAAAAAGCCCTCTAGATCAATTTTTAAAGACACAAAACACTAATAATCAAAACAATAACAACTCGCTAGATAAAGGGTATATAAACATCACTGATGTTTAGCCAGAAGTTGTACATAATTATGAAAACAGTACTAAAATCAATCTTTCTGCTAATTATAAGCTTCTCGTGTTTTAGCCAAAACAGCGGAAAAGAAAATCTGAATTTAGTTTTTTATAGTGAATGTTCTGATAAAATCATAACGCCAGAGTTTGATATAGATATTGTTCCTCAATCGGAAAATTTAAAAATACTGACTTATTACATTGAGCGTGGAGAATGGGTTTCCCAAAACACAATTACTATCGATTTAAGAAAAAATGACACAATTAGAATCCCGAAAATTCTCTTTGGCGGAGGAAATGAATTACATAGCCAACGCTGGACTTATCTCAACTGTAATAAAATTTGCGAAGGAAAAGAAACTGACTATTATTCTAATGGAAATAAAAGACTTGAAGGAAATTTTGAGAACGGAAAACCATCAGTAATTAAGTTTTATAGAGAGAATGGAACTTTTGAATCTCAAGAAATTTATGAACTTGGAACTTTAAATAAAACGAGAGTGAATTATTTCGACGAAAATGGAATTTTAACAGAATATGAAATTCATAAAAATCGAAAGAAAAAAACAATTATTAGAACATTTGACAAAAGTCATAAACAAATTAATAAAGAAGTGCGATATTATTTCATTGAATAAAAATAACTATGCACAACAACGTGTATAATTAATAGCTAGTTCTCGCCTACTTACGAAAATCCTCGCGGATTTTCTATTTGGTTTTTATTTGCTAAATTAAGTGTTTGAAACACGCCACTAATCATACACAAGACCGTTCTATGCAATATGAAAAAAACCGAGGACAGATTTGAAAGAACAGTTGAATTTTTAAATGCTTTTTTAAGTAATGACTTTGAAAATCATCTTGAACTTCAAAACTTCATTGAAAAACATATTGAAAAAAATCAAAAACAACTTGGCTCAAAATATGACGCAGTTTCCGCAATTGACGATATGGCAGAATGGAGAATCTCAATGGACAAATTTGATAAAGAATTTGGAACTGATTTATATAGATTTGACAACGAATTTCCGAATAGAACTCGATATTTCCTAATTACTCAAACTCATTCGATGCTTGAAGTTTATTTAAAATGGTTTTGCGAAAAATTAAAAATTATTAATGGTAATCCAATTGGAATTTCGGATTTAAATGGAAATAGTGATTTAGAAAAAGGTAAATTATATTTAAAGAAAATCTATCGAGTTGAATTTTCCCGATTAGAACCTGAATGGAGTTTCCTAAATAATATGCGAAAAATCCGAAATCAAATAATTCACAATAATGGAAAGTTTAGAACGAAAGATGTAGAAATTTTGAGAATTATAAATAAAATACCTGAATTAGGAATAATGTGGGACGACATTAATTCAGAATTAAAAGAAAACGAAGAGTATGAAATAAAAATAAGCTCAAAAAAACTGACTGAAAAGTATGTCAAAAAAGTTCAAGTATTTTTCGAAAAGTTAGTAATTGAAATAAGAAACAATGGAGAAAATACTGCATAGAACAACGTGTATAATTAATGGCTAGTTCTCGCCTACTTACGAAAATCCTCGCGGATTTTCTATTCGGTTTTTATTTGCTAAATTAGGTGCGTGAAACACGCCACTAATCATACACAAGACCGTTATAAACAATGTCAGCTTCCAACGCTACGCCGTTTAGCGCAGGCTAAAAACAATAAAAGTTACGTTGTCGTCAAATGGATATTCACTGTTCTTAGCCGATGTCGCTAAACAGCATTTCCCCCCAACGCTCACGCTGCCAAAGTTCATAACATCGTGCATAGCGCATTGGGCTGATTAACAACTGAGAATATTCATATTATACCAAAATAATCACACTTTTTAATTAACTTTAAAGACTAACAATCCAAACGAAGCCATGCACGCGGCACGTTGTACACAAGCTGAAAGCAGCCGCATATTTTAGCACTTTCGGTTTTTTCCACCACATAATTCCAACGCTCTAAAAACCAAAAGAGCTAAAATTCCCAAACGCTGAAATGCTAACTTCAGTATGTAGTAAGACCAAAAGTATAAACTTACTTTGTGCTAACTATAGTATACTCAATGAACGCAGAATTATCACAGAATTTCGGTAAAATTATTAGAGAACTTCGAAAAGAAAAGAAACTTTCTCAAGAAGAATTAGGTTTTCAATCTAATCTTCATCGTACATATATTGGAATGATTGAAAGAGGAGAGAAAAACATTACTCTCGAAAATATTGAAAAATTGTCAAAAGGTCTTGATGTATCTATGAAGTTAATATTTGAAAAACTTAATAAAATACATTAATGAAAATTACATTTTTAGGACAAGGTTTCGAGTCCGAATCAAAAAAATCTGTTGGTAATACAATAATCAAATTATTTAAGGAAAATAAATTTAGCTCTTTTACTGGAATTTCTGCATTCGCAAGTGAAGCTGGTGTTGTAGGTCTTTCAGAATGTATTGCTAGTGGAGCAGAATTTTACAAGACATTAAACTTAATTGTTGGAATTGACCAAGAAGGAACATCAAAGAAAGCATTAAAAGAAATTAATGACCTTGGAATAAATAGTTATATTTTCTATCAAAAAGAATCACCAATTTTTCATCCAAAAATTTATTTATTTGAAGGAGAAAGTGACACTACAATAATTGTTGGTTCATCTAATTTAACAGCAAGAGGATTTTTTGGAAACGTTGAAAGTTCTTTAATGGTCGAATTCAAAAATGATAATGCTGATGGAATAAAATTACTTAAAGAAATTAAAGATTATTACAGCACATTATTTGATTTCACAGACCCAAATTTATTCAAAATTTCACCAGAAGTTATAAATCAGTTTGTTAGTGAAGGAATTGTTCCTACTAGAAAAGTTTGGAAGAAAAAACATAAGAAAAACACTTCAAACAAAAAGCCAAAAGAAGAAAATGACTTGGAAATTCCAAAAAGACCAACAGTCAAAATTCCATCAAATTTTAAGGGTAGATACAAATCAAATAAAACAGTTTCAAAGTTAATTACTGAACTTGAAATTGATAATAAATTTGAATTTGAGAATGAAGAAAACAATCAGGTTTTATGGCAAAGTGGAGGTTTAACTGAAAGAGATTTAAATATACCAAAAGGAGCTAACACAAACCCAACAGGTTCAATGCTTTTTAAAAAAGGAACATTAAAAGGTATAGACCAAAGACATCATTTTAGAGATGCTGTATTTCAAACACTCGATTGGAAATTCGACACAACAGCTGGAAAAACACATTTAGAGAGAGCAATTGCACAAATCAGATTTGTAATTAAAGGAATAGATTATGGGATATTCCCAATTACAATAACACACAACCCAAGAACAGATACTGCTTCATACAGACAAAAGAATTCAATGACACAATTAAGTTGGGGAGAAACTAAAAACTTAATTGCACAAGATGAATTAATTGGAAAAACAGCAACACTCTATAAAGATGTAACTGTCGCAGATGCGTTTACCCTAATTATCGAATAAATACTTTCATAGTTCAAAAATTTAAATTACTTTTGGACTGAAGTTGTCCAAAATATTATGCAATTAGAAAAATCATTCGGAGAAACAATTAGAGATTTACGTATTGAAAATCAACTAACATTACGAGAAGTTGCAGAGCAATTAAAAATTGATACTTCAATGCTTGGTAAAATTGAAAAGAATAATCGAAATCCCTCTAAACAATTCATTAAGGATATTTCAAGTTTATTTAGTATTGACGAAGACTTACTAACTGTAGCTCATTTAAGTGATACGGTTGCCTATTCAATTTTAGAAGAAGAATTAGCAACTGAAGTATTAAAAGTTGCAGAAGAGAAAATCAATTACCACAATAAAAATAAAGCCAAGAAGTAATGCAATTAATCAAAGAAGCAACAAGCGAAAAATTAAGAGGTGGTTTTTACACACCGGAACCAATTGCAGCATTTATTTTAAAATGGGCTTTTAATGGAAATAAAGAATTAGATATTTTAGAACCAAGTTGTGGAGATGGTGTATTTCTAAAAGAAATCCAAAAAGAAAACTACGAGTACAATTCTGTTACTGCAATTGAATTTGATGACATTGAAGCTGAAAAATCAGAAGCTATTGGTTTAAATAAATCGACTGTAATAAATGAAGATTTTCATAAATATTGTATTAACACAGATAGAAAATTTGACTTAATTATTGGAAATCCACCATACATTAGATATCAATATTTCGACAAAGAACAACAACAATATGCAGCAGATATTTTTAATAAAGCAAGTTTAAAATATTCAAAATTAACGAACGCTTGGGTTTCATTCGTTGTTGGCTCATCTCTACTTTTAAAAGAAGAAGGTAAAATTGGTTTTGTTTTACCAGCAGAAATCCTTCAAGTTTCTTACGCTCAACCTTTGAGAGAGTTTTTAGCTCATTTTTATAACAAAATAAATATTGTTTCTTTCGAGAAACTTGTATTTCCAAATATTCAACAAGAAGTAGTTTTGTTGCTTTGTGAAAAAAATAACTCTAACTCTCATTTAATTGAACATCTAGAATTAAGAGATGCAGAAGAACTTAAGAAATTAGATGTCTCAAAATTAAAAAGCCCTAAAAAGAAGATTGATTTCAAATCAAACAAATGGACTTTTTATTTTCTTGAACAAGAAGAAATTGATTTCCTAGAAAGACTTCAATCTGACAAAAAATTCAAACAATTAGGAAAGTTTGCAAAAGTAGAAGTTGGAATTACTACAGGCTCAAACCCTTTTTTCACAGTTCCACTTTCGACAGTGAAATTCTATAACCTTGAAAAGTATGCTAAACCATTAGTTGGTAGAAGTGTACAAGTTCCAAGTGCGATATTCACAACAAATGATTGGAACATAAATCGAGACAAAGAAGCTAGAACTCATTTTCTGTCTTTTCCAAAAATGGCAGAATTAAATGGTTCTGTTGGAGCAAGAGATTATATAGCTTGGGGAGTAGAAGAAAAAATCAATGAAGGATATAAATGTAGAATAAGAGACGAATGGCAAATTGTACCATCACAGAGAATCTCTGAAGCTCTTTTTATTCGTAGAAACAACAAGTATCCAAAATTAATTATTAATGAAGCTAAAGCATTTACAACAGACACAATGCATCGTGTTACAGTAAAACCTGAATTTGAATTAAAAGCTTTGACAGCTAGTTATTATAATTCTTTATCATTAGCATTTACAGAAATTTGTGGTAGAAGTCACGGAGGAGGAGTTTTAGAATTAATGCCAAATGAAGTAGAAAGAGTTATATTACCATACAATGAAAACAACTCTGATTTACTTCCTGTTATTGATAAAATGATAAGACAGAAAAAAGATATTTCGGAAATTTTAAAAATAACAAATCAAAAAATACTGAAAGAAAATTATGGTCTTTCTGATTCTGAAATTGAATTAGCTGACAGTATTTGGAAAAAGCTATCTAAAAGGAGATTAAACAGAGGAAAATAAGCCAACGCTAAAAGCCATACACATTTGCAATTCGCTACAGCCAACGCACAAACCAAAAATTGCAAAAGAGTATGTCTTTGCCAACGCTGAATGACAATCTGAACGGAAAAAGCCAGTGTACAACAACGTATATAAAAAATAGCGGTTTAATCGCTTAAACGAAACAAAATGAATAAATTAAAGGTCAGATATAATCCGAAAAGTTAGTGAGTAAAATCCGCTACTTTTCATATACGTATTCCAAGGATAAAAACAAGACTTTTTTCAATAATTTGTAGATGCAATATTTACAAAAGGAGTTCCTCTTTTTATTA
>CAYZDK010000039.1:0-20448 GCA_964477255.1 uncultured Polaribacter sp.
ACTTTAGAGGCAGATGAAATTGCACAAACTGAAACATATGATGAAGAATCATTACACATGCGTCAGTTATTAAAAACTAGACTAATTGATATGGATTTATCTGTTAGAGCTTTAAATTGTTTAAAAGCTGCAGAGGTAGACACATTAGGAGATCTAGTTTCTTTCAATAAAAGCGATTTAATGAAATTCAGAAACTTTGGTAAAAAATCTTTAACAGAACTAGAAGAACTAGTTATCACAAAAGGTTTAAGTTTTGGAATGGATTTAAGTAAATATAAATTAGATAGAGATTAAAACCTTTCATATTTTGCTCCTCAAAATGGGTAGATGCAAGATGAAAGACTAAAACAAACGTCATGAGACACGGAAAGAAATTTAACCATTTAGGAAGAAAAACAGCGCACAGAAAAGCAATGCTAGCTAATATGGCATGTTCTTTAATAGAGCACAAGCGTATTAATACTACGGTTGCTAAAGCAAAAGCATTAAGAACTTTTGTAGAGCCTTTAATTACAAAATCTAAGACAGATACAACACACAACAGACGTATTGTGTTTTCTTATTTGCGTAATAAATATGCTGTTACAGAACTTTTTAGAGAAATCTCTGTAAAAGTTGGAGATAGACCTGGTGGTTACGTAAGAATTATCAAGTTAGGAAATCGTCAGGGAGATAATGCTCCAATGGCAATGATAGAACTAGTAGACTACAACGAGCTTTATAACCCTAAAGGAGCTAAGGCTAAAAAATCTACACGTAGAAGTAGAAGAGGAGGTAGTAAAAAGCAAGCGGAAACAAAAGCTGAAGAGACAACTACTGTAGAAGAAAAGTCTGAAGAATAGATATGATAATACATTCATAAATATAAGGGATAAGCATTTTTGTTTATCCCTTTTTTTATACTTTTACAAATCAAATACAACTTCTTTAATGAAATATCAAACTAGAAAAAAGGCTCTTGTTTTATTAGCAGACGGTACCATATTTTATGGCAAATCTATCGGTATTGAAGGTACATCTACTGGAGAGATTTGCTTTAATACTGGTATGACAGGTTATCAAGAAATTTTTACAGACCCATCTTACTTTGGTCAATTAATGGTCACTGCAAATGCTCACATTGGAAATTATGGGGTAAATGACGATGAAGTTGAATCTGAAGGAATAAAAATATCAGGACTAATTTGTAGAAATTTTAGTTTTACTCACTCGCGTGTAAATTCTGTTGGAAATTTAAAAGATTGGTTTGTCCAAAATAATTTAGTAGCAATATCAGACGTAGATACGCGAGCATTAGTTGCTTATATTAGAGATAATGGAGCAATGAATGCTATAATTTCTACAGAAACAGAAGATATAGATAGTCTTAAACAAAAGCTTGCAAAAGTGCCAAGCATGGAAGGATTAGAGCTAGCATCTAAAGTATCTACTAAAGAGCCTTATTTTGTTGGCAACGAAAACGCCAAGATTAAGATAGCTGCTTTAGATATTGGAATTAAAAAAAATATTTTAAGGAATCTTGTAAAAAGAGGGGCGTACGTTAAAGTGTATCCATACAATTCTTCTTTTAAGGAATTGTCTTCTTTTAATCCAGATGGCTATTTTATATCTAATGGTCCTGGAGATCCAGAACCTCTAATAGAAGCACAAGAAGTTGCCAAAGAAATAATTGCCAAAAATTTACCCTTATTTGGAATTTGTCTTGGGCATCAAGTTATGGCGCTATCTCAAGGAATAGCAACTTATAAAATGCATAATGGTCATAGAGGAATAAATCATCCTGTAAAAAATTTACAAACTGGTAAAGGAGAGATAACTTCACAAAATCATGGTTTTGCAATTAACAGAGAACAAACAGAAGCAAATGATAATGTAGAAATTACACATGTTCATCTTAATGACCATACAGTAGCTGGTATTCGTATCAAGAATAAAAATGCTTTTTCAGTACAATACCATCCAGAAGCCAGTCCTGGTCCTCATGATGCAGAATATTTGTTTGATGATTTCATTTCGATGATACAAAAAAATAAAAATAAATAATTATCTTTTTTTTAAGAAAAAAATAGAATAAACGTAGTAAATTTGAAGCGTGATAGAAATATCACATTTCTTTTTCATAGCAATTTTCCCATTCAACTTTGTTGAATGGGTTTTTTATTTGCAATCGTTTTCGTAAAAACAAATTCTATTTTATTTTTTAAAATTTACATTTTGTAAATTAGCAACTCACAAAATTAAATCAGCCTCAATTTTTAAATTGAGTAAAAATTAAAATTCAATGAGTATAATTATAAGTGTACATGCACGTCAAATTTTTGATTCCAGAGGAAACCCAACAGTAGAAGTAGATGTTTTAACTGAGAGTGGTGCTTTAGGTAGAGCAGCAGTTCCATCAGGTGCTTCAACAGGAGAACACGAAGCAGTAGAGTTAAGAGATGGAGGTAAGAACTACATGGGAAAAGGAGTCCTTAAAGCGGTAGAAAATGTTAATAATATAATAGCAGCAGAGTTGTTAGGGATGTCTGTTTTTGAACAAAATGGCATAGATGAAACAATGATTGCACTAGATGGAACTCCTAATAAGTCTAAACTAGGTGCTAATGCAATTTTAGGGGTTTCATTAGCAGTTGCAAAAGCAGCAGCTAATGAGTTAGGAATGCCTTTATATAGATATGTTGGCGGTGTTTCTGCGAATACATTGCCTGTTCCAATGATGAATATCATAAATGGTGGTTCTCATTCAGATGCACCTATTGCATTTCAAGAATTTATGATTATTCCTGTAAAGGCAAAAAACTTTACAGAGGCAATGCAAATGGGTTCTGAAATATTTCATCATCTAAAAAAAGTTTTACACGATAGAAATTTATCTACAGCAGTTGGAGATGAAGGAGGCTTTGCACCAACATTAGATGGTACAGAAGATGCATTAGATACAATTGCTTTGGCAGTAAAAAATGCTGGCTATGCGTTTGGAGAAGAGGTTAAAATAGCTTTAGACTGTGCTGCTGCTGAATTTTTTGTAGACGGTAAATACGATTACACAAAGTTTGAAGGTGAATCTGGAAAAATAAGAACCAGCCAAGAGCAAGCAGATTACCTTGCAGAATTATCAGAAAAATATCCTATAATTTCTATAGAAGATGGTATGGATGAAAATGACTGGGAAGGTTGGAAATATCTTACAGAAAAAATTGGAGATAAAGTACAATTAGTTGGAGATGATTTATTTGTAACTAATGTGCAAAGATTATCTAGAGGAATAGAAAACGGAATTGCAAACTCTATTTTAATTAAGGTGAATCAGATAGGTTCTTTAACAGAAACCATTGCAGCTGTTAATATGGCAAAAAATGCAGGATATACCTCAGTGATGTCTCATAGATCTGGTGAAACAGAAGACAATACTATTGCAGATTTAGCAGTGGCATTAAATTGTGGACAGATAAAAACAGGTTCTGCATCTAGATCAGACAGAATGGCAAAATATAATCAATTATTACGTATAGAAGAAGAATTGGCTGATACTGCATATTTTCCACAAGAAAATGCATTTAAAATCTAACTTTAAAAGCATGATTTGTATAAAAAGCTCTTATTAAAATTTAGTAAGAGCTTTTTTATTAAAGAATTGTTAAATCGAATTCTATTATTTTTTCATGCTAAAAATCTATCTAGACTCGCTTTAAATATAGGTTAAAAATTGGTATCTTCGCGCTACAATAAAACACCATAAAAAAGTAAAAAAAATGTCAGATATAGCTAAATTGATTATTGACGATAATTCTTATGAATTTCCGTTAATTAAAGGAACTGAAAATGAAGTTGCCATTGATATTAAAAAGATGCGAGGAGCAACAAATGGAGTAATTACTATAGATCCAGGGTACAAAAATACAGGGTCTTGTGAAAGTGCTATAACGTTTTTAGATGGTGAGAAAGGAATTCTTAGGTATAGAGGATATGCAATAGAAGAACTTGCAGAAAAAGCTTCTTTTTTAGAGGTTTCTTATGCATTAATTTTTGGAGAGTTACCAACTCAAGAACAATTAGATAAGTTTCATGCAGATATTCAAACAAATTCGCTTGTAGATGATGATGTTAAGAAAATTATAGAAGCATTTCCTAGAAATGCACACCCAATGGGAGTTTTGTCTTCTTTAACAAGTGCTTTAACTGCGTTTAATCCATCTTCTGTAAATGCAGCATCAGAGGAAGATATGTATAATGCTATTGTAAAAATAATGGCTAAATTTCCTGTTCTTGTTGCCTGGACCATGCGCAAAAAGAATGGAATGCCATTTAACTACGGAAAGCAATCTCTAGACTATGTAGAGAATATGCTGTACATGATGTTTAAAAAACCAAACGAGAAATTTGTTGTAAATCCAATTGTAAAAGAGGCGTTGAATAAGTTATTAATCTTACATGCAGATCACGAACAAAACTGTTCTACATCTACAGTAAGAATAGTAGGTTCTGCTCATGCAGGTTTATTTGCATCTTTGTCTGCTGGTATTTCTGCTTTATGGGGTCCTTTACATGGAGGTGCAAACCAGGCAGTATTAGAAATGCTAGAAGCTATTAAAGCTGATGGTGGAGACACCAAAAAATATATGGCAAAAGCAAAAGATAAAAACGATCCTTTCCGTTTAATGGGCTTTGGTCATAGAGTATATAAAAACTTCGATCCAAGAGCAAAGATTATCAAAAAAGCAGCAGATGAAGTTTTAAATGACTTAGGAGTAGAAGATCCAATATTAGACATTGCAAAAGGTTTAGAGCAAGAAGCACTTAATGATCCTTATTTTGTAGATAGAAAGCTATATCCAAATGTAGACTTCTATTCAGGAATTATTTACAGAGCAATGGGAATTCCAGTAGACATGTTTACCGTAATGTTTGCTATGGGTAGGTTGCCAGGTTGGATTGCACAATGGAAAGAGATGCGTTTTAATAACGAGCCAATTGGTCGTCCAAGACAAATTTATACTGGAGAAAATTTAAGACCTTTTGCAGATATAAAAAACAGGTAATAGAATTATAACTATTAATTTAAAAGCTTCATTTTATGAAGCTTTTTTTGAATTATGATAGCACTAAATATACAAAATGAAACATCGCGTTTGCGATCAGTTGTCTTAGGAACTGCAAAAAGTAATGGACCAACTCCAAAAGCAGAAGATTGCTATGACCCAAAAAGTAAAGAGCATGTTCTAGCAGGAACTTATCCTAAAGAAGAGGATATGATTAAAGAGATGGAAGCTGTTGCAAAGGTTCTTGAAAAATACAATGTAGAAGTTTATAGACCAGATATAATTGAAAATTATAACCAAATATTTTCTAGAGATATCGGTTTTGTTTTAGAAGATAAATTTGTGTTGGCTAATATTCTTCCAGATAGAGAAAAAGAAATAGATGCCATAGAAAAAGTTTGGAAAGTATTACCTAAAGAAAAAAGAATTCGTCTTTCTGAAGAATGCCACGTTGAAGGTGGAGATGTTATGCCTTGGAACGAATACATCTTTATAGGAACTTATACAGGTAAAGATTATCCAAACTTTATTACTGCAAGAACAAACATGGCTGCAGTAAATGAAATAAAAAAACTATTTCCGAACAAAAAAGTAAAGACTTTTAATTTAAGAAAGTCTAATACAGACCCAAAAGAAAATGCCTTACATTTAGATTGTTGCTTTCAGCCTATTGGAGCCAATAAGGCTATTATACATAAAAATGGCTTTTTAGATGAATCAGAGTACCAATGGTTGGTAGATTATTTTGGAAAAGAAAACGTTTTTGAAATTACAAAAGAAGAAATGTACAACATGAATAGTAACATTTTTTCTATTTCTGAAAATGTAATTATTTCTGAACAAAACTTCCATCGTTTAAATACTTGGTTAGAAGAACAAGGGTTTACAGTAGAAAAGGTGCCATATGCTGAAATAGCTAAACAAGAAGGTCTTTTAAGATGTTCTACATTACCATTAGTAAGAGACTAGAAACGTAAATAATATTTATTAATAAAAGAAAAGCATATCAAACATTTGATGTGCTTTTTATTTTGCAAACTTTTTCCTTAAAGTACACGTGCTAAAAAAATATTGGTACTTTACACCACAGTAGCTTTAATTCTTTTTTTCTAAACAGGATATCGGTAAATCAATACCAAAAAAACTTATAGGTTATAAATAAAATTTCATAAAAGAATGATTTTTTATCCATAAAAAAAGATATAATTTTGTTTCGATTTTATTGTAAATAATGCAAACAACGAATACCATTTTAATGATTCGTCCAATTAATTTTAGGATGAACGAACAAACAGCAGTTAACAATTACTATCAAGAAGAGATAGATATTTTAAATGCAGAAATTAATAAAAAAGCACAACAAGAATTTGACGCTTATGTAGCCAAACTAGAAAATATTGGCGTTAATGTTGTTGTAGTTTCCGATACTAATGAATACGATACGCCAGACTCTATATTTCCTAACAACTGGATTTCCTTTCATAAAAATGGGACTGTTGCTATTTACCCTATGTTTGCAGAAAATAGACGATTAGAGAAAAGAGAAGATATCCTTGAAAAGCTAGAAGAAAAAGGATTTGTAATAGAAGACATCATGGATTATTCTTCTGCTGAGGAAGAAGGTGTTTTTTTAGAAGGCACAGGTAGTCTTTTGCTAGATAGAGTAAATAAAAAGGCATATTGTGCACTTTCACCAAGAGCAGACGAAAACCTCTTTATTGAATTTTGTGAAGATTTCGAATACGCTCCTGTTTTATTTACAGCATACCAAACGGTTGCAGATAAACGCTTGCCTATATATCATACAAACGTTATGATGTGTCTTGCAGAAGGTTTTGCCGTAATTTGCTTAGATTGTATAGACGATAAAAAAGAACGTAAAAATGTAGTAAAACATTTAAAATCTGACGGCAGAGAGGTTATAGAAATTTCTGAAGATCAGGTTAATAGTTTTGCTGGAAATATGTTGCAGGTTAGAGGGAATAATGACCAATTGTATTTAATTATGAGTCAATCTGCTTACGATTCTCTTTCTGAAAATCAAATAAAAAAAATTGAAAAGCATTCTAAAATAATGTCTAGTTCTCTAGAAACCATAGAGACTTGTGGTGGAGGAAGTGCAAGATGTATGATGGCTGAGGTTTTTTTGCCAAAATCATAGATAATAAGATATGGTAGCACTTTTATTAGCTATTGCACCTGTAATGATAGTGTTACTGTATATTTATTTTAAAGATAAATTTGAGAAAGAGCCTGTACATTTTCTATTTAAAAACTTTGTATTAGGTGCTGTTTTAAGTGTTACGCTAACGGTTGTTTTTGGATACTTTGCAAATAAAATTTTTCCTATTACCGATAACTTAAGTGTCTTTCAACAATTTGTTAAAGCATTTTTTATTGTTGCTTTTGTAGAAGAGCTTTCTAAGTATTTAATTGTAAAATACTATGCACAAGTTCATAAAGAGTTTAACGAACCTTTTGATGGTATTGTGTACGCGGTTACTATTTCTATGGGGTTTGCAGCATTAGAAAATATATTATATGTACTGCAGTTTGGTCTTACTACTGGTTTGGTTAGAGCTTTTACTGCAGTTCCTGCTCATGCAATTTTTGGAGTTTTAATGGGATACTTTATGGGAAAAGCAAAATTTTCTAACAATAGAATTTTATTAAATTTTGTGGGTTTAATAGTTGCAGTGCTATTTCATGGAGCTTACGATTTTTTCTTGTTCATTCACTTTATACCTGGCATAACCATAGGAGCATTTGTTTCGTTAGGCTTAGGGTTATTTTTATCTAGAAAAGCAATTAAAATTCATCAAAAAAACTCTCATTTTAAAGTTTCATAAACTTATGCTGAACACTTTTTTTGTTCTCATAATATAAATTTATAAGATACACTCCTTTTTTTAAATGGTGAAGCGTAATGGTATTGTGTATTTTTTTGGATTGAAATACTTTTTTACCTAATGCATCAAAAATTTCAACTTTAATACAGGTTTTATAATTACGAATATTTAGGTTGTTTTTAACAGGATTTGGATAGAAAGTAGAAGATGTATTTGTATAATTCTCTATACTCAAGGTTTCAAATCTATCGTCTGAAAATGAAAAAAGCGCCTGTTCTAAATTTAATACAGGATTGTTTACAGCTTCTCTAGATAAGAAAAATTGATTGCTATTTACACTTGTAATTCCTTCAACTTGATTTCCAAAACCTAACTCTGTACTTAAATCATATCGTTCAAATCCCTTAGAAAAAATATTGGAAGCGTTTGTGTCTTCTAGTTCAATAAAAACTAAGAATGGAATTGCACTTGTTGTGTATCCACAGAGTAAAACTTTATCATTTCTTTTGGTTGCGCCAGTAATTAGTCCGTTAATGTTTGCATTACTTTTTTTAGTAACCTCATATTGACCTTCTTCTGTAGGAATAGCATATACATCTGTTTCTAAATTACTCCAGTTTTTTGTAAACAAAAGTATTGTGTTGTTAACTACAACCATAGCTTCAGCATCAAAATTGTGTGCATTTGTTCTTACACTAAAATCCTCTTGTTCAGAATAGGCAAATTGTATTAATTCAGCAGTAACAGTATTGTTTGCTATATAATCTGCTTTGGCAATTTTGTAAATTGTTAAATCTGTTCTATTGCCACTATTATTACCGAAATCGCCAATAAAAATATAATTTTCGTTTTCTGCAATATCTTCCCAATCAATATGAGTAGCATTAGCAATAGTTATAGTACGTAAAAGTGCACCATTTAAACTATCAATCTCATATAAATTTGCAGTATCTCCACTATCGTTATGCGTAATTATTTTGCCATTAAAAAAAAGCAACCCTGATGTTTCGCTAACTTCTTGAGGTAAAGTAAACTTTTCTTTAAAATCTAGTATTTGACCAAACCCAATGGCAGATGTTAAGATTAGACCAATAAAGAAAAGTCTTTTTATCATTTTAATGCTTCATCAATTACAATGCCGCTAGTTCCATTAGGAGCTTCAATTTCTAGTAAATTGGCAATTGTGGGAGTTATATCTGTGATAGAATATTTTTTCTTAGACATACCAGATTTTATTCCATTACCATAAAATAAAATAGGTACATGGGTATCATAAGAGTATCCAGAACCATGAGAAGTACCTGTTTTATTACCTGTTAAAGTTGCAGGGTAAGGTACTAATAGTACATCACCAGATAATTTTTGGTTATATCCTTTTTGAAGTTTATCTATTAAACCTTCTGTAAACCCTTTTGTTTGTAAGTCTTTCCCAGAAATAGCTTTGTAAATTCCATCGTATTTTACTGCTTCAAAGCTTAATTTATCGGCAACGACTTCTAGAGTAAGATTTAACTCGTCTAACTTTTCATAATCTAAGAAAATCTGATAGTTAGAAATATTTTCTATTAATTCAGAAGATCCAAAATGTTTTTTTGCCTTTTCTTTTATGTATGAAGCAAACTTAGAATTGCTAAAATAGTGTGCAGGAATACGTTTAGATTGTAAATAATTAGGATTGTGAACAGCAGCATGATCTGCAGTTAGAAAAATAGTATATTTCCCTTTACCAACTTCTGTATCTAGATATGAAAATAAATCTTCTAAATCTTTGTCTAGTCTTAGGTAAGTGTCTTCAATTTCTACAGAAGCAGGGCCAAATTGATGCCCAACATAATCTGTTGATGAAAAACTTAAGGTTAGAAAATCGGTAACCGAACTTTTTCCTAATTTTTCACCAGCAATTGCAGCCTTTGCAAATTCTTTGGTAATTGTGTTTCCAGCAGGAGTTCCTTTTATCAAGCTATAGTTTCTGTTTTGTTTTCGTAAACTTGGTAAGTCATGAGGAAAAGTTGGCGTTTCTTCTCCTTTGTAAGTACCTTCAAATTCGTTGTTGTCGCTTCTACTTTGAGTGTATGTATTTATATCATAAAGTGTGCTCCAAGGCTCGTTTAATAAATTATCTGCTATATTAGAAGAGTTAAAATCTGTGACCCATTTTGGTAAAGCATCTACATAAAAGCTAGAGGTAATCCATTGTCCATTATTACCACCATCAAACCAATAAGCTGCATTTGCTGTGTGGCCAGCAGGTAAAATAGCAGACCTGTCTTTAATACCAATTCCTATAGTTTTTCCTTTAAATTTTTGTGCTAATTGCAATTGGTCTGTTATGGTAGAGGTAAACATTCTATATGGCGATTTTTTACCTTCCTTACCATCGTTACCAATGGTGTTGTAGCGTTCATCATCTACACAATACACCCATTTTTTTTCAAATTTGTCGTACCAACTGTTAGAAATTATACCATGGTTTTCAGGAGAAGTTCCTGTAAAAATAGAAGCATGTCCAGGCGCTGTATATGTAGGAATATAATTAAAATGCGCGTTTTCTAAAGAAAAGCCATCTCGCAGTAATCTTTTAAATCCACCTTCTCCAAATCTATCATTAAAACGAGTTAGATAATCGTATCGCATTTGGTCTACTACAATACCAACTACTAGTTTTGGTGCTTCTTTTTTATTTTCAATCTTTTTACAAGCTGTAAAGCTTATTGCAACAAGTAGAAAAAACTTAAAAATTTTCATGGTTTACTTCCGTTTATTTTAAAGTGTAAAAGTAATTATTTTTTAAATGGATTATTGTTACTTTTACATTGTATTATTGTTTTAAAAATAATTTAATTGAATTACATAGAACATATTGGTAAGTATTTTATGATGCTGAAACAAGTATTTTCAAAGCCACAAAAAAAACGTGTGTTTTATGAAGCATTAATGCGCGAAATAGACGAGCTTGGGTTGAAATCTTTGGGCATCATCATGTTTATTTCATTTTTTATTGGTGGTGTTATTTCTTTACAAACCGCTTTAAACTTAGAAAGTCCGTTTATACCTAAATCATTAATAGGTTTTGCTGCAAAACGTTCAATTATACTAGAATTTGCACCTACTTTTTGCTCTATTATTTTGGCAGGGAAAGTAGGTTCTTATATAACCTCTAGCATAGGTACTATGCGTGTTACAGAGCAAATAGATGCTTTAGAGGTAATGGGTATTAATTCTCTAAATCATTTGGTATTACCAAAAGTAATATCAACGGTAGTATTTTACCCTTTTTTAATTGCGTTGGCTATGGCACTAGGTATTTTTGGTGGTTGGACAGCAGGAATGTTATCGGGTTTATTTAGTGGTTTCGATTATATTTTAGGCCTACAAACAGATTTTGATCCGTTTTTAATAACTTATGCAATGATAAAAACACTAGTTTTTGCATTTATCATTGCAACAGTACCTTCGTACCATGGCTATTATGTGAAAGGCGGTTCTATAGCAGTTGGTAAAGCAAGTACACAATCTGTAGTATGGACTATCATTTTAATAGTAGTTGCAAATTACTTTTTAACCCAAATGTTACTAACCTAATGATAGAAGTTAAGAATTTACACAAAGGTTTTGGAGATGTACCTATTTTAAAGGGTATAGACGCTACATTTGAAAAAGGTAAAACTAGTCTTATAATTGGGCAATCTGGTTCTGGGAAAACCGTTTTTTTAAAATCTTTAATTGGCTTGCACATACCAGAAAAAGGAACTATTTCTTTTGATGGAAGAATTCATACGGAATTTACTAATGATGAAAGAAGACAATGGCGTCAAGAAATTGGTATGGTTTTTCAGGGTAGTGCATTATTCGATTCACAAACTGTGGAAGAGAATGTAATGTTTCCCTTAAAAATGTTTACCAAGTTATCGGATAGCGAAATGTTAGATCGAGTTAATTTTGCCTTAAACCGAGTAGAACTTGCTAACTCTAATAAAAAACTACCAGCTGAGCTTTCTGGAGGAATGCAAAAACGTGTTGCAATTGCTAGAGCAATAGTTATGAATCCTAAATATTTATTTTGCGATGAACCTAATTCTGGTTTAGATCCAAAAACCGCAATTGTAATAGATAATTTAATTCAAGAAATTACAGAAGAATTCCAAATTACTACTGTTATAAATACGCATGATATGAATTCTGTAATGGAAATAGGAGACAAAATAATTTTTTTAAGAAAAGGTATAAAAGAGTGGGAAGGAAGTAGTAAAGATATTTTTAAAACTGATAATGAGGCAGTTGTTTCTTTTGTCTATTCTTCTAATTTGTTTAAAAAAGTAAGAAAAGCATATTTAGATGAAAGTATCTAGAAAATTGTTTTGGATTATTAAAAAAGCATATTATATTTGCACCCGCTAAGCGAAAAAGATAAGACCGGGTAGCTCAGTTGGTAGAGCATCTCCCTTTTAAGGAGAGGGTCCTGGGTTCGAGCCCCAGCCCGGTCACATTTAATAGATTTTAAGTAAAAAAAGCTCCAAATTCTTGGAGCTTTTTTTATGTATATTTTACACCTTTCTTAAGATATTTCATTCGTTATGCTTGTATAATATCACCAAAAACAAGAAAACAGAAAATATAAAAATCCAACTACTTGAAATTTATGCTACTGTATTCGTTTCCCTTGTGTAGTAAAGGATAAGCCTTGTTGGCCCACTGTAGAATTCATTATTCCTTCAAATATTGGTTCTGGAGTATTTTTTGGTATTTTCCATTCAAAAATAAAGTTAGAGCCAGTTCCGCCAGAAACATCTAACTCTTCTATGATAATTTCAGAAGTTTCCATTGGAGCCAAGTAAATTGGAAAGTCAAAATATTTTCTAACTGATTTTCCATGCGTATCAAAATACTCTGCACGTAGAAGATATATCGTATCCGATTCGCTAGTGTTTCTCATACTTATGGTAGAGGTTAAGTTATGTGTTTTATGTTCTGTTAAACTGTGTATCTGTGAATAAACAGATAAATATGACTTTCCATATTCTAGAGAATCTTTATTGGCTATATCAATAGCTCTTTTTGTCCAATTTTCTAAAACTAATGCACTATTTTCCTTTTTTTGATTACAAGCTAAGAAAAATAGGATAATAACAGTGTAAAGAATTCTTACTCTCATTTCCTTTTTTTTAATACTATTATAATTCTCAGGTTAAAATATACTAATTTAGTTTTTATCCGCAAGAAATTTGTCAAGTTCTAAGATGGATATCAGTATTTTTTCTAATTTTTTAGCTCTAAATCTTAATACGATGTGTAAAAATTTAAAACAAAAGCTTATTTGAAAAAACCATAGTAAGTGTTTCTATTCCTTACTTCTATGTAAGGCTGTTTCAGGAGCTTTTTTTGATAGAAGGGTTATAAACTGTTTTACTTTTTATGTTCAGGTCTATGGTTCCACATAGTTAAATATTGACCAGTAGACATTTTTCTAGCAGCTCGTTTAGCCCTTAAAGCAAGTTCACCTTCAAAGAGTTGGTCTATAGTTTGAAACCAAAGTTGAAGCCACACCCCAAAATGGGTTTGTTCTATAGTATAGTTCAAGTTTTTATCTACGTTGATGTGTTTTGCAGACGGGCTACCTTTAAACTTAGAAATTCCAAATAGGTTTGTTTCCCAGAAGTCGGTCAGCTTTTCTATATGCGCTGGCCATTGCTCATCAGAAATATGGCTATTAAAGATTGGTCCAAGCGTTTTGTCTTTACGAATTTTAGAATAAAAAAGTTTTACAAGCGTATTTATGTCTTGTCTATTCTTTATTGTATCCATTGCATTAGGCTTTATCAATTACTTTTTTTACTCGTAATACATTATCTGCCTTTGCTAATGTTAGTCTTATTACGGTATCTTCTAACGCTTTTAAATCATGGTTTACATTACTTTCTAAAGTGATGATATTTCCTTTCTTTAGTAAATTTGTACTTCCTTCTACACTAAAATTTATTTGTCCTTCTAGAATATGAACAATAATTGGAAAAGGAGCTTTATGCTCTTTCATAAATTGTCCTTTTTTTAAAAGTATTCTAATTTCTTTAGAAAAAGGAGTTTCTAGTATTACTTTAGTTACAACTTTAGATGTGTTAAAATCTAGGTTTTCTGTAAATGATTTTATTTCCATTCTACTTTATTTAGCGATTTATATTGTATTTACTTAATAGTAACTCTAGCTAAATTTATACTTTAAATTCTAGCATATGAATATTTATTAGTCTTCAAAGGTATTGGAATAATTGGTAAATTTTAGAATGCGAACAAATAAAATAATTGATCTCGTTATTGGTTAAATACAATTGCTATCTTTTTTATATTTAAATAGTAAAGTGCCTAGCCAAATAAACCATGCAATTTGCAATACTCCAAAAACACCATTAAAACTATAGAAAAATGGAAATACTGTTAGTATACCTATTCCGCCAACTATGATAGAAAATCCACTTACAATTCTATTAAATGTCTTATTGTACATTGCTAATAATCCAATACATACTACCCAAATTCCACCTAATAATTCAACACCACCGCCTAAAGCGTCTTGAACGATTAGCATATTAATAAGTAAGAGATATAAACTGTTACTTTCTAGTTGAAGATGGTAAATTTTCTCTAAGCCAAGAGAAAAAATAAACCCACTGGCTATTACAAAGGCAGCCCAAATGTAACCAATGATTGAACTAAAGCTATTTAATGGGCTTCTTTTAAATAGTTTTTTTATTAGTAGAATAAAAGGAACAAGAAGTACACCAAAAACAATATAAATAATCAGGTACCAGATCTGCAAACCCATTTTATTTTCTCTGTAAAATGATAGGAGCTCTTCTTTAGATAACTCGTTTTCTACCAATGGTTTAAAAGATGTAAATAAAAAAACAAATCCTATAACGTAGCAAAGTGCAAGGGCATAAGAAATGATAGAGACTGTCTTATAAGTTTGCATTTTCTATAATTGTAAGTATTTCATACACTAAAATTAACGCACTTTTTGAGGCTTCTAATTGATTTAACGAACCAGAAATATAAATATCTAGTTGCGGGCAGTACCATAAAAAAGAAGCTGTGCTACCTGTATGCCCAATTAGTTCTAGATTGGTGTTCGTATTCATGAGCTTAGCAAAAGAGACTTTTCGTATTCCAAAACCATATTCCATTCCAACAGATTCTTTTATCCAAGATTGCATCTTTGTACGAGTTTTTTCACTAAATAGAACATCATTATTGTATGCTTTTAAAAACTGAATTAAGTCTTCAGAGGTAGCAACCAAACCACCACCACCCCAATCTGCACTTAGGCTTTGTAGGTTTTCTAAAGCAAAATTGCTTGCATAAAATGGCATTATTATTTGTGAGTTCTCTTTGTCTGGAGTTTTTAAGTTCAGATAAGTATTGTTCATTTGAAGCGGTTGCAAAATGTACATATCAAAGAAACTATGCAGTTGCATACCACTTATTTTTTCAACAAGTAAAGCCAATAAAACATATCCTGTGTCTGTATAACTAAACCCTGAACTAGGTGAAAAGTGCGGTGTCATGTTTTCTTTGGTAAAGGTTATTAATTCTAACGGCAACCAATTTTTATCTGGTTTAGTTATAATTTGATCAAGAATATTAGCCGTTCCATTTACCGTTTTATCTGAGAAGTAATCAGGCAAACCAGAGCTGTGCTGTAGTAAATGTGAAATAGTAATATCTTTAGAATAATCTTTACCGTTAAGTACATGAAGATTTTTCATAATATGCTTTGGCAAATACCAATGAATTTTATCTTCAAAATTTAACAACTTCTTTTCTTTTAAAATTCCTATTGATGTTGCTGTTAGCATTTTAGTAATGCTTGCAGTGTAAAAAGGAGTTTCACTAACAGGAGTTTTAAGTTTTGTGTTTTTTGATTTTCCAATTTTAATATCGATGTTTTTCGATTCGGAATACACCTGCAAAACACCAGCAGTTGTATTTACCTTTTTAAAATAGTTTTCAAAAACGGAGTCTATTTGTATCTCTAATTTTTTCTGAGAGTATATGCTTAGAGCTACAAAAAGAAATAAGATTATAGATATTATATTTTTCATTTTAGGATAGTTTTAATTAACTGTATAATTTTTTCTTCTGTAATTTATATGTATTTCTAAAACCAGCTAAACCCAAGCCCTACGCTTAATTGTACAGCGCCTCTTTCTATTTCATTTTCTAATTTTACACCACCAAAAACTATTTTTGACTGAACATTTAGTGCAAAATTCTTTTTACGATACACTTCATATCCACTACTTGCCATGAAACCTAAACCTGTATTCCAATCGTCGTTACTGTTATCTTTCATGTCATATAATGCAGGTCCATCAATTGCTAAGCCAACACCACCATGTATCCACCATTTATCTTTTACCCAGTATTGTACAGAAGGTATAAGAGCACCAAAGTGTCTGTCAAATTCTCCAGTATCGTAAATCATTCCAGGAACAGAGAGAGTAACTGCTAACTTTTCATTAAGCATATAGCCAAACTTAAGATCTGGAAAACTAAAAGCACCTTGGGTATCACTAATACTTTGGTTGTTAAAACTATCTTCTAATGTAATAATACCTCCACCAATACTAAATTCAAAGATAAATCCATCTCGTGTAAAGTTACTGTTGTCTTTGTTTTGTCCTTGTAAGCTAAAACTACATATTAGTATAGCTATTACTGTAATCTTTTGTACAATTTTTAAATTTATTTTTCTCATGTTTTCTATTTTTATAATTATAAATATTACTGCAAATTAACGTCTAGAAAAGAAGCCAATCGTTCGGAATTATGATTTCGAACTAGTTTCTATAGTTAAGATTCTTTTTAGTTTTTTTCGCCCGATTCTTTAAAACTTAAATCCGATATAGATATTAGGTTCAAACAAGAAATAGTTTGTCCATTGATTGTCCAACTGTTTAAAGGATTCTGGTGTATTGGTATCTATAGCCCAATGGTTGCAATGAAGTTGCGGTTCTATAAAAAACTGTTTCTTTTTACCAAAAGCAAAGTGATAGCCAAGATGGTACGAATTGTAGAGTTTAAAACCATTGGCTATTTTCTTGTTGTCAAAGTCTAAATAAGTTTTGTACAACGGTAAAACTTCAATTGAGGCAAATAAACCTTTCCATAACATACGTTGGTAGGAAACGCCTACACCAGTTTCCCGTAAATATCCAGGATAAAATTCCGTTTCAGAATCTATCTTATCTAAAAGACCATCCCACCATTGTATACCCATTGGTTGAAATAATCTCCATGTAGCAAACTTTATACCAACTATATTTTTAGTATCTAACTCTTGTTTAAAATGCAATTCAATATGCTGAGTGTTGGTTTTTTTCCCTTCTTTTCCAATATTTCCTAAAATGATTGCAGGAAAACTAACCCTATATTTTAAGTTGTTAGTACTTTGCTTTGCTGATTTTATTTCCTGCTGTGCAAAGCTTTGTAACGTTAAAAATGTTACACAAACGATGATTAATTGTTTCATTTTGTAAGAGTTATTTAGTAAATGTTTCTATATCTGAGGATGCAAAGATGATGTAGAATAAAAAGGCAATCGTTCAGAATAATAATATGATACCTTTTTAAGATTTAGAACGTATTATTGATTTCTTAGTTCTAGAATAAAAAAAAGGTTTAACACATGTAGTGATAAACCTTTAGAAACCTAATTGGGTATTTAATTTAAAATAACGCCTCAGGATCTGAGGTTAGTTTAGCAATGTTTTCCGTGATTTTTTTGACATCCCAATTCCACCATTGTAATTCTAATAATTTCGCAATGGTTTCTTCAGAAAATCTTTTCCTTATTGGTTTTGCAGGATTACCACCTACAATTGTGTAAGGAGCCACATTTTTTGTTACAACAGCTTTAGTTGCTATAATAGCACCATCGCCAATGGTTATACCTGGCATAATGGTAGCATCGTTACCAATCCAAACATCATTACCAATTATGGTATTGCCTTTGTTAGGATATGTTTTGCCATCCATTGCATGCTGCCAAGCACCACCAAAAATTGCAAAAGGATACGCAGATGTAGCTTCGGTTAAATGATTACCACCATTCATAATAAAGGTAGCACCTGAAGCAATCATACAAAACTTACCAATAAGTAGTTTGTCTCCAATAAAATCAAAGTGGTACTTAACGTTCTTTTCAAAGTTAGCAACCTCTTCAAAGTCGTCGTAATACGTGTAATCACCAACCTCAATATTTGGGTTTTTTATGAAGTTTTTTAAAAAGCACAATTTATTATAGTTGGCTAAAGGAAAAATGGTATTTGGATTCGGAATATTCACAACTAAGCAGATTTAATTTCTTTTCTAAAATAGTCTTTTAAGTGGTACTTGCCATAGGTTGGCGCAATATTATCGTTGGCCATCAAAGTTAAAAAAAACTCCATTGGCCCATAGGTTTTTACCTTAGTAAATGTTCGTAATGCCCAAATGGTAAACCTTCGTAAACCATCTGGTAAATGTGTAATTTTAATTGGCTTTTGTAAGGATGTTAATGCTAGCTTACTTATCTCGTTAAGGGTTAAAATATCAGGTCCGCCAATGGTTATTTCGTTGTTGTAATCGCTTAAGTTTTCTACAATTGCTTGTGCCAAATCTTTTCCATGAATTGGATTGAATTTCTGATTACCGCTGCCAAAAATATATATACGACCAGATTTTGCCATCTGTAGAAAATCTTTCATATCTGAGAAAAAACCATTAGGCCTTACAATAGTATACTGTAAACCAGAAGCTTTTAAAGCATCTACAAATTTTTCTTTTGCTTCAAAAATTTTTAGATTTCGATGTTTATCTCCGTTAATAGCAGAAACATATACAAAATGATGAACACCGCTTTTTTTAGCTTCTTCTAGTAAATTTATATTTGCTTGGTAATCAACATCCATATAGGAGAAACCCTCTTTTTGTCTTGTAATGCCAACAGTAGAAATTACAGTATCAATTCCTTTGCAAATATCTTGTAAGGTCTCTGGTTTTGTAACTTCTGCTTGCTTTATTTCTAAATAATTCTCATTACTAATTGGTAACTTATTTGGGTTTCGCACAATAGCAACAACCTGATTTTGTTTCGCAATTAAAGCTTTTAACAAATAGCTCCCTAAATAACCAGTAGCTCCTGCTAATAATACATTACTATGCTTCATTAGTATAAAAGTTTTAGGTTTCTATTTAGTGTAACGCTCTTTTAAAAATATAACGGGTAATGAAAATACCAGTACTATCATGTTTTCCTGCATCGCTTTCTACCGCACTTGTTACAAACACTAAGCTCCAACCTTCAGATAGCATAGCTGTTAATTTTGACGATATTAAAGCATCGTTAGATGCTATATTCTGAAAACGTATACCACCTAAATTATAAAAGTTTAATAATTTAGTCTCTTCAAAGTTTTTAACTCTTATGTCTTTTCTTTTAGATTTATTTCTGGTGTTATCATCTTCTGTTTGGTTAGAAGTAAATTCTTTGTAATTTCTTTCATTATTTGTTGAAATTAAACGCGATCTGCCCAAACCAGTAGGAATAATAGATTCGACACTAGTAATAATTTTAATTTCAAAGGCTTGTTTGGTTGTTTCTTGACCAAAAATATTAGATGAAATTACAGTGAGTAATGTAATTATAGATAGTATATTTCTCATAATGTATATTTTGATTGTTTTGTTTATTTAAACTCGTTGGTTAATAATTGTTGAATAATAGTGCTTCGTTGTTCACCAGAATGGTCTTGTTGGTTGCTTAATAGTACAATAGTTGCATTGTGTTCTGGAACAAAACCAATCATACTCCAATACCCATTAATATCTCCACCATGCCAATACAATGTAGTGTTTGCTTCTTGTGTGGTAAACCAACCTAAGCCAAAATCTACATAGCCACTAGGTACATCTTGTGCAAAAATTGCTTCTTTTTCTTCTGTTGTAAACCAGTCTGTTTGTACTGCTTTTGTCCACGCTTCCATATCTTTTGGGGTACTGCTAAAATCTCCAGCTCCAAAAGCTAAGTGCATAGGGTAGGTGCTGCTTACACTACCCTTATTGTAGCCTTCTGCATGCGTATCTGGGCTAATAACATCTGTGCCTTTGTAAGTACTACTCATTTGCAAAGGGCTTAAAATGTTTTGCGCAATATAATCGTGATAAGACATTTGTGTAAGTTCTTCTACCAATAAAGCTGCAATAAGATAGTTAGAGTTGCTATACTGCTTCCCAGAACCAGGTGTAAATTGTAACCCGTTTTCTAAAATTTGCGCTACAATAACTTCATATATATCTTCTTTATTTAGTACTTCTCCTTCTTCGTAAGCTTCTTCTGCTACAAATTGATAATCTGGAATTCCAGATTGGTGATTTAAAAGTTGCGCAATACTAATTGAATTTCCATTTGGAAACTCTGTATCAAACTCCTCTAATGTTTGTTGTAAACTAGAGATAAATCCATCGCGTTTTAATTGCATAATTGCAGCTGCAGTTAATGTTTTTGATACAGAACCAATACGATA
>CAYZDK010000040.1:0-20300 GCA_964477255.1 uncultured Polaribacter sp.
AAAGGTAAAGTACGTAGAGCACGTATATTCTACTTTAGAGGTCTTACTGGTAAAAAAGCAAGAATTAAAGAAGTTAGAAAGTAAAAAGTATCTTTCACAAATAATAAAAAAAGCATTGTTAGAAAACAATGCTTTTTTTATCAACAAATGTTCATAATTAAGGTTAATAACATGTTGATTTATAATTCATTAAACATTTTTAAACTTTATCTCAAGCATCTATCTTTGTATAAATTATTAGACAATTTATATTAAGTTTATTAAACTTGTTTACTTAAATTAGAAATAATAGCATTCTTTTAGTTAAGTCTTATGTTAAATAAAAATGTAAATAATTATTTATTAAATAACTTAGAGTATTAATCTCTTTTTTACTACCGTAAGACTTTAAGAAAATAGTTTGAAATTATATTGTTAAAATTCTTCTTTAAAGGTTTATTTGATTCAATTATTTTGAAATTATTTTCTAAAAGCCATATCGTTACAAATTTTGTATGATATGGCTTTTGTCATTTTCTTAAAATAGTACATCAAAAAATCATTTTACCTTAAAATATATCGCTATAAATGCGATAATAGCAACAATTATATCTCTTATTATTAGTAATTTTGTTACACCTTTTTAGGTTACATTCACAACCATACTTTTTATTTAATTTCTAAATTAGTTACGCATCATGTCTAAAATTATATACACAAAAACTGATGAAGCTCCTGCTCTTGCAACCCGCTCTTTACTTCCAATTATAAAAACGTTCACAAAACAAGCAAATATAGAAGTAGAGTTGAAAGACATTTCATTAGCTAGTAGAATTTTAGCAAATTTTTCAGAGTATTTAAAGGAAGATCAAAAAGTAGAAGATGCCTTAACAGTACTTGGTGAGTTAACAAAAGATGCAAATGCTAATATTATAAAACTACCAAATATTAGTGCCTCAGTACCACAATTAAAAGCAGCTATTAAAGAATTACAAAAAGCAGGTTTTGCCATTCCTAACTATCCTGAGGAACCAAAAACATCTGAAGAAAAAGAAATTTTAAATAAATATAATAGAATAAAAGGATCTGCTGTAAACCCAGTTTTAAGAGAAGGTAATTCAGATAGACGTGCTCCAAAAGCAGTTAAAGATTTCGCTAGAAAAAACCCACATTACATGGGAGAATGGAACAAAAACTCTAAAACTCATGTAGCTACCATGACGCATGGAGATTTTTTTAATTCCGAAAAATCTACAACTCTTAAAGAAGACACGTTAGTAAAAATAATTCATACTAACACAAATGGAGAAAAAACAGTTTTAAAAGACAAATTTTCAATCCAGAAAAATGAAATTATAGATGCTTCTGTAATGAGTCTTAAAGCATTAAAAAGCTTTCTTGAAAAAGAAATTAAAGATGCTACAGAAAATAACATTATGCTTTCTCTACATATGAAAGCAACCATGATGAAAGTCTCTGACCCTATTATCTTTGGACACGCAGTTAAAATTTATTTTAAAGAAATTTTTGAAAAGCATAAAGAACTATTAGAAACCATTGGAGTAAATCCAAATAATGGGTTTGGAAATATTCTAACAAGTTTAGAAAATATTGAAAAAGTAAAAAAAGAAGAGATTCTTAGAGATATTGAAAATATTTTCGCTAACAAAGCTGATTTAGCAATGGTGAATTCTGATAAAGGCATTACTAATTTGCACGTTCCTTCTGATGTAATTATAGACGCTTCTATGCCTGCTATGATCCGTAACTCCGGAAAAATGTGGGATAAAAATGGCAAACTCCAAGACACTAAAGCTATTATTCCTGATAGCTCTTATGCGTCTTTATATCAAGTTACAATAGACTTTTGTAAAAAGAACGGAGCTTTTGATCCAAAAACTATGGGCACAGTTCCTAATGTTGGTTTAATGGCTCAAAAAGCAGAAGAGTATGGTTCTCATGATAAAACTTTTGAAATTAAAAATGATGGAGTTGTTCAAGTTATTGGTTCAAATAATTCTGTTTTACTAGAACATAAAGTAGAAAGAGGAGATATTTGGAGAATGTGCCAAACAAAAGATTTACCTGTAGAAAACTGGGTTAAATTAGCCGTAGATAGAGCAAGAGCAACAAATACATCAGCAGTTTTTTGGCTTGATAGCCAAAGAGCTCATGATAATGAAGTAATAAAAAAAGTAAAAACCTATCTTAAAAACTACGACACAACCGAATTAGATATTAAAATTTTAGCTCCAAAACAAGCAACAGAATTTACTTTAGAAAGACTAGCAAAAGGAGAAGATACTATTTCTGTAACTGGAAATGTATTGCGCGATTACCTAACAGATCTATTTCCAATACTAGAACTTGGCACCTCTGCAAAAATGTTATCTATCGTACCATTAATTAATGGTGGAGGCCTATTTGAAACAGGTGCTGGTGGTTCTGCACCTAAGCATGTGCAACAATTTTTAGAAGAAAACCATTTAAGATGGGATTCTCTTGGTGAATTTTTAGCCCTTGCAGAGTCTTTAGAGCATCTTGGGTCTAAAAATAATAACAAAAAGGCATTGTTGCTTGCTAAATATTTAGGTGCAGCTACAACAAAATTATTAGAAACTAAAAAATCACCATCAAGAAAAGTTGGCGAATTAGATAATCGTGGAAGTCATTTTTACCTTGCTTTATACTGGTCTGAATTTCTTGCACATCAAGATGAAGATATAGAACTGCAGCGTATTTTTTCTGGTTTATACAAAGAATTAGAAACAAATGAAGAAACAATTATTAAGGAATTAAATCAAATTCAAGGAGAAAAAAAGGATATAGGTGGCTATTATTTTCCAGATACAATTATGACAGAAAGAGCAATGAGGCCAAATATAACATTTAATGACATTTTAAAGAACTACTGTTAATTTTGATAAAACATTAACAATTAGTGTGTCTATTGGGTATTCTTTTTGGTTAGTTTTGAAATGATTTTTCAAACTAACTATAATGAATAGAAAAAAAGGGATAATAATTGCTGTAATTACTATTGTAGCAGCTTATCTAATCTACAGTTTTATATCACCTTCTGATGACGGGAAAGTATACCTTACAACCGAGGTAAAAAAAGGCAAATTTGTAAGTGAAGTTATAACCTCAGGAGAAGCACAATCTACTAGTTCTAAAGAAATTAAAGGCCCTTCTAACCTTAGAAAATTTCGTTTAAGAGATATTAAAATTCAAGATTTAGTACCAGAAGGCACTATTGTAAAAAAAGGAGATTATGTAGGTAGATTAGACCCTACTAATGTTAACGAACAAATTTTAGACGCTCGTTTAGAATTAGAAGCAGAACTTTCTCAATTCACACAACAACAATTAGATACTACTCTTACGCTAAAACAAGAGCGTAATGCCATTAAAGATTTACAATATAATTTAGAAGAAACCAGACTAGAGTTAAAACAATCTATGTTTGAGCCACCAGCTACTGTAAAGAAATTAGAAATAAATCTAGAAAAACTAGAAAGAGACCTTAGAGAAAAGAAAGAGAACTACAAAATTAAAAAAGAACAAGCCAAAGCTAAAATGGTAGAAGTTGGTACAGAAGTATCTAAAACCAGAAAAGAGCTTAAAAGTTTAGAAGATTTACTAGAGTCTTTTACAATATATTCTGATGGCGAAGGAATGATTACTTACCTAAGAGAATGGAATGGAAATAAGAAAAAAGTTGGGTCTAACATCAGCGCTTGGAACCCTGGAATTGCAAGCTTACCAGACTTGTCTAAAATGGAATCTAAAACTTATGCTAACGAGGTAGATATTAGAAAAATTAAAAAAGGATTACCAGTAATTGTAGGCTTTGACGCTTTCCCTGATGTAGAATTAAGCGGAACTGTGACTGATGTTGCTAATGTTGGTGAGAAAAAAAGAGGATCAGATATAAATGTTTTTCAAGTAATGATAACATTAAATGAAACAAACGAAAATATTAGACCTGGCATGACTACTTCTAATAGAATTTTAACCTATGAAAAAGAAGATGTTTTAAGCATTCCTTTAGAAGGTCTTTTTTCTAACGATTCTATATCTTATGTGTACAAAAAAACAGGATTCTCAATTAAAAAAGTAGAAGTAGCTATTGGCGAATCTAACAACGATGAAGTTGTTGTAACAAAAGGGTTAAATGAAGGAGATGTAATCTACCTAAATAAACCTGATGGTTATGATGACGTTCAAATTGCTAAGCTAAACTAAGCTTATTATGTTCGACGAAGTTTATATCGAAAAACTAAAATCTAATTTTAGTGAGGCTATTCGTGTCATTTTAAGTAATAAAGTTAGAACCTTATTAACATCTTTAGGTATTATCTTTGGAGTTGCAGCCGTTATTACAATGCTTGCAATTGGTAATGGTGCAGAAAAAGAAATACTATCTCAATTAGAACTTGTTGGGGTTAATAATATCGTTATTACTCCTATTCCTGATGAAGGAGACGAAAACGGATCAGAAGAAGAAGAGGAAGGCTCTTCAGAACCAAAACGATTTTCTAAAGGATTAGATATACTTGATGCAAATACTATATTAAAAAACGTACCTTCTGTAAAATCTGTTAGTCCAGAAATTATCCTAGAAACCTACGTAATAAAGAGTGGCAGACAAAACCCTGTAAAATTAATTGGTGTAACACCATCTTATTTTGAAGCTGCCAATATAGAAATAGAAAGTGGCAAGAATTTTACCAATTTACAAGCAGAAAATTCGCTACCTGTATGTATTATTGGAAAAAAAATTGAGAAAAAATTATTTACTGGGCAAAGTGCAATTGGCAAAAACATAAAAGTAAAAGATGTTTGGCTAGAAGTTGTAGGTGTAATTGAAGAAAAATTTGTTTCAGAAACTGCGCAAGAAAACCTAGGCATCAGAGATTTAAATCAAGACATTTACATTCCTGCAAAAACTTTTTTAGTTAGGTATAAAGACAGAAAAAACGACGAAAAAAGTAATGAAAGCGAAACTTCTTTTGGTGGAGGAATGGTGGTTTTTAGTAGTGGTAATAATCAAGGCCCAAAAGAAAGAAAACCAAGAGGTAATTACCATCAAATAGATAAACTTATTGTTCAAGTAGACAATTCTAACCAATTAAATGCAACAGCTGATGTTATAAGCAGAATGCTAAAAAGAAGACATAATGAAGTTATAGATTTTGAAATTTCTATCCCTATTCAACTTTTAAAACAACAACAAAAAACCAAACAAATTTTTAATATCGTTTTAAGTATAATTGCTGGTATTTCTTTACTTATTGGAGGTATAGGTATTATGAATATTATGTTGGCCTCTGTGCTAGAAAGAACCAAAGAAATTGGAATTATTAGAGCCATTGGGGCAACTCAAGAAGATGTTATTTTACAGTTTTTAACAGAGTCCGTTCTAGTAAGTATTGGTGGTGGTATTATTGGTATTGTGCTTGGTATTATATCTTCTTATTTACTAGAAGTTACCACAGGCATTGAAACTATTTTATCATTAAGTTCTATATTATTATCCTTTTTCGTTGCTACATTGATAGGATTAATTTTTGGAATTGCACCTGCAAGATCTGCAGCACAAAAAAGTCCAATTGAAGCAATAAGACACGAATAATCATGAAAAAAATATCCTTAGTATTATTACTTTTGGTATCTACTGCTCTATTTAGCCAACGAGCAATTACATTAGATGATGCCATTGATTTAGCACAAAAAGAATCTCCTGAATACCAAGCTCTTTTAAACCAAAATCAAGCAAGTTATTGGAGATTTAGAAGATTCAAAGCTGGTTTACTACCACAATTACGATTCGATGCTACTGTACCGCAATATTTAAATTCTATCAACAGATTAACAAATGATGATGGTCAAGATATTTTTGTTAGATCTAATCAATCACGTTTAGAAGGTAATCTATCTTTAAATCAAAATATAGCCTTAACTGGAGGTACAATTTCATTAAGCTCGCAATTAGAGCAAGTAAATGTATTTGGAGATAATGAATTTACCAACTTTGCAGTTATTCCTTTTTCTATTAGCTATAGACAAAATTCATTGTTATACAACGAATTCAAATGGGACAAAAAGATTGAGCCTTTAATTTATGAAGAAGCTAAAAGAGAATTTGTGGAGCGAATGGAACAAATTGCTTTAAATACCACAAGAAGATATTTTGCACTTCTAAGAGCACAAGTACAAAGAAGAATTGCTAAAACAAATTATTCTAACCAAGATACATTACTACAGATTTCTAAAGGAAGATATAAAGTTGGTAAGATTGCAGAAAATGACCTTTTACAAATAGAACTTTCTGTTTTAAACGCAGAAAATCAATTAACTACAAACGAAATTGATTTTCAAAGAACTTCCCAAAATTTATCTAGATATCTTTTGTTAGATACAGATAGCTTAACACTAGAAACCCCTGCTGAATTAGAAACCTTTACGGTTACTGTAGAAAAAGCATTAGAAGAAGCTAGAGAAAACAGAAGAGCTGTAATTGAATTTAGAAGAAGACGCTTACAAGCAGAAAGAGACGTTGCAGAGGTAAAAGGAAACAATAGACTTCGTGTAAGTTTAAATGCTAACTTTGGTATTTCTCAACAAGGGCAAGTATTTAATAACTTATTCCAAGATTTTAATCAGCAACAAAATGTAAGTTTGTCTTTAGGAATTCCGCTATTAGATTGGGGAGTTTCAAAATCTAGAAGAAAATTAGTAGAAGCTAACAAAGATTTAGTAAACACAAATATAGAACAAGATAAACAAGAGTTTGAACAAGAAATATATTTGCATGTTTTAAACTGGCAACAACAACGAAATTTTTTAAGAGTTGCAGAAAAAGCGCAAGTAATAGGTTTAAAAAGATACGAAATAGCTAAGCAACGTTTTGTATTAGGAAAAATAACCATTACAGAATTAAATATAGCATTACAAGAAAAGGATAGAGCTATACTTTCTTACCTTAATTCTTTAGAAAAATTTTGGACAGACTATTACATATTAAGACGACTTACACTTTACGATTTTATTGAAAATAAAAAGATTGAGGTTAAAGATATCATATACGATTAAAATGACTTTTTAACGTTTTATTATCATTAGTTCATTGTATTTTTGTTTCAACAAGTCATCAAACTTTTAAACAAAAAAATGCGACTAAAAAGCCTATTACTGCTTTGCTCTATATTGTTCTCGATAGCAACAATAAGCCAAGAAAAAATTACAGTTAGTGGTACCGTTTACGATTTCGCTACAAATGAAACACTTATTGGGGTTACTATTTATTTGCCAGAACTAAATATTGGAACCACCACTAACGAATATGGATTTTATTCTATATCTGTTCCTAAAGGAAGTTATAAAGTTCAGGTTAGCTATTTGGGTTTTATTTCTATTCTTGAAACCATAAATTTTCAACAAAAGGTAACCAAAGATTTCAAGCTAAAAGAAGAAACAGAAAACTTAGACGAAATAGTTATTCAAAGCGATATTGAAAAACTTAATGTTAGAACTCCTCAAATGAGTGTTAACAAGCTCTCTGCAGCATCTATAAAAAAAATTCCAGTAGTTTTAGGTGAGGCTGATGTTATTAAGTCTTTAATTCTTTTACCAGGAGTTACAAGTGCTGGTGAAGGTGCCTCTGGATTTAATGTTAGAGGTGGTGCAGCAGATCAAAATTTAATTTTATTAGATGAAGCTATTGTATTTAACTCTTCGCATTTGTTTGGTTTTTTCTCGGTTTTTAATCCAGATGTTATTAAAGACGTAAAATTGTACAAAGGTGGTATTCCTGCTAAATTTGGAGGTAGACTTTCCTCTGTTTTAGATATTTATCAAAAAGAAGGAAATAGTAACAATTTTAAAGTAACAGGAGGAATAGGACTTGTTTCTAGTAGATTACTTGCAGAAGGCCCCATAGAAAAAGGCAAAAGTTCTTTTTTAATTGGTGGTAGAGCTTCTTATGCGCACTTATTTTTACCTCTATTTGATAATGACAATTCTGCCTATTTTTATGATTTAAACAGTAAAATTAACTACCGTTTTAACGATAAAAACAATGTGTTTCTATCTACATATTTTGGAAAAGATGTATTTGGCATCAACGAAAGTTTTGTAAACGAATATGGTAATACCGCTGTAAATCTTAGATGGAATCACTTATTTTCTGACAAGTTGTTCTCTAACTTATCATTAATATATTCAGACTATTTTTATGGCTTAATTCTAGATTTTGTTGGTTTTGAATGGGATTCTGGAATTACTAATTTTAACTTAAAGTACGATTTTAAACACTACTTAAACAATCAATTTACCTTAAGTTATGGTATCAATAATATCTACAGTAGGTTTAATCCAGGAGAAATAATTCCGAATAGAGAAGATTCTGGTATACAACCAGAGAAATTAACTAATAAATACGCAAATGAATTTGCAGCATATTTTGATTCTGAGCATAGAATAAGCGATAATTTTACCATGCAATATGGTATTCGTTTTAGCAACTTTACAAGACTAGGACAAGACCAACAAAATATTTATGAAAATAACCAAGCAGTAATCTATAATGAAGAATTTCAGAGGTATGAGTCTGCAGTTGCTATTGGAACCGAATCTTTTTCTAGATCTGATGTTTTAGCATCCTTTAATAATTTTGAACCTAGAATTTCTGCATCGTATTTATTTAATGATGAAACTTCTATTAAATTAAGCTATAACAGAATGGCGCAATACCTTCATCTTTTATCTAATACAGCATCCCCTACTCCCTTAGATGTATGGGCACCAAGTGGCGAATTTATTAGACCACAACTATTAGATCAATTTGCTGTTGGGTATTTTAAATCTATCAATAATGGTGCATACACTTTAGAAGTAGAAACTTTTTATAAAGACATTCAAAACAGAATAGATTACATAAATGGCGCAAATTTAGTAGCCAATAATGAAATTGAAACGGTTATTTTAAATGGGCAAGCTAGAGCTTATGGTCTGGAAGTATTAGTTAAGAAAAATGAAGGAAACTTTAATGGTTGGCTTGCGTACACTTTATCTAGATCCGAACAACAAACTTTAGGAAGAACTCCAAACGAACCTGGAATAAATCAGGGTGAGTGGTACAGCAGTCCTTTTGATAAAACACACGATTTATCTTTAAATGGTAGCTACAAAATCAATAAAAAATGGAGTATAAATGCCAATTTCCTGTATCAAACAGGGCAACCTACTAACTATCCTGTAGGCCAATACGTTGTACAAAATGTCAATGTTCCTATATTTGATGATAATCGAAGAAATGCAGATCGCCTTCCTGCTTTTCACAGGTTAGATATTTCTGCAACTTTAATTCCTTCCAAAAATAAAAATAGAGAATGGAAAGGAGAATGGGTGTTTGGTTTGTACAATGTATATGGTAGAATGAATGCGGCTTCTATAAATTTTAGACAAAACAGAGAAACCTTAAGAAATGAAGCAATACAAACTTCTATATTTGGTTTGGTACCTTCTGTAACGTATAATTTTAAATTTTAAACAGATGAAAAAGAGTTTTTTTATAATGCTAACATTTCTTTTCTTTTTCACTAGTTGCGAAAAAGTTGTAGAAATAGATTTACCTTCTACAGACCCTATCTTAATAATTGATGCTCCTTTCGAAATTAATTTTGATAACAATCCAGTAACAGCCAAAACGGTGGTTAAATTACGATTATCTGCAGATTATTTCGAAGAAAATATACCTATTGTAACAAAAGCAGATGTATTTATTACCAACCTAACTACTAATGAAATTATCATGTTTAATGATGATGATTTGGATGGCGATTATGTACCAAACAGCCAGTTTATTCCTGAAGAAAATATCGAATACGAATTAACTGTTGCTTATGAAAATCAAATTTATAAAGGAAAAGCAATTAGAGTAAAATCAACCCCTTTAACTTCTGTTGTGCAAGGTAATACTACCCTGTTTTCAGGGGAAGAAACAGAGTTAGTAGTTAATTTTTCTGACAATGCAGATGAAGAAAATTATTACTTATTTGACTTTGATAACAATTTCTACTTAACCGTTGAAGATCGTTTTTTTAATGGTGCAGATTATAATTTTTCATATTTCTATGGAGAAGATGATATTGAATTACCAACTACGGTTACTGTAAAAATGTCTGGTATTTCTAGAGACTATTACACGTATTTTAGAGTATTGCTAGATCAAAGTGGTGAAGGAGGTGGTGGCCCTTTTGAAACCATACCTGCTACTCTTCTTGGTAATATGATTAATACAACTGAAAGAGAGAATTTTCCTCTAGGGTATTTTCATATATCTGAAACTGATTCTGTTACTTTAAGTTTGGTAGAATTAGAGTAAAAGACCTAATATTGCATTTGTCTACTACAAAGCAGTGTTAAATTATATGGATTTCACAAAAACTACAGAACAAGACTCTAATTACGATCATTTAGAAAAAATGACAGTTACAGAACTGTTAACCAATATCAATAATGAAGATAAAACGGTTCCTGATGCAGTTAAAAAGTCAATTCCTCAAATCGAAAAATTATCAACAGAAATTATTGAAAAGTTAAAAAAGGGTGGTAGACTTTTTTATATAGGAGCTGGAACTTCAGGAAGACTTGGCATAGTAGATGCATCAGAATGTCCACCTACATTTGGTGTACCTCATGATTTGGTGATTGCTTTAATTGCTGGTGGAGATTTTGCAATAAGAAAAGCTGTAGAATTTGCAGAAGACTCTAAAGAACAAGGCTGGCAAGACTTAAAAAAACATCATATAAATGCTAACGACATTGTAATTGGTATAGCTGCATCTGGCACAACACCTTACGTTATTGCCGCTTTAGAAAAATGTAATGCGAATAATATAAGTACAGGATGTATTACTTGTAATAAAAATAGCCCCTTAGCAAATACTGCAAAATATCCTGTAGAAGTGATTGTTGGGCCAGAATTTGTAACAGGTAGTTCTAGAATGAAAGCAGGTACAGCTCAAAAACTTGTGCTTAATATGCTTTCTACAACAGCAATGATTCAGTTAGGAAGAGTAAAAGGAAATAAGATGATAGACATGCAGCTATCTAATAATAAACTAGTAGATAGAGGGGTAAAAATGTTAATGACCGAATTAGATATTAACGACAAAAAAGCCAAAGAATTATTAGCTAAATTTGGTAGCGTTAGAAATGCAATAAAAAACCATAAAGTATGAGTACCGATTTAAATTTACTTGGAAAAGCATTAATTCGTTTAGGAATTCTACTATTGCTATTTATTGCATCTCCTATACTTCTTACTATGAGTTTTAAAGCAATAGACAAGTTTAATGAAGCTCCTCAAAACTACCTTGCCTACGGATTTTTAATTCTGAGCTCCTTATTTCTTCTCTTTACTATTTATTTTGCTTTTAAAACTTTTCAAGTGCTACAAAAAGCTTTTTTTAAATAATAATTTACACCTCTACATATCAACTGATTTACAGTATTTTACATAATTATTGATTTAGCCTTAGATATACATTTCTAATTTTGGCATGCTATTTGGTTTTTATAAACTGAATGCGAAAGTCGAAAAGCATATAGAGTAGGCATCACCAAAACCAAGAAATTATGAAAAGAGTTTTATTTATTTTATTAGCAATGTTAACTATGGCATCTTCAGTAGAAGCCAAAAATAACAACAATATAACCTTTAATAATTGGGATTTATACCCTTACTCTAATGCTGTAAACTTTATAGAAAGAGGAGTTGAATTTTATGTTTTTCCTAATGGTGAGTTTGATTTCTACCCTTTAAATTTTAATAGTAGAAACAGAAATATATCCATAGTAAGAAGAAATATATTTGGACAAATTAGACGTGTTGGAAATGTTAGAATTAGATACGATGTTTTTGGAAATGTAACTAGAATTGGAGATGTCTTTTTAAGGTACAGAAGAGGAAGACTAGTAGGTGTTGGAAATTTAAATGTGAGATACGATAGATGGGGAACTCCAATTTTTAGGGGTGCAGTTAGAGATCAATTCTTTGTTGACAATGGAATAAGATTTAATTTAAATGTTGGTGTTATTTATGATTATAACGATCGTTTCTTTTTTAGAGATAACTTTAGAAGAAATTATAGACAAATAAGAGAAGATAGAAACTTCTTCTATTACAAAGCAAATAGAGGCTTTACAGTTAATGGAAACAATAGAATTGTACGAAGAAGAAAGGCTAATTCTAATATAAATAGAAGAAACAATTCTAATAACAGAAGAGAGGCTGTAAGAAGTAATAATTTTAGATATAGAAAATCAGAAAACGCAAACTCTAGATTTACAAACAGAAGTGATTCGAAAAGAAATAGAGTTTCAGCTGAAACTAATAGAAATAGAGTTACAACTGAGACTAATAGAAATACAAGAATTAATAGATCTAATACCAGTAGAATAAATAAAGAAAGATCTGTTAGTCGTAGATCTCAAAACCAAGTTAAGATTAATAGGTCTAAAAACAGGAACTCTAGAAGTGTTTCTCCAAAAAGAACTGTTAAAAAGAGTAATGAAAGTTCGACAAGAGTTAAGAGAACAGAAAGAATGAAAAGAACTAAACCTGTATCAAAAAGAGAGAGTACAAAAAAGAGAACTATAAGAAACTAGTGAAAAAAAAGCCCCAAAATGGGGCTTTTTTTAACGTATTAATTTTTTGTATTTAATTCGTTTAGGCATTAAATCTCCTCCTAAACGCTTCTTTTTATTTTCTTCATAATCAGAGAAAGATCCTTCAAAGAAATACACTTGACTATCTCCTTCAAAAGCAAGTATGTGTGTACAAATACGATCTAAGAACCATCTATCGTGAGATATAACAACTGCACATCCTGCAAAATTTTCAAGTCCTTCTTCTAGTGCTCTTAATGTGTTTACATCTAAATCATTTGTAGGCTCATCTAATAAAAGTACGTTTCCTTCTTCTTTTAAAGTCATTGCCAAATGCAATCTGTTTCTTTCTCCTCCAGATAAAGTTTCAACTTTTTTATTTTGTTCACTTCCTGAAAAATTAAAACGACTTAAATATGCTCTAGAATTAACTTGTCTTCCTCCCATCATCACTAAATCTTGCCCATCAGAAAAGTTTTCCCAAATGGTTTTACTAGGATCAATATCTGCATGTGCTTGATCTACATAAGCTATTTTAGCAGTGTCCCCCACTTTAAAGTTCCCTTTATCTGGAGTTTCTTCTCCCATAATCATTTTAAAAATAGTAGTCTTACCTGCTCCGTTTGGACCGATAATTCCTACAATTCCTGCTTGTGGAAGGTTAAATTCTAAATTTTCATACAACAACTTATCCCCATAAGCTTTAGAAACTCCACTAGCCTCTATAACATTGGTTCCTAAACGAGGACCATTAGGAATGTAGATTTCTAGTTTCTCATCTACTTGCTTTTGGTCTTGGCTCATTAATTTTTCATAGCTCTTTAAACGAGCCTTTTGTTTTGTTTGTCTTCCTTTTGCTCCTTGACGAACCCACTCTAACTCTCGCTCTAGAGTTTTTTGTCTTTTTGAGGCAGTTTTACTTTCTTGTTCTAAACGTTTAGATTTTTGATCTAACCAAGAGGAATAGTTTCCTTTCCAAGGTATGCCTTCCCCTCTATCTAATTCTAAAATCCATCCTGCAACATTATCTAGAAAATATCTATCGTGCGTAACTGCAATTACAGTCCCTTTATATTGTGCTAAGTGATGTTCTAACCAATGTACAGATTCTGCATCTAAATGGTTCGTTGGCTCGTCTAACAGTAAAATTTCTGGCTCCTGAAGTAATAATCTACAAAGAGCAACTCTTCTTTTTTCTCCACCAGAAAGTACTTCAATTTTTTTATCAGAATCTGGAGTTCTTAACGCATCCATTGCAATTTCTAACTTGGTATCTAACTCCCAAGCATTAGATGCGTCTATTTTATCTTGAAGTTCTGCTTGCCTATTCATTAACTTTTCCATTTTATCTGCATCAGAATACACCTCTTCTAAACCAAACATATCGTTTATTTTGTTGTATTCGTCTAAAATGGCAACAGTTTCTGCAACACCCTCTTTTACAACTTCTAGTACAGTTTTATTTGGATCTAATTTTGGTTCTTGTTCTAAGTAACCAACTTTGTAACCTGGAGAAAATGTAACTTCTCCTTGGTAGTTTTTTTCTACACCTGCAATAATTTTTAATAGCGTAGACTTACCAGAACCATTTAAACCTAAAATTCCGATTTTGGCTCCGTAAAAAAAACTTAAATAAATATCTTTTAGTACTTGTTTTCCAGTTGATTGATAAGTTTTAGAAACCTTGTTCATGGAAAAAATTACTTTCTTATCGTCTGACATGTTTTTATTTTTTAATATTAAACTCTTCCTTTTAGTGCATTAAATACCCATGCAATGCAAAAGAAACCGATACCAACAGTAGCAAACCCCCAACCAGCAACATCTTCGTATCTATAGGCGCCCATTAAAATTAAAATAACCCCCATTAAAATCATCAAAATTGTTGCCCATCCAAGGACAGTGTTTTTGTTCATACCCATAATTAGTAGTTTAGTTGAAAGGCAAATATCGTTAAAATAAATACTTTAGAAAAAAGAAAATAGTTAAGATATAATCCTAATTTATAGTTTCGCAGCGAGCCTTGCTCCTTGATCTATTGCTCTTTTAGCATCTAATTCTTGGGCAAAATCTGCACCACCAATAACATGAACTTTTTTATTTAAAGATTTTAATGGCTCTAGTAATTCTTTTAAAGGGTTTTGGCCTGCACAAATAACAATAGTATCTACAGAAATTACTTTGTCTTCGTTATTCTGCTTGAAATGTAAACCTTCATCGTCTATTTTTGTATAAGAAACTTCTCCGAAAAACTTAACCCCTGTTTTCTTTAAGTTAGTTCTATGAATCCAACCAGTTGTTTTTCCTAAGTTTGCACCGAATTTTCCTTTGCTTCTTTTAAACATATAAATTTCTTTAGAAGTTTTCTTATATTTTGGCTTAACGCCTTCTGTGCCACTTCTAGCTTGTAAAGTTTTATCAATTCCCCATTCTTGTAACCAAGCGTTTATATTTTGAGAAGTAGATTCACCCTGATGTGCTAAATATTCTGCAACATCAAAACCAATTCCTCCTGCTCCTATTATTGCAACTTTATCACCAACCTTTTTTTTATGTTTTAAAACATCAATATAACTCAATACTTTTTGATGAGAAATTCCTTCAATTGCTAATTTTCTTGGTACAATTCCTGTTGCTAAAATAATTTCATCAAAATCACTTTCTTTAAGCAAATCAATATCAACTTTCGTATTTAAATTAAGAGTTACTTTATGGATTTCTAGTTGTTTTTTAAAATAACGAATGGTTTCGTAAAACTCTTCCTTTCCTGGTATTTGTTTTGCCATATTAAATTGGCCTCCAATCTCAGAAGCTACATCAAATATATGTACATGATGCCCTCTTTGGGCTGCAATTGTTGCTGCTGATAAACCTGCAGGACCTGCACCTACAACTGCTATTTTCTTTGGATTTTGTGTTGTAGTGTATTGTAATTCTGTTTCATGACAGGCTCTAGGATTAACCAAACAACTTGCTACTTTTCTTTGAAAAACATGATCTAAACATGCTTGATTACATCCAATACAAGTATTAATTTCATCTTCTTTTTCTTCTTTTGCCTTTTGTACCCAAAATGGATCTGCTAAAAAAGGCCTTGCCATAGAAACCATATCTGCATGCCCTTCTTCTAGAACCTTTTCAGCAGTTTCTGGCATGTTTATTCTATTAGAGGTAACAAGTGGTATAGAAACTTCTTCTTTCATTTTTTTGGTTACCCATGTAAATGCTGCCCTTGGAACAGAGGTTGCTATTGTTGGAATTCTAGCCTCATGCCAACCAATACCTGTGTTAATTATAGTTGCACCTGCTTTTTCAATTTCTTTAGCAAGTAAAACGATTTCTTCCCAAGAACTACCACCTTCAACTAAATCAAGCATAGAAAGCCTGTATATAATTATAAAATTACTTCCAACTGCTGCTCTAGTTTGTTTCACTATCTCTATTGGCAAGCGCATTCTATTGCTATAATTTCCTCCCCAACTATCATTTCTTTTATTTGTTCTTTTAGCTATAAATTGGTTAATCAAATAGCCTTCAGAACCCATAATTTCAACCCCATCATAATTCGCTTCTTTTGCTAAAACTGCCGATTTTACAAAAGACTTAATCGTATTTTTTATTCCTGTTTTATTTAATTTGAATGGAGTAAAAGGAGTTATTGGTGATTTAATTTTAGAAGGAGCTACGTTAAAAGGATGATAACCATAACGCCCTGAATGTAAAATTTGCATACATATTTTACCTCCTTCTTCATGAACTGCGTTTGTAATTTTTTGATGTTCTATAGCATGCTTTTTTTTAGACATTCTTGCAGCAAAAGGACCTGTCCAACCTTGAATATTTGGAGAAATTCCTCCTGTTACAATTAATCCAACGCCACCCTTTGCGCGTTCAGCATAATATGCAGCTATTTTCTGTATACCATTTTTCTCTTCTTCTAAACCAGTATGCATGGAGCCCATTAAAATTCGGTTTTTTAAAGTGGTAAATCCTAAATCTAAGGGGGTAAAAATATGTTTGTACTTCATGTCTTTTTTTTATTTATTATGCATGCATAATAAAAGCAAGATAACCTTATTTTTAGAAACAAAAAAACCGAAGTGTAACTTCGGTTTAAATATGTACAAAAAGATGTAATTATTCTAGTGGTACATCTATGATTAATAGTTTACTTTGTTTGTTTGCTTTGATTGTTACTGTATCTGTTTTTAAAATCCCAACCGCATCTCTTTCTTCAAGAATTTCATCTGCAACAGAAACTTCTCCTTCAATTAAAAAGAAATATGCAGCATTTTTTAATGCATAGGTTGTTTCAAAACCATAATCCATATCTATCATAGAAATATAACCTTATTGATAAATTGGCAATGAACCTTCTACTTGCTTATCTCTTGGAGATATTAATACTTGAAATTTATTTTTTCTATCCTCTTCAAGAAATTCTTTTTGATCGTAATATGGTGTAACATTTTACTTCTCTGGAACTATCCACAGTTGTAAAAAATTAGTTTCTTCTGTTAAGCTTGCATTAAACTCTGAATGTGTTAGCCCTGTTCCTGCACTCATTACTTGAACCTCACCAACAGTTATAGCTCTTTCATTTTGCATACTGTCTTTATGAGAAAGTGCTCCTGAAATTGGAATAGATATAATTTCCATATTTTCATGAGGATGCGTACCAAAGCCCATTTTAGGTTGAACAACATCGTCATTTAAAACACGTAATTTTCCAAAATTCATTCTATCTGGATTATAATATTTTGCAAAACTAAATGTATGGTAAGATTTTAACCAACCATGATTTGCATACCCTCTTGAATTTGCTTTATGAATTATTTTTTCCAATTTTTTGTGTATTTAAGTTAATATAAATAGCCCATTTTTCCTTGTTGGTAATCACGCATTGCTTCTAATATTTCTGTTTGCGTATTCATAACAAAAGGTCCATATTGCGTAACTTTTTCATTAATTGGTTTGCCTGATAGAATTAGTAAATTACTGTCTTCTATTGCTTTAAATTTTATAGCATTACCGTCTAAATTAAAGGTAACCATTTGCTTACCTCCTTTTTCTAGAATGGTATTTTCATTTACTGCCATTTTACCATCTAACAGATAAATTAGAGCGTTATGGTCTTCTGGTAACTCAACTATCATATCTCCACCTTGCGAAGCATTAACCGTAAATACGTTAACTTCTGTCTGCGTGTTTATTAGACCTTCTTCGTTCTTCTGACTACCTGCAACGATATTTAATGCTATCTTTTTATCTTTAGAAAGCACTTTAGGAATTTGTTCCTTTTCTAAATGTTGATATTTGGCAGGAATCATTTTTTGAGAAGCAGGCAAGTTTAGCCAAAGCTGAATTCCTTCTAAATCTCCTCCTTTTTTTACAAATTCTTTTGATGGTGCTTCTGCATGAACTATTCCTCTACCAGCAGTTGTCCATTGAACACCACCTGCTTTTACAACCATTTCATTTCCTAAAGAATCTCTATGCAACTGTTCTCCTTTAAACAATAAAGTAATTGGTTCGAATCCTCTATGAGGATGTGGACCTAAATCAAAAGGATTATTAAATTCCGAAATTGCATATGGACCATAATGGTGCAATAATAAAAAAGGGTCTACTGCTTCTATACCTGTATTTGGTAAAGGCTGGCGTAAACGAATTGCCCCCATATTTACTAGTGGACTCTCTAAAATATTTTTTATAGTTTTAAATTTTATCATACTTCTAATATTTTCCAGGGAAACTAATTTTTTAAATTTTTTTATCTAATCTTATCTAATAAGTTGCTTAAAACTAGAGCTTCTTCTTCAGAAAGATTGTTTAAAAAATTTAGATTATTGTTTTTATCTACTTCTTTAAGAAGAGAAAGCCCTTCTGCAGTAATCTTCACATAAACAACTCTTCTATCTTCGCTACACCTTTCTCGTTCAATTAGGTTTTTATCACAAAGCTTATCCATTAAACGTGTTGCATTTGGTGCTCTTTCTATCATTCTCTCTTTTACAACCTGAACTTTTACCTTATCTATTGCGCCTCTTAATATTCTTAAAATATTGTACTGTTGTGGTGAGATTCCGTAAGGTTTAAAAAATTCATTTTCCTTACTACTCAACCAGTTGGAAGTATATTTTATATTTATTAATGCTTTTACTTTATTACTTTTAAATGTAGATTTTATGTCTTTAGAAAGGTCTCCCATAACTATGCTCTTAGGTTTAAATCTTGCATTATTTTATTAAACTCTTCTGTAGTTGGGGTTAAGTATACTTTGTCGTTAACAAACAAAGTTGGATACTTTACTGCTCCATTATATAACTTTTTTGAATGTTCTCTTGCTTCCATATCTTTAGATACGTCTTTGTAAACGTAATCTACATCTGTTGATTTTAAAAAGTTTTTAAAAGCAACTGTATACGCATGCCCTTGTTTGCCATATAAAACTATTTTCATCCTTTGGTATTTATAGCTTTTATAAAATCTTGTACTTTTGCATCTAGATCTTTATCTAAATCATTGTTTATAATATTATCTTCTTTAAAATTATCATAAAAATTAGGGAATGAAAAAATATGTAATGAAGCTGCTCCCATTCTAGTAAATCTTTGTTCTGCAGCTTCTAATACAGATTTACCTCCTCTACCTCCTGGTGTTGCAGACATTAATAGCATAGGTTTATCCTGAAAAACATTGGTATCAACTCTCGAAGACCAATCAAAAATGTTCTTAAAACCTACTGCATAAGAACCATTATGTTCTGCGAGAGATAAAATTATACCATCGTATGCTTTAAATAATTCGGAAAAGCGAAGGGCATCTTTTGGCATTGTTTTTTTTTCTTCATCTATACTATAAATTGGTAAGTTAAAATCTCTAAGATCTATAATATCTATTTTAGCATCTTTAATTTTACTAGTAGAAAACTGAACTAACTGCTTATTAATTGAGGTTGAACTTATGCTTCCTGCAAATGCAAGTATTTTTTTCATTTTAAATTAATTTTGATTCAATTACTGTTTGTCCTTTTATCATTCTTGCAACAGGACATTTTGCTGCAATTTCTAATAACCTATCTTTTTGTTCTTTATTTGGTTCTTTTTCAAATGAAATTTCTTCTGTTAAGATCTGTTCTACTCCATCTTTTGTTTGCTTTTCTTGTTTGATAACATTTACAGAAATCACTCCTAAATCCCAACCTTTTCTTTGCGCATACATTCTAAGCGTAATGGAAACACAAGCGCCTAATGCACTTAACAAATATTCTACTGGAGTTGGTGCGTTATCATCACCTCCTAGATCTACAGGCTCGTCAAAAACTAAAAAATGATTTCTTACTTTAGCTTCTGCTAAATAGTTTTTAGTTGTTAGTGTTACTTCAGATTTCGTCATTTAATTAATATTAGGATACAAAGATACATACAATTATATTATTTTCCAAGGAATATATATCCTTGGTGTATTTTATGAAACAAAATGTTAAGTTTACTAAATACTTATTGTTTTCTTAGTACTTTTAGATTTTTAAAATATGTAGTTCAGATGTTAAAAAAAATCGTTTTACCATTACTTCTTTTTTTGTTTGCTTTTTCAGGGTTTTCTCAATTAAGTAGAATTCATTATATCCCTCCTTTAAC
>CAYZDK010000041.1:0-20064 GCA_964477255.1 uncultured Polaribacter sp.
AAAGCGTAAAACTATGGCTAAAACTTCTAGTAAGGAAGATTGTATTGATATTTATGATGAAACATGTGTAGGATTTGACTTCCCTAATGTTGATGAAGTTGATTATAGTTGTTCTAGTTTCTATGTAGGTACAACGTGTACCCCAACACCTGAATTAAGCAATGCACCTGATGATGACAATTGGGGTGATATAGACGGAATTACCGATGATGGAAATTTACCTGGTAGTGGTGTAACTAAGGTTACTTGTGGTGTTGGCACTGTATACGACCCTGATACAAATAGTTGTGTAGATGCTGAGGAGCAAATAATTAATGAGTTGACTGGGAAAGCTTTATGTGTTTATCAAAAAATGGTAGATGGTAATAATAATATAAACTGGATTTTAAAAAATTTTAAAGATGGAAATACTCCTTCTCAATTTAATTTAAAACTTGTAATGTCAAAAACTCTTGAGAGCAAAACAAATGCAAGCACTTCTATGTCTGGAAATACTTTTACTATTAAAATTAATGCAAATACTTTATCCGATAGAACTTCGCTGGGCTTAGCAAGAACTATTATTCATGAAGGAGTACATGCAAGATTGAGAGAATTTTTGCATAGAAAGGGAGGTACTCTTAGCAAAGAAGATTTCCCTGGTGTATATGAATATTATCGAACTTATGGTAAAAACTGGGATCATCAGCAAATGGCTGATTATTACAGAAGCACTATAGTAAAAGGGTTAAAACAATATGATAATGCACAACATTCTGATCAATTTTATAATGATATGGCATGGGAGGGTTTAGCTAATATAGTTGATGCTAATAATAGGCCAAATCAAATTTACACAGAAGCCTGGAAAAAGCTAACAGTCGATGAACAAAATAGAATTAGAAATGCCATTGCAAACGAAAAAGAGAATGGTAATAAAATTTGTGAAAAATGAAAAAGTACATTTTAATAATTACTTCTCTTTTATGTTTTATTTCGTATTCTCAGTCTAGAAATAATATTTATTTTTTTATTAATAAAAAAGATACATTAATAAAAAAACAGACTGCTACAAAAACAAATGAATATGAAGGATATAGAATAATTGATGAAAAAAGATTAGTGAAAAAAAATAAAAGGTCATTTAGAAAAAAACCAGAAAATAAAGTTTTAAAAAAAGGGGAAATTTGGGTTTCAGAAGGTGACGATATTGAATATGATGCTTTTGATGAATATTCTTTTTCTTTTAATAGAAAAAACGATAAAATTATTTCCAAATCTTATATAAATGATTTAAAAATAATCAGAGATAGAAGACAGTTTTTAGATACAATAAAGAATTTACAGAAATTTCGGATTAATTACATTTTTATTGAGCATGAAAACTGTAGTAAATATATTATGAGGAAGGTAGAACTTTTAACCTTTGAATAAATATAAATCTCCTGCTAGCGCTAGTATTTACTAGTACTGTTAAAGACACGTACACAATTTTAAAGGAACATTTAGAAATTCTATTTTTGTATGGTATGCACTCGTTGCAAACGAGCGCTAGCGGGGATTGATATTAGCAGAATAAATGGTAAAAAAATGATTATGACAGGTGTTACGAATCAAATAATTGAACTTCAAAAATCTTTTGATAATTTTACCCATATTAGAGAAAATTTTGGACCTTATTTTAAACATAAATATGACTTATATTCTCAAACATGGAATTATAATCACCCAGTAGGCGGACACAAAGATCATATCCATATATCAGTAAGAAAATAAAAAAATGAAAAACATAATTTTAATTTTAATATTATTATCAATTAGTTGTCAGTCGCAACAAGATCAGGAAGAAATAAGAAAAATTGATTTATCTAGTCAAGTTGAAATGAATTATGTCTTCTCAAGAATGTTTAATGAAAACACTGTTGTTAAGGAGGTTTATGGAGGCGGACTATTAGTAAAAATTTTCGAGATTTCGGATTCAAAAATTACCCCTGAATACTTTTCAGAAAGCGATGAGTTTCTTAGTAGTTATATAATTTCTGTATCCCCAGATGGTGATTATTATGTCACAAGTAAACTGTATAAAATAGAAGGATTAATATACCCAAATATAGTTGAAATTGAAGAGACAGAATATCCAAATTTCACGATAAAAATTGAGTATGGTTTATATAATCAAAGAAAAGCGAAAAATTTTAAAATTACTGGGGGTTAATTTAAGTATCAATATAAATATAGAGAGTTTGGTTTAAATATTATTTTTTTTAATCTACTATTATACTATTAAATTCTATTTTTCTTCTTGGCTCAATAGCCAGGATTATAAAATTTCAATAATGATAAATAATTATATTTTTAACAAGAATTATATTGGATTATTCTGTCCAGACTCAAATGAATATTTATATAATTATATTTATGAACTAGGATATACTGATAACGATTCAAAAAATTGGAAATGTAGATATATTGTTCTTTCAGTAATAAAGTATCTTTTAGATAATCAAGTAATTTATATATATGATTGGCCTAACTACCCTGAGATAAAAAAAAATATGTCTAATGCAGATATAATCAAAACAATTGATAAACTATGGCTTAAGGAATCCAAATATCCTGACTTTTTTGGTATGGTAATATTTGGGACTAGCAAATGGTATAAAGACAATCTTGAAAGGTTAGGCTTAACAATTTATACCGATTGGAATAAATTCGTTCAATCTGAGATTGGGGATCTAGAAAAATGGATTGAAAATAATAAACCAAAATATTAACATGTAATATATTAAACCTCATTCCGATTAAGTTTTTTTATAATATTTAAAAATGCCTTTCCAAACCATTATAATTAGCTTTAAATAAAGCTTTTGCTTTATTAACTTCCACAGCATTACCAATAAATTCCTTTTAATTTTAAAGATATTAGATCTCTAATAAGGCATGTAAAATTCAAATAATAATGAATATATTTAAAGAAAATAACATTTTACTTTTTGAACCTTATAATGGAGTTGAATATATTTATTCAATTTTACAAAATATAGGTTTATACCCAAATTTTACTTCTATAGAGTCTAGAAGAAAAGGATTAATTACTATAAATGAACTTTTTAAATTAGATTTAATTTATTTTTATCATTGGGGTAAATATGAAAATGAGTTAAAGAATAAAGAATTAACAATCTTTGAGAAGATGATGTACATCCAAGAGTTATGGGTAATAGGGTCTAATTTTGAAGACTTTCATGACATGACTATGTTTAAATATAAAAACTGGTATATAGAAGGTCTTGAAAATTTAGGAATGACAATATATACGGATTGGAAAGAATTTGTGAAATCTGAAATTGGAGATTTAGAAAAATGGATTGATGATAATAGACCTAAAGATTAATTATATTCTAAAAAGCTAAAAATCCCTTTGCAATGAAAGGGATTTTTATTTTTCTATTTTTATTTTTTTAAGTTTTAGAATTTCTTCGCATTCTTTACCTTTTGCTTGGTTAAAGCCAAATCTATAACCTGTTTCATATCAGAAACGTAATGAAATGTTAAGCCTTTTAGATAATTTTCTTTAATTTCTAAAACATCTTTTCGGTTTTCCTCACACAAAATAATCTCTTTAATATTGGCTCTTTTTGCAGCTAAAATCTTCTCTTTTATACCTCCTACTGGCAATACTTTTCCACGTAAAGTAATTTCACCAGTCATGGCTAACCTGCTTTTTACTTTTCTTTGTGTATAGGTAGATAACAAAGAGGTTAACATAGTGATACCAGCACTTGGCCCATCTTTTGGAGTTGCACCTTCTGGTACATGAATATGAACGTTGTACTTGTCTATAATATCCGGATTAACTCCAAATTCTTCTGCATTCGATTTTATATATTTCATTGCAATGGTAGCAGATTCTTTCATTACATTTCCTAAATTACCTGTAATAGAAAGGGTTCCTTTTCCTTTAGATAAGATAGACTCAATAAATAAAATATCTCCACCAACACTTGTCCATGCTAAACCAGTTACAACTCCAGCTACATCGTTTGTTTCGTATTTATTTTTATATCTAGGAGTACCTAAAATATCTTCTATTTTTTCTGAAGATAATGTAACATCATACGCTTCTTCTAGTGCAATAGATTTTGCAGCAAAACGCACAACTTTCGCAACTTGTTTTTCTAAACCACGAACACCAGATTCTCTAGTATATCCTTCAATAATTTGTTCTAATTGTTTTTTTCCTAATTTTAAGTGACTTTTGTCTAAACCATGCTCTTTAAGCTGTTTAGGCAATAGGTGCCTTTTTGCAATTTCTACTTTTTCTTCAATAGTATATCCTGTTACATTAATAATTTCCATCCTATCTCTTAATGCCCAAGGAATTTGACCTAGGTTATTGGCTGTTGCAATGAACAAAACTTTAGATAAATCGTAACCAACTTCTAAATAATTATCGTAAAATGCTTCATTTTGTTCTGGGTCTAAAACTTCTAGCATGGCAGAAGAAGGGTCTCCTTGATGGCTTTGCCCTAACTTATCTATTTCATCTAAAACGAATACAGGATTGGATGTTCCTGCTTTTTTCAAGTTTTGAATTAAACGACCAGGCATTGCCCCAATATATGTTTTTCTGTGTCCTCTAATTTCTGCTTCATCTCGCAAACCTCCCAAAGACATTCGCACATATTTTCTTCCTAATGCTTCTGCTACAGATTTACCTAAAGAAGTTTTACCAACTCCTGGAGGGCCATACAAACATAGAATAGGAGATTTCATATCTCCTTTTAATTTTAATACTGCCAAATGCTCTATTATTCTATCTTTTACTTTTTCTAAACCAAAATGATCTCTATTTAGTACTTTGGTTGCGTGTTTTAAATCGAATTTATCTTCTGTGTAAATTCCCCATGGAAGCTCTAGTAGCAACTCTAAATAACTTCTTTGCACACCATATTCTGCTGCTTGAGGATTCATTCGCTTTAAACGATTTAACTCTTTCTCAAAAGTCTCTCCTACTTCTTTAGACCATTTTTTTGTTTTGGCCTTTTTTCGCATTTCTTCTAACTCCTGATCGTTAGAAACCCCTCCTAACTCTTCTTGAATGGTTTTTAACTGTTGATGTAAATAATATTCTCTCTGCTGTTGGTCTAAATCTTCTCGAGTTTTAGATTGAATATCATTTCTTAACTGAAGTTTCTGTAGTTCTTTATTTAGGTTTTTTAAAGTGAGTAAAGCTCTTTCTTTTAAGTTGTCTTTCTCTAATATTACTTGCTTTTGCATTACAGACAAATCCATGTTGGATGCTATAAAATTCACCAAAAATGAATTGGATTGAATATTTTTTATGGCAAAAGAGGCCTCTGAAGGCAACATTGGATTTTCTTTTATAATCTCTAAAGCCAATTCCTTTATAGATTCTATGATTGCATCAAATTCTTTAGGATTATCATCTATTCTATCTTCTAAAGCTTCTTTAACAGTTGCTTTTAAATATGGCGTTTCTTGTATTATTTCACCAACTTCAAAGCGTTTTTTTCCTTGAATAATAACTGTGGTATTGCCATCTGGCATTTTTAAAACCCTTAAAATTTGTGCTACTGTACCTGTGGTATGGATATCTTTAAGAGTAGGAGATTCTTCTTGTTCGTTTCTTTGTGCAACTACTCCTATTATCTTATCTCCTTTATTTGCGTCTTTTATTAACGCTATAGACTTGTCTCTTCCTGCTGTAATTGGAATTACTACACCTGGAAAAAGCACTGTATTTTTTAAAGGTAAAATTGGCAAAACCTCTGGCACACGCTCTTTGTTAATTAGTTCTTCATCTTCAGGGGTCATTAAAGGGATTAATTCAGAGTCTTCATTCATCATGTTCTGTAGAGACAAACTGTCTAAGTTTATAATTTTCGCTTTGCTCATGTATATGTATCTGTCATTATGACATTGTTATTAACTTAAAGGTAAAAAACAACATCAGTTTGTAAATGTAATATTATGATTTTCAATATTTTACTAAAACACTAAAATATTTACCTTTATAATTACAATTGTTATGCCAAAAGAATTGCATATAGAAATGCCAAAACACATACTTTTTTTAAAATTTGTGTCACAATTTTAAAACTACTTAGTCTATAGTATAGAAACATTTTATTGAAAGCTAACCAGCAACATATAACGAATTTAATAGAGCGCTGTAAAAAGTCAGACAAAAATGCACAAATGGCTATTTATAAAGCATATTATCATGCAATGTACAATACTGCATTTAGAATTGTAAATAATGCATTTGAAGCTGAAGATATCATGCAAGAGGCTTTTTTATCTGGCTTTACAAAAATTCATACTTACAAAGGCGATGTTACGTTTGGTGCATGGTTAAAAAAAATTGTAATAAATAAAAGTTTAACAGAACTGAAAAAGAAAAAAAGATACGAAGAAGTAAAGTTAGAAGTTGTAAGAGAAGAAAATAGTGAACCTAAAGAAGAAATAAATTACAAAAATTTAAAAACCTCTTTTGTACTTCAAAAACTTAATACTTTAAAAGACAACTATAAAATTGTATTAACCTTAAATTTAATAGAAGGCTATGATTATGAAGAAATTGCTGAGATTTTAAATTATACCAATGAAAATGTAAGAACTACAGTTTCTAGAGCAAAGAAAAAATTAAAGCAATTACTAATTGCAACAACAGAAGAACAAAAAAACTATGCAAGATAAACTAGAGGATTTTTTTTTAGAAAATAAATTTGACATTCACGAACCCAAGCAAAATCATGAAGCTAGGTTTGAACGTTTAATTAATAAAAACACTCCTAAAAAAGGTGTGCATTGGGCTTGGCTTTCTGCTGCAGCATCTATAATCTTACTTATTGGTTTTTGGTTAGGAAACTCACAACAAAATCAGATATACAAACTTGCAGATGTTTCGCCAGAAATGAATGAAGTAGAAACTTATTTTATTACTACAATAAACAACGAATTAAAAACTATTGAAAGTAATAGATCTCTAGAAACAGAAACAATTATAGAAGAAGCTCTAGATCAATTAGAAGATCTAGAAGATGACTATTCTTTTTTTGTTAAAGAATTAAAAAAAGACATTAATACTACTAAAGTAATAAGTGCTATGATTCAAAATTATCAGCAAAGAATTCAAGTTTTAGAAAATGTCTTACAGCAAATTGAAATGATTAAAAACCCAAAACTTTTTACAAATGAAGTTATTTAAACTTACACTACTTTTTCTTTTAATACCTTGTATTACCCATGGTAATTCTACAGAAATAAAGCAAGAAAAAACAAAAACTATAAATAAAACTTTTACGGTTAAAAAAGATGCAACAGTATCTGTAGATAACAAATATGGTAATATTACCATTGCTACTTGGAACAAAAAAGAAGTTGCAATAGAAGTTACTATAACCGTTAAAGGAAATAATGAAGATAGAATAGAAGAACGACTAGAAAACATAACTGTAGAGTTTGATGCTAATGAAAGTGCCGTTTTTGCCAAAACTATTCTAGAAAAATCTAGAAATTCATGGTCTTTTTGGAATCAAAATAGAAATATTAGCCATCAAATAAATTACGAAATTAAAATGCCTGTTTCTAATAATGTAAATCTTGATAATGATTACGGAAGTATTTTTATAGACAATTTAGATGGTAATGCAGACATTAATTGCGATTATGGCAATATAACTGTTGCTGCCCTTAATGGAGAAAATAACTTTATCAACCTAGATTATTGCAACAATTCTAATATTGAATTTATGAAAAAAGGAGACGTTTCTTTAGATTACTCTAAAATTTCTATTAATAATTCTGAATCTTTAGATCTTAATGCAGATTACACAACTGCAATCATAGGTAAAACGAATACTATTTCTTACAATGCAGATTATGGTGCTGTTACCATTAAAGAAGCAAACGATATTGAAGGAAACTCAGACTATACAAATATTAAGTTTGGTTTGGTAAAAAATAGTGTGAATGTAGAAGTAGATTATGGTGCCATTAAAATTGATGAATTAGCACCTTCTTTTAAAAATGTATCCATAGAAAGCCAATATGCTGCAGTTAAAATATATGTTAACCCATCTACTAGTTTTAACTTCGAAATAGATCTAAAATATGCCAACTTAAATGGCGAAAAAGACAAAATAAAGTATACCACAAAATCACAAAAACCAACTAAGAAGTATTATAAAGGTTCGTTTGGCGATACTAACAATTCTTCTTTTTTAAAGATAGAAACACAGTATGGTGGTGTAACTATAAAAAAAAATTAAAAATAAATCCTAAAAAATAAATTTCAAATTATGTTAAAAAAAATCACATTATCAGTCTTAGCATTTGTCTTATCCTTTAGCATGAATGCACAATGGTGGGGAAGTGGAGAAAAAATTAAAGGAAATGGAAACGTTGTTACAGAAAAAAGAAGTACATCTAGCTATGATGCAGTAGCTGTAGGAGGTTCTTTTGATGTAGTTCTAGTAGAAGGAAAAGAAGGAAACCTAGAACTTAGTGGAGAAGAAAACTTACTTCAATATATTGAAACTGAAGTGAACAATGGTACTCTAAAAATAAGAGTGAAGAGAAATACAAACCTTAGAATGACAAAGAAGTTAGTAGTTACTGTTCCTATTACAGAAATTGATGATGTATCTTTAGGTGGTTCTGGAAATATCTCTAATCAAGGCACTCTTAAAAGCAGAGATTTTAGAGTTTCTTTAGGTGGTTCTGGTACAATAGATTTAAATATTGATGTAAGTGAAGTTTCTACGAATATTGGTGGTTCTGGAAATATTAAACTCCGAGGAAATTCTAATGAAATGTCTTGTAATATTGCTGGTTCTGGAACAATAAAAGCTTACGAGTTAAAAGTAAATAGTTTAGATGCAGTTATTGCTGGTTCTGGAGACATCAGAAGTTTTGTAAAATCGAGTATAAAAGCAAAAGTTGTTGGTTCTGGAAGCATTTATTATAAAGGTAATCCAGATAAAATAGACACCAAATCTTTAGGTTCTGGAAGTGTAGTTAAAAAGGACTAAAAAAAACTCAAGCGTTTGCTTGAGTTTTTTTTATTGTTTTCTGTATTGTTGAGTTTCTTCAAAAACTGCTGCTAAAATCTTTTGCTCTTGTTCATCAAACTCAATATTTCTTCTTTTCATTACAACTTCTGCCACTTCAAAAACTTTATTTAATTTATATTCAGTAAATCCAGAAGCTCCACCCCAACTAAATGACGGAATAAAATTTCTGGGAAAACCACTTCCATAAATATTTGCAGAGACACCTACTACAGTTCCTGTATTAAACATTGTGTTTATTCCACATTTGGAATGGTCTCCCATCATTAAGCCACAAAATTGTAATCCAGTCTTTGCAAACCTTCTAGAGTTATAATCCCAAAGTTTAACTTCAGCATAGTTGTTTTTTAAGTTAGATGTGTTAGTATCTGCACCTAAATTACACCATTCGCCTAATACAGAATTACCCAAATAACCATCATGCCCTTTACTAGAATATCCCATTAAAACAGAATTTCCTACCTCTCCTCCTACTTTACAAAATGGCCCAAAAGTACAACCCTCGTATATTTTTGCAGCGAGTTTTACCTGAGCATTGTTGCACAAAGCAAAAGGTCCTCTTATTACTGCATTTTCCATTATTACACTGTCTTTACCAATATAAATAGGTCCTTTAGAAGCATTTAAAGTAGCAAATGTAATTTCCGCTCCTTCTTCTATGAAAATATTTTCTTCGTGAATAGCTCTTGTTCCTTCAGGAATTGGCTGTGAAATTCTATTTTCAGTTAACAATTGAAAATCTTGACGAATTGCTGCATCGTTTTTAGCAAAAATATCCCAAGTATTTTTAAGTTGAATAAGATCTTCATCTACCTCTATTTGTTCGTATTTCTCAAAATCAACTTCATTTTGACTACTTGTTGTGAAAAATGCTATCACATCTTCCCCTTTAAACAAAGCCTGATTTTCTTTTAAAGAAGTAACTTTTTCTACCAATTGTTTAGAAGGACAAAAAGAAGCGTTTATCATAATGTTATGTTCCATCTCTACCATTGGATATTTTTCTTCAAGATAGTGCTTTGTTAATGTAGTAGTTGTAAAACCTAAACGCTTTTCCCACTTTTCCCTAATGGTTAAAATTCCTATTCTTAAGTCTGCAACAGGTTTTGTATATGTAAAAGGTAAAAGGGATGTTCTAACATCTCCATCAAATAAAATATAATTCATTTTCTAGGTATTGATTTCAAACAAATTTAACTGATTTCAGTAACAAAAAAAATCAGATTCATATATAATTAAGTGAGAACTAAATCTATACAAATAATACACTTTACATACTATGTATTTATTGAGAAATCTTGCTGATTTGTATTGTAAAAATGAAAAATGATTTTATATTTGCAGTGCTTTACTGCGAGAGTAGCTCAGTTGGTAGAGCGTCAGCCTTCCAAGCTGAATGTCGCCGGTTCGAACCCGGTCTCTCGCTCAAAAAAAAGACCTCATTTATGAGGTCTTTTCTATTTTATAATTGTTTTAAACGATTACCAAACAGTAGCAATAACAGTATTGGAATTGCTAGTAGAACTACAAATAATGTATTGGTAGCAAAAAGTTTTGGATGCAACAATAATGTTAAAGCAAACCCTCCTATTGCACCTCCTAAATGCGCTGCATGCCCAATATTTCCCAGTTGTTTTTTCATTCCATAAATGGAGTATAATAGATAACCTACTCCAAAAATATATCCAGGTATTGGTATTGGAATAAAGAATAAATATAAACTCATACCTGGGTATAATAAAATGGAAGCGTAAACGATACCAGAAACTGCTCCTGATGCACCAACAGCACTGTAAAATGGTTCGTCTTTATGGTACTGTAAAGCATACAGGTTACCAGCAAAAAGACTTCCAATGTAAATAATAATAAAAGGAATAGTACCTAACATTCCGCTTACAATATCACCAAATATATACAATACATACATGTTAAGAATAAGGTGTAGCCAATCTACATGAAGAAATCCCGAAGTTAATAATCTTATTTTCTCACCCCCTTTAACTCTACCAACTTGAAATTTAAAACGATCTAAAAAGGTGTAATCATCAAACCCTTTAATAGAAAATAAGACGTTAGCTACTATGATTAATAGTAAAACTGTATTTGCAGAATTTATCATACTACAAACTTAAGAATTTGTGTTCTAAATATGATTTCTAATTGATTAGAAATAATGATATTTGTATTGAAAATTTTTTTGCTCATGCAATTTGTAATTTACGCATTAACTTATCCTCTTATTTGGTTACTTTCTAAGCTACCAATGAGAGTTTTATATCTTTTTTCTGACTTTTTCTTTATTATTATCTACTATCTCATTGGATATAGAAAAAAAGTAGTTTTAAAAAATATCTCTTATGCTTTTCCTAAGAAAACAGAAATAGAACAAAAACAAATAGCTAAGAAGTTTTACAATCATTTTACAGATTTATTTATGGAAAGCGTTAAATCTTTCTCTATTTCAGAAAAAGAAATTAAGAAAAGATATCACTATAAGAATCCACAAGTTGTTAATGATTATGTAAACCAAGGAAGAAGTATAGCTTTGGTTGGTGCTCACCAAGCCAATTGGGAATGGTCTATTAGCCTACCTCTAGCTTTAGATATTGAAGTATTTGGTGCTTACACCAAGCTACAAAACAAGTTTTTTGAAAAAGTAGTAAAAAGTTCTAGAGAGAAATTTGGTGTAATTGGTTTAAAAACCTCTGACACTGTAAAAGGTATGATTGATAATCAAAAAAACGGAACACAGGGTGCCTATATTTTACTTAGCGACCAATCTCCAATGGTTAAAAAAACATTTTACTGGCAGAAGTTTTTTGGTGTAAAAGTTCCTGTTCATACAGGTGCTGAAATGCTTTCTAAAAGGTTTAATTTAGTAGTAGTTAATTACGTTACCAAGAAAGTTAAAAGAGGATATTACGAAGTAGAATTTCAACTAGTAACAGACACTCCAAAAGAATTTGATGATTATCAAATTACAGATAAGTATTTAAAATTAACAGAACAAAACATTAATCAGCAACCAGAATTTTACTTATGGTCTCATAATAGGTTTAAACACGAACATAAATATGAGGAATGGTTAAAGCTGAAAAAAAATAAAGAGTAAGTTTATACCAACTCTTTTATTTCATTTATAAAACGTTCTGCTAATTTATCTGCAGCTTCTTGTGATTTTGCTTCTGTATAAATTCTAATAATTGGTTCTGTGTTTGATTTACGAAGATGAATCCACTCTTCTTCAAAATCTATCTTAACACCATCTATAGTATTTACATCTTCATTAGCGTATTTAGAAGCCATAGTTTCTAAAATACTATCTACATTTATTTCAGGTGTTAATTGAATTTTATTTTTACTCATAAAATAACTAGGATAGCTTTCTCTTAGCGTTTTACAAGAAACTTTTTTATGTGCTAAATGCGATAAGAATAATGCAACACCAACTAAAGAATCTCTACCATAGTGAGAGGCAGGATAAATAATTCCACCATTTCCTTCACCACCAATAACAGTATTGGTTTCTTTCATTTTTATTACCACATTCACTTCACCAACTGCAGATGCTGTATATGAACCTCCATGCTTCTGTGTAACGTCTCTTAGAGCTCTAGAGGAAGATAAATTAGAAACTGTATTTCCACCACCTAATCTACCCAAAACATAATCTGCACAAGCAACCAAAGTATATTCTTCTCCAAACATAGTTCCGTCTTCACATATTAATGCCAAACGATCTACATCTGGATCTACAACAATACCAAAATCTGCATTTTCTTTTACAACAAGTTCTGAAATATCTTTTAAGTGTTCTTTTAATGGTTCTGGATTGTGAGGAAACTGTCCGTTTGGAGTACAATATAATTCTACACATTCTACATTTAATTCTTTCAATAAAGCTGGTATAAAAATACCTCCTGTAGAATTAACACCATCGACAACTACTTTAAAATTAGCGGCTTTAATAGCAGCAACATCTACTAATTCTAAATTTAATACTTCTTGAATATGTTTTTCTAGATAGCTAGTGTCTTTGGTATAGGATCCTAAATCATCTACCTCAGAAAATGTAAAATCTTCCGTTTCTGCTAATTTTAATATTTCTTCGCCATCTTTTCCATTTAAAAACTCTCCTTTTTCGTTCAGTAACTTTAGAGCGTTCCATTGTTTAGGATTATGAGATGCAGTAAGAATAATTCCTCCATCTGCATTTTCTAAAGGCACAGCTACTTCCACTGTTGGTGTTGTAGATAACCCTAAATCTACTACATCTATACCTAAACCTACTAATGTGTTTGCAACAAGACTAGAAATCATCTTACCAGAAATACGAGCATCTCTTCCAATAACTACTTTAATTACTGTTTTATTCGGATTTCTCTTTTTAATAAACGCTCCATAAGCTGATGCGAATTTTACAGCATCTATTGGTGTTAGATTGTCTGCTGTTTTTCCTCCAATGGTTCCTCTAATTCCTGATATTGATTTTATTAATGTCATGCTACAATTTTTGTTGAACAAATATAATTTTTTGAATTGATTTTGAAAGAAACTTACGTGAGTATATTCTACAAATAATTGTAGTTTAATATAAGAGAAACCTATACTTTATTTTTTTAGGAATTGAATTTGCTAGTTTTATTTAGAGAAATTACTGTTTGGTTGGAATTAAAATTAATTCTTCTTGAGGTTGGGTTAAATATTTGGCTCCATCTTTAGTAACCACAGCCATTTCTTCTACAGAAATTGTTTTTATGGTACCATCTTCTCTTTTCCACGAGTGAAAACCATCAAAAGCAAAAGTCATTCCTTCTTTTAATTCTTTTTGACTTGCAGGACGCACATGAGATGTTTGAGAACCACCTAAATTTGGACCAACATCGTGAGCAACATAACCTACAGGATGCCCTGTACTCCACATTACATATTCACTTTTAGCTTGTTCCATTAAAATACGTTGTGCGTTATCTACATCTACTCCTCTAACTCCAGGTTTCATTGCAGCTAAAGCAGCTCTATTACCTGCCTTACCACTTTCCCAGTAGAATTGAATATCTTTTGGTGCTTTTGTTTCACCTTCTTTTAAAACATAGGCAAATCGCTGAATATCACTAACCCATCTTTCATAAACTTTAATTCCAAAATCTATTTGAATTACATCTCCAGGCATAATCACTTTATTGGTTGCATGAGAATGACCTCTATCTGCTCCTGAATTAACATTTGGGTTTTGATCTGGTGCCCAACCATCTGTAACACCATATTCTACCATTTTTTTCTTTAAAAATTTTGCAATATCAGCATCCGTAGAAACTCCTGGAATCACTTGTTTGTATGCTTCAATCTCAAACTCTGCTGTAAGTTTAGCAGCTTTGGTTAATATTTCTACTTCTTGTGGTAATTTAATAGATAACCATTCGTAAACCACATTCGTAGATGATACCAATTTTTTAGCATCCTTACCCATTAAGTCTTCTATGGTTATTCTTTGTGTGTAGGAAAGACCATCTGCTGCAGAGTTTGTAGTGGAAGAATTTATTGCAATTTTTTTAAAGTCTTTTTTCTTAATATAATTAACAGCCATTTTTATTGCTGATGTTCCTCTAGCAACAGAAACTACTTCATCATGAATATCTAATTCATCTAATGCTGTAGCTTCTCCTGATGGAGAAAACACTTTAGAATGAAAACCATTCGTATCATTATAAAATAAAAACGCTGCAGTGCCTCCTGCATTTTCTCCTCCAACATGATCTGCTAATGGATCGTTATTATTTTCTCTACAAACCACCAACCAAGCATCTACATTTGCAGCTTTAAGCGCATTGGGTAATAAAGTAGAAATTCTTTTTTTTCGTATTTCTGGCCAAGGATTTTCTCCCCAATAAGTTTCTGGATTTATAGCAGTCTCATCTTGTTTGGTAGTTACACATTGTATGAAAAAAAATACAATTCCTAATATTAATAATTTTTTAGTTCTCATCTGCTTTTGATTTTCATCAAATATAAAACAAAAAAAACCGTAGCAAAAAGCTACGGTTTTATCTTATTAACTTGAATTAAAAAAGAATTATTTCTTTTTAGATCCAGCTTCCATTTTCTTTTTTAAGTCTGCAAGACCTCCAATATCACCTAAAGTTGTTTTCTCTGCTTCAGAAGCTTTCTTAGCAGCAGCTTTAATGTTCTTTCTTTCTTGCTCTTTAAAGATAGATGTATGTGAAACAACGATTCTTCTATACTCTTTAGAGAATTCTAAAACAATAAAGTTTATAGTTTCTCCTTTTTCAATTTTAGAACCATCTTCTTTTTCTAAATATCTGCTAGGTGCAAAACCTTCTACACCGTCAGCAAATGTTACAACAGCTCCTTTATCGTTCTTTTCTTTAACAGTACCTTCGTGAGTAGATCCAATTGTATAGGTTGACTCATGAGCATCCCAAGGATTATCTTGAGTTTGCTTGTGCCCTAGGTTTAATTTTCTATTCTCTACGTCTAACTCTAATACTTGTACTTCTAATTCTTGACCAACAGTTACAAAATCTGATGGATGTTTAATTTTCTTAGTCCAAGATAAGTCAGAAATGTATACTAAACCATCTATACCTTCTTCTAACTCTACAAATACACCAAAGTTTGTGTAATTTCTTACTGTACCTTTATGCGTAGAACCAATTGGATATTTAGAAGTAATATCTGTCCAAGGATCTGGGTGTAATTGCTTAATTCCTAAAGACATTTTACGATCTTCTCTATCTAAAGTTAAGATTTGTGCCTCTACTTTATCTCCTACTTTTACGAAATCTTGTGCAGAACGTAAGTGCGTAGACCAAGACATTTCAGAAACGTGAATTAAACCTTCTACTCCTTGCTCTACTTCTACAAATGCTCCGTAATCTGCTAAAACAACAACTTCTCCAGTTACTTTATCTCCAACTTTTAAGTTTGGATCTAAAGCTTCCCATGGATGAGCAGATAATTGTTTTAATCCTAATTGAATTCTAGATTTGTTATCGTCAAAGTCTAAGATTACAACGTTTAATTTCTGATCTAACTCAACCACTTCATTTGGATGATTAATTCTAGACCAAGATAAGTCTGTAATGTGTACTAATCCATCAACACCACCTAAATCAACAAATACACCGTAAGAAGTAATGTTTTTAACAACACCTTCTAATACTTGTCCTTTTTCTAACTGACCAATGATTTCTTTTTTCTGTAATTCAATATCAGCTTCAATAAGTGCTTTATGAGAAACTACAACGTTTTTGAATTCATGGTTAATCTTAACCACTTTAAATTCCATAGTTTTTTCTACATACTGATCGTAGTCTCTAATTGGCTTTACATCAATTTGAGAACCTGGTAAGAACGCTTCTATTCCAAAAACATCTACAATCATACCACCTCTTGTTCTACATTTAACAAAACCATTAACAACTTCTCCAGTTTCGTGTGCGTTATTAACTCTTTCCCAAGCTTTTATAACTCTAGCTTTTTTGTGAGATAACACTAATTGACCAGAAGAATCTTCTCTTTTGTCAACTAAAACTTCTACTTTGTCTCCTACAGATAATCCTTGGTTATAACGAAACTCGTTTAAAGAAATTACTCCTTCTGACTTAGAATTGATATCGATGATAGCATCTCTATCTGTAATTCTAATTACTTCACCTTCAATTACATCACGTTCGTTAACAAAACCTACTGTACCTTCTAAAGCAGATTCGAATTCTTTTAATTTAGACTCGTCTACGGCTTCTATTCCTTGCTCGTATTTGTGCCAATCAAAATTATTTAAGAATTCTTGTGGGTTTGCAGTTTCTACGTTAGTAGCCTCTGCCGTTGTCTGAGCGTTTTGCTCTACAACTTCTTTTTTATCTTCAGACATATTCTGAATTTTCTTTGTATCTTTTTGTTTTCCAGATTTTTAACGATAAAAACGCCAAGAGATGTTTTTGTAAATAAAATTAAACTGTCCTTTTTCAAATCTGTTCTCGTAAAAAGGAGTGCAAATTTAAAAAAAATACTTGATTTATAATAAGTTACAAGTAACAAATTTTAATTTCTGAGTATATTTGTATAATTAACATAAATCTTATGAAATCTTTTTTACACATTCTGTTTTATTTTCTGATTTTCAATTTTTTATCTTGCAATAATTCATCTTCCAATTCTATTGTATTTCATAAATCTCATGAGCAAAGTAGACAAAATGTCCCTTTTTCTGATGCGGTTCAAGTTGATAACCTATACTTTTTAACTGGTCAGATAGGAAAAAATCATACTACAGGACAACTTGTTACAGGAGGAATTGAAGCTGAAACAGCACAAGCTTTAAAAAATATTCAAGAAGTATTAAAGCAACACAATCTTACATTACATAATGTTATTAAATGTACTGTAATCTTATCTAATATAGATGATTTTTCTAAAATGAATAAAATTTATCGCACATTTTTTAAGGATAATCTTCCTGCAAGGACTACATTTGCAGCAAATTTGGTAGGAAATGCCAACATTGAAATTGAAGTAGTAGCAGCAAAAAATTAAATGGATAAAAAAATACAAGAATTAGTTAATAAAGGTATTATGTTACCTTTAATGGAAGAATTCTATACCATTCAAGGAGAAGGTAAACATACAGGTAAAGCAGCATATTTTATTCGCGTTGGTGGCTGTGATGTTGGATGTCATTGGTGTGATGTAAAAGAAAGTTGGAATGCAGAATTACATCCACCTACAGTAGCAGATAAAATTGTTGAGAACGCAAAGAAGTATACAGATACAGTAGTCGTTACTGGAGGTGAGCCTTTGATGTGGTCTATGGATTATTTAACAGATTTACTTCGTAAAAATAAGCTTAAAACTCATATTGAAACTTCTGGTGCCTATGGTTTTTCTGGAAAATGGGATTGGTTTTGCTTATCTCCAAAGAAAACAAAGTTACCGTTAGAAAGGGCATATCAAGAAGCAGATGAATTAAAAGTAATTATTCATAATAATTCAGATTTTAAATTTGCAGAAGAACAGGCAGAAAAGGTAACCGAAAAATGTGAATTATTCTTACAGCCAGAATGGAGTAAAAAAGAAAAAATGACTGCTTCTATTGTAGATTATGTAATGAAAAATCCAAAATGGAAAGTTTCTTTACAAACACACAAATATCTAAATATTCCTTAGTTAATTTTTTCGTCTATATATTTATAAATTAACTGTAATTGTTCTTGTACTCCTAAATTAGAATTATCAATTTCTATCGCGTCTTTTGCTTTTACTAGGGGTGAGTCTTTTCTTGTAGAATCAATTCTATCACGCTCTTGTACATTATATAAGATATCTTCATAAGAAACATCTTCTCCTTTACTAATCAATTCATTGTATCTTCTTGTAGCTCTTTCTTCTGCAGTTGCTGTAAGAAAGAACTTAAGTTCTGCATTTGGAAAAACAACTGTTCCTATATCTCTTCCATCCATTACAATTCCCCCATTTTTTCCTAATTGTTGCTGTTGTTGTACTAGTTTTTTTCGAACTTCAGGTATTTTAGCAACTTTACTTACAAATTGCGATATTTTAAGACTTCTAATTTCCTTTTCTACATTAACGTTATTTAAAAACATTTCTGCAAAACCTAATTCTTTATTATATCTGAAGGAAAGAGTAATTTCATTTAGCTTTATTTTTAATCCTTTTTCATTTATTGTTGCATTAGTAATTAATTTTTTTTGAAATGCAAATAAAGCTACAGCTCTATACATAGCACCCGTATCTACATAAATATAATTATATTTTTTAGCAATATGTTTAGCAATAGTACTTTTTCCAGTTGATGAAAATCCATCTATTGCAATTGTAATTTTAGTATTCATTAAAGCGTATTTAAATCTATTAATAAAGAAAAGGTACTAGTATTTTCTGCTGAGTGCATACTAGCATATGCATAATTAAATTTAATTTTTCGCATTTGTAGCCCAAAACCAAAAGATAATCCTGCAAAAGTTCTAATATTTTGTAACTGTAATTCTGCTGCTCTTCTAAAATTATAACCCAATCTAATATTAAAAGAACCTTCTGGAAATAATTCTGCACCTAAACTTAAATGACGTATAGCGTTATTAAAAATGTTAATATTTTGCTGTGTTATATTACCTTCTAAATCTAACTGCTCTAATGAAGGGTTTGGCACAGACAAATTCCACTTCTGTAAATTATCTATAGTTCCATAAATTTTTAGAGGTACATACTCTAATTGATAAGAACCTCCAAATGCAATCCGAAAAGGTAAATTCTCTCTTAACCCATCAAATGAATTTAGTTGTAAACCTAAATTTCTTAAAACAAGTGTAAAAGAATAGGGCTTATATGGAGTGTAATAAAGCAGACTAAAATCAAATGCTATACCAGATGAGGAAAAATTACCGATCGAAGAATTAATAAATTTTAAATTGGTCCCAAAGAAGACATTTGTCCAAGGTAAGTTCCTAGAATATCCTATAGAAAGAGCAAAATCATTTGCGTTAAATGTACCTAACTCATTCCCATTTACATCAGCTTCAATAAGTTCTCCATAATTTAAATATTTAATATTTGCATGGATAGTTCCGAATCTTCTAGATATTAATTTTGCATAAGAGACAGAACCTAATGCTATACCTGCCAAATAATCAGTGTAATTTAAAGCTAACTGATTATCCAAGGATGAACTTATAACTGCAGGATTCCAAGTGGGTTGATTAATATCATCTATTAAATTCAACACGTTGCCTCCCATCGCAATTTGCCTAGAAGAAGTTGACAAATTCAAAAACTGATAGATTTCTGAACCTCCAACCTGTGATAATATTAAATATGGAATTAATAAAAAATAGAATAAAACAACCTTATTTTTCACATTGTAAATATAATGATTGAGGATATAATGTTAGCGTGTTTATCCATAATAAAATTGATATAAAGAAAAAAACCTCATATCGATTGATATGAG
>CAYZDK010000042.1:0-19810 GCA_964477255.1 uncultured Polaribacter sp.
TGCTTTTATGCAAGCAGTTGGTATAGTTAACGATCATACAATAGATTGTTTTAAATGTCCAAAATGATGGGTTTAGTGTCCATTACAAAATCAGATTTGAAAGTGCTTTCTCAAGTTTTTTTGAGAAAGGTAGGCATCCTGATTGCGTTTATGCTTTTTTTATATATTGATGGGGTTCATTTTTCGGAACTATTTCCTCAATCCCAATGGTTCCTAAATATTCTAGCGGTAATTACCTTTTTCTTTTTATATCAAAGAGCATATCCTAGAAATAGAAAACTGATGATCTATGCGCTTTTTTTGGGATTGGCTGGAGAGTATTTTTTTTCAGTCTATTTAGGGATGTATACTTATAGATTGCAAAATGTACCCTGGTATGTTCCATTTGGCCATGCAGCAGTTTATGCTCGTGTTTTTTTATTTAGCAAACATCATTTAGTCCGAAACTATCACAAAGAAATTGAAAACCTTTTTACTATCATCATTATAGGGTTAGCCATCGTTTATTTGGTTTTCTTTTTTGATGTGTTTGGCTTTGTGATGACTTTTTTTGTGTTTCTTTTGCTATGGTTTAGACCGAAAGATCGATTGTACTTTTACACCATGTACCTAGTGGTGGCTTTATTAGAAATTGGTGGTACCGCATTTGGATGCTGGAAGTGGCCGGCAACAGCCTTTGGAATTGTTGATTTACTACCAAGCCATAATCCACCAAGTGGTATCAGCTTATTCTATTTTTTGCTAGATATAGGTTGTTTTGTAATGTACGCCCTGCTGCATCCTAAAACTTGGAAAAGAAAAAGACAACTAGAACAGACACATTTTGAAAGCGCAAAGAATTAAATTTTTTTTGAGAAAAATTGGGGTACTACTTTTTCTACTAGCCACCCTTTATCTAGATAGTACCTATATTCTTCCTTATTTTAATAAGGGGCAAGTCCTGCTGAATGGCTTATGCATTGTTTTGTTATATCTTATCTATAAAGGATTAAGGCCGAGATTCAGGTTCCTGTTAATTGTGTCATTGATATTTGCTCTTATTGGCGAGTATCTTTTTTCAGTTCAATTTGGATGGTATACCTATAGATTAGACTATGTGCCACCTTATATAGCTGCGGGGCAGGCTATTTTTTACACGAAAATCCTAGAATTTTCTAAGCATAAATTTACACGCTACGCCCAAAAAAATATCATAAGAAACTGTTATGCTATTTTAATGACAGGGTCATTTTATTATTTCTATGCTTTCAATGATGTCTTTGGTCTTTTGATGTCTTGTGCTGTGGTTTTACTCACGCTACTTTTCCCAAAGCAAAAACTCTTTTTCCTGCTTTGGTATGTTATCGTGTTCTTCATAGAGCTCGTTGGAGTTCAACTGGAGGTTTGGCAATGGAAATTGTATCCTATCCCATTTTTAGAATGGTTACCTAGTCATAATCCACCAAGTGGCATTAGTTTGTTTTATTTTCTTTTGGGCGCAATTTCTATGATAACCCATAGGGTTTTTTATCCTAACGTTTGGCAAAGATTGAAAAATATCAGAAAAACTCAAGGCAAGAAGTAGTACTTCGCCTGCTGAATTAAAAAGGTATCAACCATGAAAATAAAGCATTTGTTATGGAGTCTTTTAATAGCTTCAGTTTTTCATCAATGAATTTCAACTTCTAATTACCTAATAGCAATCGAAGCAGGATAAAAACGACAATAATTATTCCGCCATAAATCAATACCTTTTTTCCTGCCCCCTTGTAGTATCTGTCATGATTTTTTACATCTTTCTTGTAACTGAGTACAATCAATGTCCCAAAGGCTAAAACAAAAAAGATGATAAATACAATTCGTCCTGTAGTAAAAAAAGAGTTCAAAATCACTAGTTTTGATATTAATGAGTACATTACAAAATTACAAATTTTAATAACACCAATTAGTTTAAATCTATGTAAAACTTTAAGTAATACTTAAGAAAAAATTCATTTAGATTTTGCAAGTTTGTAACCCAACCACCAAAAACGAGTCACTTTGCAAAAAAAAATAAAACAAGCAAAAATATTACGTAACTTTAGAAAAATACATAAATATACAGGCATATCTTTGGTGATATTTTTTCTTTTAGTTGCTATTTCAGGAATTGCTCTTGGATGGAAAAAACACAGTGCAGGTATCATTCTTCCAAAAACACAAGAAGGGACATCTAAAGATTTAAAAAATTGGCTGCCAATTTATAAATTAGAGACCCTAGCTAATGAAGTTGCAAAAAAAGAAATTAATAAAACAAAGCAACTAAAGCTTGATAAAATAGATGTACGAAAAAATAAAGGAATAGTTAAATTTATATACAAAACAAACAATTACGAAGTTCAGTTAGATGGTGCAACAGGAAAAGTTTTACATAAAGGAGTTCGTTACTCAGATTGGATAGAAGATTTACACGATGGTTCTATTTTCGATGATTTATTAAGCACCAATAACGAACCAATAAAAGTATCCTACACCAGTATCCTTGGTGTAGCTTTAGTAGTTTTTTGTATCACAGGAATTTGGCTATGGTATGGGCCTAAACAAATGCGTAAGAATAGATAAAATAATACAATGAAAGACAAAATTGATGCAGTAACTGCTTTTCATAAAGCGTTTAAACTAAACAGAAACAATACACCTACAGCTCATATTGGGGAAGACAGAAACCTTTTGCGTTATAAATTAATGCGAGAGGAAAACGAAGAATATCTAGAGGCAGCAAATAATAATGATTTGGTAGAAGTTGCAGATGCTCTTGGTGATATGTTGTATATTTTATGTGGTACAATCATAGAGCATGGTATGCAACATAAAATTGATGCAGTTTTTGAGGAAATACAACGTTCAAATATGAGTAAACTAGGAGAAGATGGAAAGCCAATTTATAGAGAAGATGGGAAAGTTTTAAAAGGGCCAAATTACTTTAAACCAAACATAGAAGAAATTCTAAAAAAATAATTTAATTAATTCTATCGAAAATAAAATCCATTCGAAATTCGTCGTTTGCTATTATAGCTTTTAGCTGTTTTCCATCTTTTATATATGTTATTCTTTTTGGAAAACCGTTTTTTTATTCTCACAAACAAAAGAACTATCTGTCTGCGAAATAAATTTAAAAAGTGCAGGTTTTTCATTAACACCGCTAACTTTTAAATAAAGAGAATCATTTTTACTTAAAATCTCTAATACTTCTGAAAATGTTTTGGCGCCATTTTTAAACGTATATCCTGTTCCTTGAAAGTTTGCATTCCAGCTCTCAAATGTTTCGTTTCCAGGAGTATCGTTTGTGCGTTTCCAACTACCAATTAAAAAAGAAGGTTTTTTAGCTTTTTGGGCATGCTTATTACACGATAAAAGCAAACAGCTAAGAAAAACAAGTACAAAAAGACGCATAAAATAAGTTGATTTTTCCAAATATACCTATAAAAATTGTAAATTCGCAACCACTCAAAATAACAGCAATGCTAGAAAAAATTCAAATTGTAAAACAACGTTATGATGAAGTTTCTGATTTAATAATTCAGCCAGAAATCATCATGGATCAAAAACGTTACGCACAATTAAGTAAAGAATACAAAGATCTTGGAGAAGTAGTAAAAAAAGGAAAAGAATACCAAACTTTATTAAATACAATAGCAGAAGCAAAAGAAATAATTGCTGATGGTTCAGATGCTGAAATGGTAGAAATGGCAAAGATGGAAATGGAAGATGCCAACGCAAGAATACCAGAAATAGAAGAAGAAATTAAGTTTTTATTAATTCCTAAAGATCCAGAAGATTCTAAGAATGCTGTAGTAGAGCTAAGAGCGGGTACAGGTGGAGATGAGGCAAGTATTTTTGCTGGAGATTTATTTAGAATGTATTCTAAATATTGCGAAAATAAAGGATGGAAAGTAGATGTTGTAGATTACTCTGAAGGTACTAATGGAGGATTTAAAGAAATACAATTTGAAGTAAGTGGAGAAGATGTTTATGGCACCTTAAAATTCGAGGCTGGCGTGCATCGTGTACAAAGAGTACCTCAAACAGAAACTCAAGGTAGAGTGCATACTTCTGCAGCAACTTGCATGGTTTTTCCTGAGGCAGAAGAGTTTGATGTAGAAATAAACCCTAAAGATGTACGAATAGATTATTTCTGTTCTTCAGGTCCTGGAGGTCAGTCTGTAAACACAACCTATTCTGCTGTTCGATTAACGCATATTCCTACAGGCTTAGTAGCACAATGTCAAGATCAAAAATCACAACATAAAAACAAAGAAAAAGCTTTTAAGGTATTACGTTCTAGATTGTACGATTTAGAATTAGCAAAAAAGCAAGAAGCAGATGCTGCCAAAAGAGGTTCTATGGTTACTTCTGGAGACAGAAGCGCAAAAATTAGAACATATAATTACCCACAAGGAAGAGTTACAGACCATAGAATTGGACTAACTTTATACGATTTATCTAATATTGTTAATGGTGATATTCAGAAAATAATAGATGAATTAATGCTTGCTGAAAATACAGAGAAGTTAAAAGAATTGGGAGACGGCTTTTAAAAATTATTACAATTTTTTTAATATTAGAAAGCGATTTAAGTAATGTGGGGGAACTAACTTAAATCGCTTTTTACTACTTAATCATTTAGTAAATCTAAATGTGTATCACGAATAGGGGGAATATCGTTTCACATTATAAAAGTAACAGAACTTTACAACAAAGTCAATACCCATAAATGGTGAAATTTTTACCTCCCCATAAATGGTGAGTAGCCTCCCTGAAAACAGGGAGGTTTGTTTTTTAAATAAAAGATAATCAGCAGTTTATTCCCCGAACAAATGTAGCTCTGTAAACTCTTTTTCTATGGTTAAAGAATGCGCATTGGAATTTATATCGTTCAATTCTACTTCAACATTGTCAATTTGTACAGAAGTAACTGTAAAAGGTAAGTTGTGAAAAACCAATTTAAACTTCGAGTATGGAGCATTAAATTTTCCTTCTTTATGCTGTTGAAAGATAACTTCATTTTTCTTTCCAGTAAATTTAAAAGTTCTTAAACTGTAACGCCCTTTTCTATAGTCGTAACCATCATGTGCATCGTCATATAACTGAGAACGTTCTTTACCAACTTTATAATAAATATTAAGCGTTATTTCATCAAAAGATTTTTCTCCTACATATTGTTGAATAGGATATTTAGGAATTACGGCTCCTTCTTTTATAAATATAGGCATGGTATCTAAATCTGCATCAACCCACATTTCTTTTCCACCTTCTACAATTTCATTTGTAAAGAAATTATACCAATTTCCGCGAGGAATATACATACGCCTTCCTTTAGAATTTGGTTCTAAGATTGGGCAAACTAAAATATGTTCTCCATAAACAAACTCATCACTTCTGTAATGTGTATGAGGATCTTCTTGATCAAATAATACAAGCGATTTTAAGATAGGTGTTCCATTACTCAAGTAATTCCAAAAGGCAGTATATAAATATGGTAATAGTTGGTATCTAATTTCAATAAACTTTCTAACAATATCTGTTATCTCATCACCAAAAACCCATGGTTCTTGATCTCCATGATCTCCTGATGAATGAACTCTACAAAATGTATGAAAAACACCTAATTGAATCCATCTTGCAAATAATTCGCCTTGTGGTTGTTCTGCAAAACCACCAATGTCACTACCTGCAAAAGAAAAACCAGACATTGCCATGCGTTGTGCTTGTACATTGGCAATCCATAAGTGTTCCCAGTTTGCAACATTATCACCCATCCAAGTAGAGGTATACCTTTGGGTTCCAGAGTAAGCAGCTCTAGTAATAACGAACGGACGTTTTGGATAGGAATATTTTTTTAAACCATGGTAGGTAGCTCTTGCCATTTGCATTCCATAAATATTATGTGCTTTTCGATGACTGCAAGGGTTTCCATCGTAATCGTGTCTAACATCATCAGGAAATGTTTTATTTGGAACTTCCATTACTGCAGGCTCATTCATATCGTTCCAAACTCCTTTTACACCTATTTCTTCAATAAGCTCTTTAAACAATCCAGACCACCATTCTCTTACTTCTGGTTTTGTAAAGTCTGGAAAGTAACATTCTCCTGGCCATACTTTTCCTTTCATATAAGGGCCATCTGCACGTTTACAGAAATAATCTTTATCTAAAGCCTCTTTAAAGATATCGTATTCCATGTCTATTTTAATTCCAGGATCGATAATTACTACCGTTTTAAATCCGTCATTTTCTAGCTCTTTTACCATTCTTTTTGGATCTGGAAAATGATTTTTATCCCAAGTAAAACAACGGAAACCATCCATATAATCAATATCTAAATAAATGGCATCACAAGGTATTTTTAAATCTCGAAAAGTTTGCGTTACTTCTTTTACATTACTTTCTGGATAGTAGCTCCATTTGCATTGATGAAATCCTAATGCCCAAAGTGGTGGTAAAGAATGTGGTTTTCCGGTTAAATCTGTATAGTTTGCAACAACATCAGACATTTGTGGGCCATAAATAAAATAGTAATTCATTTCACCACCTTGCGCCCAAAAACTGGTAACATTTCTGCGCTCTTGGGCAAAATCAAAATGAGATTTAAAGGTATTGTCAAAAAAAATTCCGTAAGCTTTATTTTCGTGAATTGAGGTGTAAAACGGAATTGCTTTGTAGATAGGGTCTGTGTCTTTACCAAATGCATAAGAATCGGTAACCCAATTTTCGAATCGTTTTCCTTTCATGTTTACACCAACTGGTTTGTCTCCTAAACCATAGTAGCTTTCGGCTTTTAATGACACTTTACTCATCTTAACAATGTCGCCGCCATTTTCGTAACTTTCTTCCCAATGAAAACCTACTTCGTCTTCATTAATTAAAACATTGTCTTTTGCATCAAATAAGCGCACTTGCATATTTTGTTTAGCAACGGTACATAATAATTTTGAGGTTTTTATTTCATAAACATTATCTAGTTCATTTACCTCTAAAAACCCATATCCGCTAGAAGCATGTTGTGTTATTCCATAAGAAAAATCGTTATCAAATTTACCTGTAGTAGAATATCTAAATCGAATAACACTGTCTCTAACAACGGTTATTTGTAGCACTACATTATTTTCTGATGTAAAGTAAAGTGTGTCTACATCTTTGGTATAATTTATAATTGAAGTTGGAAATAAGTTTCCTTTTTGTTCGAGTTCTGTATTTACAATCATGAGTACTAAACTAATTTATAACATGTAAAAGTCGTGAAAGTTTAGTAAAGTTGTTTAAAATGAAGATGTTATTTTTACGATAACGTTATCGTAAAAAAAATAGAGCATAAAGCTCTATTTTTTAAATTTTAAGGCAATCATAGCCAAAGGTGGTAGAGTTAATTCTGCAGAAAACTCTCTGTTATTCCACTCTTTAATCTCAGATTGTACCTCTGTGTTAACATATAATTCTGTGCCTCCATAAACTTTTAAGTCTGAGTTAAAAATTTCTTTTAGTATCCCATTTTTAGGTAAGCCAATTCTATAGTTTTCTCTTGGAATTGGCGTTAGATTTAATATCACTATTATGTTTTCTGAAGGATTATTTCCTTTTCTAATATAGGTTAAAACACAGTTCTGAAAATCTCCATAATCAATCCACTCAAAACCATTATCTTCAAATTGTTTTTCGTACAATGCAGGTTCATTCTTATATAATGTATTTAGATCTTTTACTAAATTTTGCGCTCCTTTATGAACTTCATATTGCAGTAAATGCCAATCTAAACTTGTTTCGAAATTCCATTCACTAGTTTGCCCAAATTCTCCACCTTGAAAGAGTAATTTAGTACCTGGGTGGGTGTACATAAAGGTGTACAAAGCACGTAAATTGGCAAAGCGTTGCCATTCATCACCAGGCATTTTATTTACGATTGCTTTTTTACCATAAACCACTTCATCATGAGATAAAGGAAGCATAAAGTTTTCTGTAAAAGCATAGTTGAGACTAAAAGTTAACTCGTTTTGATGGTGTGAACGGTGTATAGGTTCTTTTGCAAAATACTCTAAGGTATCGTGCATCCAACCCATCATCCATTTCATACCAAACCCTAAACCACCATCATAAATTGGTCTAGATACTTTTGGAAAAGATGTAGATTCTTCTGCTATGGTTTGCACATCTGGAAATGAGGCGTATACTTCTGTGTTTAAATCTTTTATAAAATCTATGGCTTCAAGATATTCGTTTCCTCCATGAATGTTTGGTTCCCATTCACCATCTTCTCTAGAATAATCTAAAAATAGCATGGATGCAACAGCATCTACACGTAAGCCATCTGCATGAAATTGGTCTAACCAAAAAATAGCATTACTTATTAAAAAAGCTTTTATTTCATTTCTACCGTAATTAAAAATTAAGCTTTTCCAATCTTGATGGTAGCCTTTTCGTCTATCTGGATGTTCGTATAAATGAGAACCGTCAAAAAATCCCAAACCATGAGCATCTGAAGGAAAATGAGAAGGAACCCAATCTAACAATACGCCAATTCCCTTTTTATGAAATGCATCTACCAAATATTTAAATTCATCTGGAGTTCCAAAACGTGAAGTTGGTGCAAAATAGCCTGTTAATTGGTATCCCCAACTAGGATCATAAGGATATTCCATTATTGGCATAAATTCTACATGTGTAAAATTCATTTGTGCAACATAATTAACCAAATCATCTGCTAGTTCTTTGTAGCTTAAAAATCTATTTTCTTCAATATTTTTTTTCCAAGAACCTAGATGCACTTCATAGACAGAAAAAGGTGCATCTAGAGCATTATTTTTCTTTCTGTTTTTCATCCATACTTTATCCTTCCATTGGTAATTGTCTTCCCAAACAATAGATGCAGTTTTAGGTGGATGTTCACATCTTCTTGCAAAAGGATCTGCTTTTTCGGTAATTACATCATTGTGGTTACTTTGTATTTTGTACTTGTATACAGCTCCTTTTCTTACACCAGGAATAAAGCCTTCCCAAATACCACTGCCATCCCATCTTACATTAAGTTGATGCTCTCCTGCTATCCAAAAATTAAAGTCTCCAATAACGGAGACTGTTTTTGCACTTGGTGCCCAAACAGAGAAATAAGTTCCAGTTTCTCCATCTACTGTTAAAATGTGAGATCCAAATTTTTCATATAATCTATAGTGTTTACCAGCTTTAAATAGGTTGATGTCAAAATCGGTAAACAGACTGTGTGCTTTTGTTTGTGCCATAAATGTTATGAGTTCAAAATATTAGAAATTCCTTTTAAAGGAATTATTGTCCATCTTGGTCTAGAGTTAAGTTCGTAACCTAATTCGTAGATTGCTTTTTCTAATAAACAATATTTTAAAATGTAAATTCTTTCATTGGTATAGCCAATTGATAAGTTGGCTTCTTGTGTTTCTGCTCTATAGGTTTCTAAAAATACAGCAATTAGGTATTTGTAGAGAAGCTCTCCAAAAGTAAATAAGGTTTCATCTTCTTTTTTATATACTTCTTTATGGTTAAAGATTGTTGCGTAAATTGCATAATGAAAAGATCTAAATAATCCAGCCACATCTTTTAGTGGAGGTTGTTTTACTTTTCTATCTCTAATGGTGCTTTCTGGTTCTCCTTCAAAATCTAAAATGCAAAAATCATCTTCTTGAACTAAGATCTGCCCCAAATGATAATCGCCATGAATTCGAATACGCTCGCCTTTTAGTTTGGTCCAATCAAAATTTACCAAACGTTTTCTTATGGTATTTTTACTTTCTAGAAATTCTTTTGCAAGCTCTAAAGTGTAGCCATCTAATTTATGTAGATTGTTTTCGGTAAGATTTAATCGATTCTGAAATTGATAGGTAAGTCTATTTTTTAGCCAAACAGTATAATCGCCATTAAAACGAGTGGGAGTAAAGGCTGTATCTTCGAACTCTGAACCTAATGCACCATGCATTTGTGCTGTTCGTTTTGCTAAAAGTTGTACTTTATTTAAAAGATTAAAACCAATCCAATCTATAATTTGAGGTGGAAGATCTGCAATTGCTTTGCGTTTAAACAATTCTGTATCTGGTAAATCTTCTAGTTGAATGTTTTTGGCATCAGAAAAAGAAAATATTTTATGAATTTCTTTTAAAAAATATTCCCAAGCATCTCCTTTATTTGGTACTAAATTTTGCATTAAACCAATGGTTATATTTGCCGAATCTGAATTTTTAATATTGATGCTGCCTAAATACAAAGGCGTATGTTTAAAATCTTTTTTGTGCGATAAAAACCTACTCATTTCGTAGTCTGGATTTTTATCTGCATAAATTCTTCTAAAAAATTTTAGTATAAATTGATTGTTGTAAATAATAGAAGTATTGCTCTGTTCTGCTCCTAAAAATTTAGAAGACTGGTATTCTGGAAAATTAAAATTACTACTTTTATGATACTGAACATTACTCTTGTCAATTGGTAAAGCAGTACATATCCTTTCATAAACCAATTTTCTAAAAGATTCCAAATACATGGCGTCTATTATGTGCCCTTCTTGATTTTTAAGCGTTAATGGTAGTATCTTATTTTCTTTTGCAAAATTAGCGTCAGAAACAAAAGCAATTGGTAAAAAGTAATGATGATAAAAAGCTTCTTGAAAATTAACTTCTAGAATTAAACCAAAATAAACTTCTTCTTTTTGTTGAATTCTAAAATACTCGCTAAGTTCTATATATTTTAGTTTGCTTGATTTTCCTCCATACCAGCGTTGTTTTTGAATGTATTCTTCTAAAATCTCAGATAAGAAAACATCTACGAAGTTATTATCTTCCAAGAGGTTTTCCCACTTGTAAGAGGTTTTATAATTAGATTTTTTAACTTCTATGTTTGATTTTGGAGTCATCATTTTTGAATTCTAAAAATATGAAAGGGTAAATCTGAATGCAATTCTACATAGTTCCATTCATTATACCAGTTATAGGAGTTTTTGGTAATTAAATCGGTAACTTCTACTTTATGACCATGATGAATCTCTAACTGTTGCATTGGCAATTGAACAGAGCCAATTTGCGTATGTTTGTCATCTAAATTTATAACAATTAAAGTTTCGTTAGTTTTTGAGTCATCCCATTTATAAAACGCAATTAAATGATCGTTTTGTGTGTCTAGAAACTCAATATTATTTGTTTGCTGTAAGGATGTATTTTCTTTTCGAATTCTGTTGATACTAGAAATTAACGTAGTTAATTTATTTTCTAAAGACCAGTCATAATGGCAAAGCTGAAATTTTTCAGACATGTAATATTCTTCTTTTCCTGCAATTGGAGTGTCAATTTGTTGCTCAAAAACAGGCCCATAGATACCAATATTAGAGCTTAAAGTAGCAGCTAAAGCATAACGTTGTATGTATTTGCTTACAGAGGCTCCTTGTAAATGAAACGGATTAATATCTGGAGTGTTTGGCCAGAAATTAGGACGCATATATTCTTTTAAGTCTGTTTTGGTGAGTTCATTTACATATTCGCTTAATTCTTGTTTAGATTCACGCCAAGTAAAATACGTATAAGATTGTGTAAAACCCTGTTTAGCTAATTGTTGCATAACTTTTGGTTTTGTAAAAGCTTCTGATAAAAACAATACATCTGGATATTTCTTTTTTACTTCGGCAATAACCCAACCCCAAAAGTAATAAGGTTTGGTATGTGGATTATCAACTCTAAAAACTCGAATACCACAATCAATCCAATATAGTAGCGTATCTAAGCATTCTTTCCAAAGGTTCTTAAAGTCTTTACTTTCCCAATATATAGGTAAAATATCTTGGTATTTTTTAGGTGGATTTTCTGCATATTGTACAGTGCCATCAGGTCTCCATTTAAACCAATCTGGATGATCTTTTACCCATGGATGATCTGGTGCTGCTTGCAATGCATAATCCATAGCTATTTCAATACCAAGCGCTTTTGCAGCATTTACTAATTCTATAAAGTCTTCTTTTGTTCCAAGTTCTGGATGAATATCCTTATGACCACCATGTTTAGAGCCAATACCCCAAGTAGAACCAACATCACCTTCTTGTGCAATTGTTGTATTGTTTTTTCCTTTTCTGTTTACTTCACCAATTGGATGAATAGGGGGGAAGTACAGAGTGTCAAAGCCCATTTTAGCTACTCTAGGTAACAATCTATGACAGTCTTTAAAAGTACCATGTTTACCTGCAGTTTTAGAAGATGATCTTGGAAAAAACTCATACCAAGTAGAAAAACGAGCTTTTTCTCTATCTACGTAAACCTTAAATTCTTCGCTAGATTCGATAATTATTTTCTCTGGATTATCTATAAAAATTGACTTTAATTTGTTTGAAGTAGCCTCTTTTATAGCTTCATTATAATCGTCTTTAGATTTAAAAATACGAATTAGATGACGTACATATTCTTTATCTTTTTTCTTTAGATTTTTTAACAACCCTTCTAATAATTCTGCACCTTCTAATAGTTCCGAGTTTACATGCTGGTAATCTTCTATTTTTCTTTCAATACCATGTTGCCAGTTTAACATGTAATCTACCCAACCTTCTACTTTATAAGAATAAAAACCTTGTTTAGGAGTGCTAAATGATGCTGCATATGCATCATTTCCTGTAGATTGCATTCTAACTTCTGTCCATTTTTTTTCATTTTGATGTTTATACATAACACTTGCTTGAAGTATGTCATGACCATCAATTAATACATCTGCTGTTACGTTAACTAGTTCGTTAACTACCCTTTTTATAAAAACTGCCCCACCATTTATTTGTGGAGCTATATTTTCTATTACTATTCTACTTTGATTTAACATTAAGTGACCTAATTTTTTATTACCCTATTACAGTTCCATTGGTAATTGTTGCTTCTTTTTTAATTACAACAATCCCTTCTTTTACCATATATGTGTCTGTTTCTATATCTTTTAAATGCGTACCTCCATTTATAGTTACGTTATTGCCAATTCTACAATTCTTATCAATAATACAATTATGTATTTTACAACCATCTCCAATTCCCATAAAAATACCTACGTTATTTTTTTTAAGATCTTCTTCGGATTCATAAAAATCACTACCCATCATGTAGGTATTAGATATTATTGAGTTTTCGCCAATCTTAGATCGAATTCCAATTACAGAGCGTTCTATTTTTTCTGCATTTATGATGCAACCATCACCAACAATTGTTTTGTTTAGAATGGTGCCTGATATTTTAGAAGTTGGTAAAATTCTAGCTCTTGTATATATGCTTTTATCACTATACAAATTAAAGCTAGGATTATCATCTGTTAATCCAAGATTTGCTTCAAAAAAGGAATCTATATTTCCAATATCTGTCCAATATCCTTCATATTGATAGCTAAATGTTTTGTGCTTTTCTATGGCTTGCGGAATTATTTCTTTACCAAAATCTACGGTATCTGGATTGTCCATTAATTGAATTAGCAAATCTCTATTAAAAATATAAATACCCATAGAGGCTAAATATTGCCTACCTTGTTTTTCCATTTCAGCTCCAACATCAGAAGTCCAATCTGGCAATAATTCTTTGCCAGGTTTTTCAATAAAAGAGGTAATGATGTTTTCATTATTTGTTTTCATTAATCCAAAGGATGTGGCATCTTTTGCATAAACAGGATAGGTTGCAATAGTAATTTCAGCGCCACTTTTTTCGTGCTTTGCAATCATATCATTAAAGTCCATCTGGTACAATTGGTCTCCAGATAGAATTAGTGCATATTCAAAGTCGTTTTGCAATACATGATGCATACTCTGTCTAACGGCATCTGCTGTTCCTTGAAACCATTTATCACTATGTATGGTTTGCTCTGCAGCTAAAACATCTACAAAAGCAGAACTAAAAAGACTAAAATGGTAAGTGTTTTTAATATGTGCGTTTAACGATTTTGAATTAAACTGAGTAAGCACATACATTCGTTTTATATCGGAGTTGATACAGTTAGAAATAGGAATATCTACCAAACGATATTTACCAGCAATAGGTACTGCTGGTTTGGATCTCGATTTTGTAAGTGGGTAAAGCCTAGAACCTTGCCCACCTCCTAAAATTATTGCTAAAACTCTGTTATTAATCATGTGCCTTTTTTAATATGGATTCGTATAAATTTTTTGTTTGTTTTGCAATAGCTTTCCAGTCAAATAATTGTTCAACCCTTCTTCTTCCTTGTAGTGCCATTTTATTACGTAAATCTTTATCTGAAATTAATGTGTTAATACCTGCAGCTAAATCTCTAGAAAACTGATCTGGATTGATAGGTTCAAAAGGAGCAGTTTTTTGTTGTTCTACAGGAATAAGAATGCCTGTTTCGCCATCTACAACCACTTCTTTAATACCGCCAACAGCACTAGCTACAACAGCTGTATTGCAAGCCATAGCTTCTAAATTAATAATTCCAAAAGGTTCGTAAATAGAGGGGCAGCAGAAAACAGCAGCATTCGAATATAATTCTATAACTTCTTTTTTAGTAACCATTTTATCTATCCAAATTACATTTTTTCTCTCTAATTGTTGTACAGCTTTTTTCATCTCTAAACCAATTTCTTTAGTGTCTGGTGCTCCTGCACATAAAACAATTTGTGTATCTGGGGGAATATATTTTATTGCATTTACCAAATATATAATACCTTTTTGTCTTGTAATTCTGCCAACAAAAAGAACATAAGGCTGTTTTAAATTTATATTGTATTTTTTTAAGTAATCTTTAGAGTTGGTTTGCGTATATTCTTCTAAGTTAATTCCGTTATAGATAATATGAATCTTGTCTTCATCAACTTTAAAATGCTGTAAAATATCGTTTTTGGTTTCTTCACTTACGGCAATAATAGCATCAGCCATTTCAATAGCAGTTTTTTCAATCCAAGAAGAAGCATCGTAACCATTTCCAAGTTGTTCTCTTTTCCAAGGGCGTAATGGCTCTAAGCTATGTGCAGTTATAACTAGTGGAATACCATAGCATATTTTTGTAATAATTCCTGCAAAATGAGAATACCAAGTATGACAGTGTACAATATCTGCATCAATAAAATCAGTATTCATATGAATACCAGTGCTAAGCGTTTTAAAAATTGCTTTAAGTTTATCCTCTGCATTATCAAATAAAGCGTTGTCAAAAGGATATCCTTTTACAGACAATTTTTTGTCTTTCTTTTTTTGATCTCCAAATGCACGAACTTCAACTTCAGTTAATTTGGCAAGTTCTTGTGCTAAGTATTCTACATGAACGCCTGCACCGCCGTAAACGTATGGAGGATATTCTCTGGTTAAAAAGAGCGTTTTCATGCTATTTTTCATTGTTTTAAAGTACTAACAATGTATAAAATAGCCTTAACAATACAAAATTATTATATTTTTATTTACGTTAATTAATTACAACGGTTATACACCACGTTGCTTATTAATTTCATCTTGTAATTCTCTTCGTAGTTTTTGTTCTCGTTCTAATGATTTTTTCCTGTGTATTTCAAACTCTTCTTCTACTTCTCTAAGACTTTCTTGCGCTTTTTTTGTTAAAACATTACTTCTTGAAAATCGAAAGATAAAAAAGCTTAACAAACTACCTAAAATTAAGATGATAGACCATAATAATAAATTGTAGGTAATTTTATTAAGATTAGTACCAAAAAGAGAAATTGAGTTTTCTTTGGTTAGTGCAACTTTTAAATCAGCATTTGCCTTTTCTAATTTTTCGTTTAAACTAACAATAGATTCTTTTTCAGACTTTAACTCTAATTCTCTTTCTCTAATTTCTAAATTAGATTTTTCTAATGAGTCTAATACATTGTTTTTAAGCGTTTTAAAACGATCTATACTTATTACTTTATAGGTTTGATAAGTAGTAGATATGCGATATATTTTTTCGAATTGCCCTTTGATAGTAGGATCGTCTTCTTCTTCTTTTTTAGATACGTTTGTTTTCTTTGGCTTGGTAGTAGTACTCTTTTTTTTAGGTGTAGAAACGTTGTTTTCTTTCTTTTTTTCTGAAGTGTTTTTTGGTGTTTCTAGTTTTTTAACCTCTTTTTTTGGAGTAGGTTTTTTTACTACCGTATCTTGTTTTTTTGAGGCAGTGCTATCTGCAGCAGTTTGTTGCCCCAATGTGTTTAATGATAAACTTATAAAAAGAATAAATATTAGGTTTCGCATTGTTTTCTGTTATGGTTTAAATGTAAGAAAAAAACCCAAACAAAGTTTGGGTTTTTTTTATAAGCAAGGTTTATTATTTATTTAATTTTCTCTACAACTGCCTTAAAAGCTTCTGGGTTGTTCATAGCTAAATCTGCTAAAACCTTACGGTTTAGTTCGATATTGTTAGCTTTAACTTTACCCATAAACTGAGAGTAAGACATTCCGTGCAAACGAGCTGCAGCGTTAATACGTGTAATCCATAATGAACGGAAGTTTCTCTTATTGTTTTTACGGTCTCTGTATGCATAAAGCATCCCTTTTTCTACCGCATTCTTTGCTACTGTATAGACATTTTTTCTACGTCCAAAGTAGCCTTTTGCTTGCTTCAAGATTTTTTTTCTTCTGTTTCTTGAAGCTACTGAATTTACTGATCTTGGCATAATTCAAATTGTTTTTGTAGTAGGCGATTCTAACTAGAATACTTTTAATTGGCCTAACTCCATGGTTAATAATTAATTCCCTTTGTAAACTTATTTTAAGTTTAACTGTTGCTTAATGTTAGCTTCATCAGACTTATGTACTAAAGTATCATGAGTTAACCTTAATTTACGTTTTTTAGACTTCTTGGTTAAGATGTGACTTTTAAACGCGTGCTTTCTTTTTAACTTTCCAGTACCGGTAACTTTAAATCGTTTTTTAGCACTAGATTTTGTTTTTAATTTAGGCATTTCTCCTTCGTTTTTATCTTGCTTATATTTGTTTTTATTTTGTCTTTTTTGGAGCAATAAACATAATCATACGTTTACCTTCCAGTTTTGGTAGTTGTTCTACCTTACCATATTCTTCTAATTCTTGTGCAAGCTTTAATAATAAAATTTGCCCTTGTTCTTTAAAGACAATAGATCTTCCTTTAAAGAAAACAAAAGCTTTTAACTTTGCACCATCCTGTAAAAATTTAATGGCATGTTTCTTTTTAAATTCATAATCATGCTCATCTGTTTGAGGTCCAAAACGGATTTCTTTAACCGTAACTTTAGTAGCCTTTGCTTTTAAAGCTTTTTCACGTTTTTTTTGCTCGTATAGAAATTTTTTGTAATCAATTATTTTACAAACCGGAGGCTTAGCCTTTGGTGAAATTTCTACTAAATCTAACTCTTGCTCTTTAGCCATTGCTTTGGCTTTGGCTAGCGGATAAACTCCTACCTCAACATTATCTCCTACAACTCTCACTTCATCAACGTATTTTATTTTGTCGTTGATTCTGTGTTGATCTTCTTTGATTACTCTTAATGGTCTTCTAGACCTACTTCTTCTTATTGCTATGACTTATTAATTTAAATTATACTTATTATTTACTGACTCTCAGTATTACTTCAAATTTATTAAAAATTTTCTAACGTTTTAGTTTCTTCTTCTTTTATTAGTTGAATAAAAGCATCAATACTAAAGGTTCCAATATCACCTTCACCATGTTTTCTAACAGAAACTGTTCCTTCTTTCTCTTCTTTCTCTCCAACTATAATCATATAAGGAATTTTGCTTACTTCTGCATCGCGTATTTTCCTTCCAGTTTTTTCACTTCTATTATCTACGAGGGCGCGAATTTCGGAATTTTCTAATAATTCTAAAACTTTTTCGGAATATTTTTGATATTTCTCACTGATTGGCAGTAAGATAACTTGGTCTGGTGTTAGCCATAATGGGAAATTTCCTCCAGTATGCTCTAATAAAACTGCTATAAATCGTTCCATAGAGCCAAAAGGAGCTCTATGTATCATTACTGGTCTGTGTAGTTCATTATCAGAACCTTTATACGTTAAATCAAAACGCTCAGGTAAATTATAGTCTACCTGAATAGTTCCTAACTGCCAGCTTCTACCTAGCGCATCACGAACCATAAAATCAAGCTTTGGTCCATAAAACGCAGCTTCACCTTCTTCTATAATATATTCTAAACCTTTATCTTCTGCAGCATTAATGATGGCTTGCTCCGCTTTTTCCCAATTTGCTACATCTCCTATATATTTATCAGGATTTTTAGGGTCTCTAACAGAAACTTGGGCTTTGAAATCATGTAAGCCTAACGAACGTAATACGTATAAAGATAAGTCTATTACATTTTTAAATTCTTCATCTAATTGATCGGATGTACAGAAAATATGTGCATCATCTTGTGTAAAACCTCTAACTCTGGTTAATCCATGTAACTCTCCACTTTGTTCGTATCTATAAACTGTTCCAAACTCAGCAAAACGTTTAGGTAGGTCTTTATACGAGTGTGGTTTAAAATTATAAACTTCACAATGGTGGGGGCAATTCATAGGTTTTAGCAAAAACTCTTCGTCTTCTTTTGGAGTATGAATAGGCTGAAAGCTATCTTCCCCATACTTAGCATAATGGCCAGATGTTTCATATAGTTCTTTTTGTCCTATGTGTGGCGTCATAACCATTTCATACCCTGCTTTCTTTTGTGCTTCTTTTAAGAAATTTTCAAGCCTACCTCTTAAAGCTGCACCTTTAGGTAACCATAAAGGTAATCCTTGCCCTACTTTTTGAGAAAAAGTGAATAGCTCTAATTCTTTACCAAGTTTTCTATGATCACGTTTTTTAGCCTCTTCTAAAAGCTCTAAGTATTCTTTTAGCATTTTTTGTTTAGGGAAAGAAATTCCATAAACACGTGTTAACTGATTGTTTTTTTCATCTCCTCTCCAATAAGCTCCTGCAACATTCATTATTTTCACAGCTTTTATTATGCCTGTGTTTGGAATATGTCCCCCTCTACATAGGTCTGTAAAGTTGCTATGGTCGCAAAAAGTAATATCACCATCTTTTAGGTTTTCAATTAACTCTACCTTATATGGATTATTTTCCGCTTTATACATTTCTAAAGCATCAGCCTTAGAGACCTCTCTCATTTTAAATTCGTGTTTACCACGAGCAATTTCTAAAAACTTTTTTTCAATTTTTGGAAAATCTTTTTCCGAAATTGTTTTATCACCTAAATCTAAGTCATAATAAAAACCATTTTCTATAGCTGGTCCTATGGTTAACTTCGCATTAGGATAGAAACTTAAGATGGCTTCCGCCATAACATGTGCAGACGAATGCCAAAATGCTTTTTTACCATCCACATCATTAAATGTATATAATGTTAGGCTGCCATCGTGCAATAAAGGGGTTGTTGTTTCAATTGTTTTGTCATTAAAACTTGCTGAAATAACATTTCTTGCTAAACCTTCACTTATACTTTTAGCTACATCCATAGGAGTACTTCCTTTAGAATACTCCTTCATAGTTCCATCTGGTAATGTAATCTTTATCATTAGGTATATTTAAATAAAGCTGCAAAGATATTAGAATTCCTAAATTCTTACAATTTGAAAGGTACTATTATGTAAGAATAATCAAATAACGCATTTATTTTAATTAGATGAACTGTCTACATGCTTTATTTGAGACAAGAATCTTATCCTAAAATATTGATTTTGAAATGATTTACTTTTTTAATTAAAATTTACAGTTTTTTTCTAAAAAAAATTTGCGCAAATCAGATAATTGTCTGTATCTTTGCAGTCCGCTTTTTTAGGCGCTAGTTCTTTAAAACTCTCTCAAAAAATAATTTTAAAAAAAGTTTTAAAATTAGTTGCGGAATAAAAAAT
>CAYZDK010000043.1:0-19206 GCA_964477255.1 uncultured Polaribacter sp.
GTAAATACTGATATTATTAGGCAATTTAACAAAAAAAAATTCTAACCAACCTCAATCTAAATCTATATAACTAACGGAGTAAGAAAAATTTAATACTGGTTTAGCAATAAATTTATTATAAATAAAATCAATGGAACCTTTAGTTTGTAAACAATGCCAAATGTGAAAAAACTCATAATATTTCTTATCTGTTACATTTTTTAATGAAATATTTAATGATTCTTTTTCTATTCAAAAATAGAAATATTCTGCTGGATCATCTAAATAATATTTATAACTAGAGTATAAGCCTAGTAGCGGAATAACAAAAATTAGTATTTTTGTTAATTGGTAAAAGTGAACAAAGTATTCACTTTGAGGTAAACAATTACTTGAAGGATTTAAAGTTATTGAACTCTGAAAAAAAAATAATGAGAAAGGAGAAGATAATGTGTGTTTAAAACAAAAACCAACAAAAATTGTACAAATTATTAAAATAATAATTGAGAGTAACATAAAATAACCACTTTCATGAATATTATGAATATTTATTCACGGTTGGCTAGTATATTCTATAAATATGTAATACACAAACCTATAGCAGTAAAATGCAGTTAAATAAGCTGCAAAAATAGAACAAGTAAAACCATAAAAACCAATAAATGTGTTATGTGCCAAAGCCATTTCAATTATAGAATCTTTTGAATAAAAACCAGAAGTAAAAGGTAATCCCATCAAGGAAGATAAACCAATTAATATACCAGATAATGTAATTGGAAAAGATTTAAATAATCCTCCCATTTTTCTAATATCTTGTTGATCCGAAATTGAATGGATTATGGAGCCAGCGCATAAAAAAAGCAATGCTTTAAAGAAAGCATGGGTAAATAAATGAAACATAGCGATACTATAACATGATAGTCCACAGGCTAAAAACATATAACCAATTTGACTACATGTTGAAAAGGCAATTATTTTTTTTATGTCATATTGTACACAGGCAATAGCAGAACCAAATAGAGCTGTTAAACCCCCAACAATAATAGTTATATTTCTACATATTTCCGAATTTTCAAAAATAAAAGAAGTTCAAACAATTAAATACACACCTGCTGTAACCATAGTTGCAGCATGAATTAAAGCTGAAACAGGTGTGGGTCCTTCCATAGCATCAGGTAACCAAGTGTGTAAACCAAATTGGGCAGACTTACCTATAGCTGCTATTAATAAGAAAATTCCGATTAACGTAATAATAGATATTTTAAAAGAAAAAAAATATAAATTTAAAATCAACAGTTTTTCTTCTAATAAATATAAAATTAAAAGTTTTAATTTTATAAACTCAGTAGTACCAAAGTAGTATAAGCTTAGTGACATAGCAATTAATAAGGCAACGTCACCAATTTTATTTACAATAACAGCTTTTAAGCTAGCTTTCAACGCTAAAGTTCAAGTATACCAAAATCCAATTAAAAGGTAAGAGAAGATACCAACGCCTTCCCAACCCATAAACACTAGAGATAAATTATTAGCAGTTACAAGAATTATCATAGCTGCTGTAAAACCAGATAAATATTTCATAAATGTTATTAATCATGGATCTGAGTACATATAATCTAATGAATAATAATGAACTAAAGTAGAAATAGATAAAACTATAATTAACATTAATATAGATAACGTATCTAGCATTAAACCTAAATTAATCGAATCTAAATCAAAAGGTATCCATGAAATTAAATCTTGATTTTGTATAAAAAAATGTTCTCCACTATTTGTTAGATATAGTTTAGTATTAACTAAATAAAATATATTATTAAAGTAATAATATAACAATATTAAAATAGATATAATTAAACACGAGAATGTTGTATCGGCAATTTTTCTTACAATATATACAGGCTTTAATTTAAAATTCTTAGCAATAAAGGCATCAATCAGTAAATTTGTTAAATTTCTAGAAAAATCAAATTTTAGTGAGAAAAGTTGTTTCATAAAATAATAACGAATTGAATATGATAACATATTATGTAGTAATAAACTTAAGATTGTTAGCAAAGAAACTATACCAAAAGAGTCAAAAATAAAAGTAAAATTAACATCAAAAGTTCATTGTGATAAAGTTAAATCGTAAAAGTTAGATAATACTACATATTTTAGTAAATATAAATATTTAGATATATCTATATTTAAAAGATCAAATATAAATAAATATATGGAAGTTGTATTAATAAAATTTATATTCAAAAATAATTTATTGTAAATGATAAATAACATATTAATATAAAATTGCTGTAAAAAAGGAACAAAAAGGTTTGAAAAAATCAATCATTATAAAAGGAAAAATTCCAAATAAAAAAATAAAGAAAACCAAAACTATAAGAATTTTTCATTCTATTGGTTTTAAATCTCAATAAACTGATATTTTAGGTGAAATTTGCCCATATATAACTCTCGTTAAAAGCCAGATGGAATAGCAGCCTCCTAATATTGATCCTAAACTTGAAAATATTGTTAAAAAAAAATTATCTTCTACTAAAGCAGAAAAAATTAAAATTTCTGCAGGAAAACCTGCTGTACCTGGAAAACCCATATTTGATAAATTAAAAATAAAAAAACATAGTGAAAATCTTGGCATAAAATGAGCAATACCAGTGTAATGTAATATTGACCGAGTACCATATATTTTGTAAAGTAAACCTATTGAAAAAAATAGAGCTCCTGATATTAAACCATGAGAAATCATCATAAAGCTTGAGCCTAATAAACCGTAGGAGTTTTGAGTAGTTATACCCAGTATAACTAAACCCATGTGACCTATTGAAGAATAAGCAATTATTTTTTTTATATCAATTTGTGCTAAAGCACTCATAGATGAAAATAAAATACCTGATAAACACATAAAATATATTAAAGTTTTATAATATTCTAATATTTCAGGAAATAAAGGAATAACATAACGCATAAAGCCATATGTTCCCATTTTTAATAATACACCTGCTAGTAAAACAGACCCAACTGTAGGTGCTTCTGAATGCGCTTCAGGTAGCCAAATATGAAAAGGATACAATGGTGTTTTTACAGCGAATCCCAAAAATAAAAATATCCAAATTATTTTTTTTTCATGCAAAGAAAATAATGGAGTTTGATAATTTTCTTTTAAAGAAAAAAAAATATCAAATGTATTAAATGTATAAAATTTATTAAATAACATAAAAATACCAATTAATAAAAATAAAGATCCAATAAAAGTAAATAAGACCATTTGATAGGCAGCATGAACTTTTCTTCAATTTGAACCCCAAAATATTATTAATATATATATTGGTAAAAGTGATAGTTCAAAAAAAATATACATCCATAGGTAATTACAAACACAAAAAAATTGAAATGAAGCAAATTGTAAAAAAAATATCCAACCCATTTGTAAAATGAAATCATCAGTTTTAGATTTATCAAAGCAAAATAATGAGCATAAAAAAACTAAAAGACTTGTTAACCATATTAACCAAATATTTAACCCATCTAAAGCTACAAAGTAATCTAGGGGGACTTTAGTCCTACTTTTTATAAACGGGTAATCACCTTGAAGAAATAAAGAAATTATAGTATTTGAAAAATAACCATTCCAGGTTAGTACTGGTTTAAAAAAAAAATCTTTATACATAAAAATTAATAAGTAATTTGAAAACAAAAAAATTAAAAATGCCATCACTATGGGTATAATTAATATATTTTTACGAAAAAACATTTTTTTGTAGAAATTAGATATTAATTCCTGAGAAAATTTTTTATTTTTTATTAATAAATGTTTTAATTTTAAACCCAACTGATTTTTCATATAGTGAAATTTTAAAGCAATAGAAAAAGAAACAAAAGTTGCTATTATCAAAAAAAAATAATTTTCATAAAAATTAGTTGCATCTATACCAAAAAAAAATAAGATAATTAAAAAAAATATAAAATAAAACGGTAACGTTTTAATCCTAGGTTTCCATAAAAAATGAGTTTTTTGTATATAAAATAAATTTAAAATAGACGGAAACAAAAATAATCTTGAAGCATTAAATGTAGGAAAGTAGGATAACATTGTACGTAAAGTCATAAAAATATTTTTTTTAAATCGTTTTTGAAAATTTATAGATTTATCTTCAATACCAAAAATAGTTCCAAATGATAATACATTGGAATAGTAATATAAATATAAAAAGAAAATATATAAAGAAAAAAAAAGTGGTAACCAAATAATAGTAAGATATAGATAATTATAAAAATCCAACGAATATATAATACTCCAAGTATTATTAAATAAAAGAAGAGGTTTTCCATAATAAGCAATTTCTGCGATGTTCTGGCCATATTTAGGATTATTTAGTACAGTTTCCTGTATAAGGAAGTGCATAAGTTCTCTATCCTTTGAGTTGTCCATATCTATTTCGGAAAAATCAAAATTAAAAGTTTTTGAGGCTTGTCTCAAAATAATGTAAGCAAATATAAAAAAAAAGTATTTTCTAAAAGTTTTAAACATTAATAATAATATTTTAATAAAGTAATATATAATATAAGACCAAAGTCTGAGTAGTAATTTTCAGGTAGAAAATTTAAGTCTAAAAAAGTTAATTCTAAAAACTTTATAAAAAAAAATTCGGAAAAATTTTGATAAATAAAAACAAAATTATCTATATTTAATATTTCTTCATGATCAAAAAATCATATAAAGTAAAATAAGCTAGAGAAAAAAATTCGTATGATAATCGAAAAATAATTAAAAAATAAAAACATAATTAATTTTTTTTTTATTTTTAATAAATTAAAGAAATCAAATTCAAAAAAAATAAAAAAATTTTTTATTCTAAGAATAATAGAATAAAAATAGTAAAAGTAAAATAGTACTAACCAAGAATTTAGAAATAAAATTAAAATTGGTAAAAAAAAATAAAAAGAATTAATTAAAAAAATCATAAATATTTTTTGTGGAGCCCATTGGAATCGAACCAATAACTTCGGTTTGCAAGACCAAGATTATACCATTTAACTAGGGTAATATTAATTTGTACAGGCAAAAGGAGTTGAACCTTTCCTTCCGGAATATGAACCCAGCGTGCTACCACTCACACTATACCTCAAAATTATATCCGTTTCGGGCTGGAGTTGAACCAACAACCTCTTGGTTAACAGCCAAGCGCTCTGACCATTGAGCTACCGATAATCGGGACAATAGGACTTGAACCTATAGTCGCCTGATTCCAAATCAGAAATGTTACCATTACACTATGTCCCTTCACATATAATTAATTATACGGAAGAGATAGGATTCGAACCTATGGTACAAATATATGTACAGCAGTTTAGCAAACTACCACCTTAAACCACTCAGACACTCTTCTGAGAGACCGTTATTGGACTTGAACCAATAGGAATTAATTTTTGAGATTAATGCGTTTACCAATTTCGCCAAACGGGTTTTTTTTTATGAAGTTAGCATTCCTATAGAATATTAATTCATTTATCTTATAATCAATAACATTCGACGATCGGATATTTATAAGATTTATAAATAGGATAAGACTTGAATTGAACAAGTAATACCGATTTTGCAGATCGATGTGTTACCATTACACTACTTAAACGAGGAGGACAGGACTCGAACCCGCAACGTTCAGCTCGACAGGCTAACCCTTTACCAATTAAGATACCTCCTCATTAACAGGAACTTGACTAGAGAAAGACTTGAACTTTCGACTTAAAGCTTTTCAGGCTTTCACTCTACCAACTGAGTTATCTAGTTGTTCCAGGTTGTTTATAAAGATTACTCTTTATAACATAATCTTTATATCTTTGTAATTCAGGATTTTGATATTTATTATTATTTATTGACGCTAATGCCATTAAAAATTCTACATCATGAGTAAAGTCATCATTTAGGTAATGTCTTGTTAAACCCCACAAAATTAGAAATTTTTTTATTTCATTTTCGGAATAATCTGTAAAAACTGATTTTTCAAAGAAATCTGTGGGCAATAATTGATTTTTATGAGTAATTGTATGGATTGTATCAGGATATGATTTTAAATTTGAATTTAGAAAAAAAAAATCTAGAGGTATAGGGCTACAAAAATTATCAAGTTTTTGTAATATGACAAATCATAATGTATTATTACAATCATTAAAACAAACAAGTTCTAATCTAGGAACTGTCCACATAAATAGCTCAAATCAGATGTTTTTTGGTAATTTATATATAAACCATAAATAATAATTTTTATAAATATCCGGGATTTCAAAATTATAAAGCATAAAATTAAAAAAAGGAATTAACATGTTAGAAATAAATTTTATTTCAGGTAATTTTATGGTTATATAAAAATGAGTTTGAGTAGAGTTGGAATATCAAATGTTGTATTTAGAAAACATTATTTTAGTAAATTTAATATCTTTAAGCCCAAATTCTATATTTTTATATAATTGTATAAGTATGCGTCTTATAAAATCAATATTTTCTTCAAATTTTAACCATTCTGTTCAATACTCGATAGATGAAAAAGGAGACCAAGAAAAATTTATAGGAGGTAATTGAGTGTCATAAAATATATCCATAAGACCTAAATAATTAAAATTAGTTTTTTTAGCAGGATAATAGGTAAAATTAAATAAACTATTTATATAACCCGGATCATTGTGAATTTTTTCATTTATGAATGAAATAAAATGCCCTAAGTACAATACCTTGTAGTTATCTTTAGTAAAAAGTGAAACGTTAGGTTTTAATTTATTATGATAATTATACATGTAAAATGTTGAGACATAATCTAATGACTCTCACCGCTGATCTTCGCGTGTATCAGCTTTTATTTGTAGGTAAAAATCTGTATTGTCATTTAAATCTAAAAACCATTTTGGTGTATGAAAAAAATGAATAGAAGGGTTATAACCAAATATTAAACTTGTTATTCACTCTTTAGGAACAATAACAATCATATCATCTATTGGATCTCTAAGAACTTTTAGCCTTTCTAGTGGTTTTTTTTTAAAAAGTAAGTCGGCTCATAAATTTTTTTTTAAATAAGGATCTTGATAAAATTGAAACATAGTGTCATATTTTCATATATAATATTGAAATTTTCTGGAACTAGAGTATTCTTCTAATATAAGCATTTCTATAGCAAATCAAGTATAAGATATTACTGACGTCATATAGGCCATCTGATATCAAGGAAAATCAAAAATTAGGTAATCATACTGACCATAATTAACATGAGTTGATCAGTATCACTGTTTTTCTAAAAGATTTAGATTATCAAAGTAGGTCTCACCTGCTTTGAAAAATCATGAATAACCTGCTACAAATTTATCTAAGTACATATTATTATTTTCTGCTTGTAGTATATAAGTTGGAAAGTAAGATAGAGCTTTCTCTCAGGATCAACCATAAACTTGCGGACTTTTTACATAAGTATAAGATGATGGATATTGTAACATTGGCATTAACAGCCTGTTTTTAAAATAATTTTTTCAGTCCATAAGTCGAGCTTTTATCATTATATTAGGATATTTTTTGAAAGCTCATTTATAATCCCAAAGAAAAAAGAAATTTTTATCGAAAGCAAAATCTTGAACATCTGTGAAGTCTCAAAGAATATAATTATTAGTATATGTCCTATACACCAAAAAATTATAAAGTATTCACATCCCTCTATTAGACTCATAAACATTTGTATATGGATTTAAAATTTTAGAAATTTTTGAGTTTGATTTTTTTAATAATGTATCCTGCATTAAAAATGATCGTTCTCAAAAATGATTTATGTAAAAAAAAGCCCGTTTACTTATAATAATATTTTTTCAAAAGGTAAAAAAAGGGTCTTGATTATGATCAGTAATTAAATCAAAAATTTTTTGTGACCCAATTAATTTAATATTAAAAAAAGTAAAAATTTTAAAAAGAAAAGAATATATTTGATAATGAACAGTAACCATAATAGGTTGTTTTTTTTGAAAAAATGATTCTTCAGAATTCAATTCTGAGAAAAAATTATTATTGAACTCATTATATATAAAAGTTCACATTTTTTTATCCGCTTTCAAAGTTAAATTTTTTTCAATAGACATTAATTCTTTATTAAATACTAGATTTGAGGATTCTCCTTTTACTAGTTTATAATAATAATAGTCATCGACAGATTTAACTGTAGAAAAAAAGATAATTTTTTTGCCAAATCGCGATTGATTTGTTTGATTTTTTTCCTTGAATAAGGTAAAAAAAAAAGAATCGAAGTACATCCATGAAGTATTGAAAGTAGTAGTAAGATTGTTTATAAAAACATAGTTGTCAAATCTATAAAGTAGTTCAAAGATTATTAAATTCATATTATTAGTTAAATAATTTAAATCAATTTTTTAGAAAAATTGTAAAAGAAAATCAAAAAATGATAACTCAGTAGTTGGTAATAAGTAATAGTCTACTTCATAACATATTATGGGAAAAAGCACACGGGAAAATTTGACATATAAAGTAAAATAAAATTTATCAGGAAATTCTGATTGTATATTGATATAAAGTTCTTCGTATAGTGAATGATAAATTTTTATATAAAGTTCAAAAAAAATTATGTAATGAATATTTCTATAAGTTTGTAGGTCAGATCTATCATCAAAGTTAAGTAAATCCAATTTACTTTTTAATTCATTTAGTGATTCATGAAAATATTTATCACGAAACTTATCATGATAATCTTGAAATATGGCGGAATCCAATGGAGTTTCAGAAAAAAAATTGAGTTGATATTGAATAATCTCAATAATTATTTTAAAAATTTTATCAAAAATAATATCGAAATTATTTAAAAGATCATCTTTTTGAAATATATCCATATTATATTTTGGTTGAATATTTATCAACCAACACTCTTTTAACTCACAAGAGTGAAAAATCGATATGTCTATAGGTATTACTATAAATTTAAAAGGGTGCAGGTTTAGAAACGCAAGCAAGTCCATTATATAACTTAAGACAAAAATGATTAGTTTTTCAAACATAGATTTTTTTTTATGTAAACTAGTTTCAAATTATAGATTTTATTAATTATTTATAATTCTAAACTACTTTTAGGAAATTATATTAATTTTTTTTATTTATACAAAAATATAATTTTACTACTAATTTACAAGGGCGGGGTGAGATTCGAACTCACGGTAGTGTTTTTTAAATGACTACTTCTGATTTCAAGTCAGATACCTTAAACCACTCAGTCACCCGTTAGTAACTAACGTTTAGTTACACCCTTGTAAATTAGTAGTAAAATTATATTCCATTTTTTTTTAAAAAAAAATGGAATGATAGCTCCAATTGGAATATTATAAATTTTAGTTATAATATTTTGGAGCGGATAAAGGGACTTGAACCCTTACGATATAAATCATTGGTTTCTAAAACCAACATGTCTACCATTCCATCATATCCGGGGTGCGCGTTGTTTATTGTTATTGGACAGGTCACTAAGGAAATAGTTATGGTCTAGAAAATACAGAATACGACCTGTCCGTAACAAAAAACCCCAGCCACAGGTTCCCCTACGGCTACCCTGTTACGACTTCACCCTAATTACTTACCACATTATTGTTAACTATTACAATTAACATATTTTTATTAAAATAAATTATTAGTAAATATATCTTAAAGTTTTATTAACTTCCAACACAATAAATTTTCGTGGCGTGACGGGCGGTATGTACTAGGGTCAGAATCCAGTTCACCGTGGCATGCTGATCCACGATTACTAGCGATTCCTCCTTCGTACTCTCGAATTGCAGAGAATAATCTGAACTAAGCTTTTTTTTAAAGATTTGCTCCAACTCACGTTATTGCGTCTCATTGTAAAAAGCATTGTAGCATGTGTGGCAGCCCAGCCTATCAGGGCCATACTGACTTGACATCTTCCTTACTTCCTCCATTTTTCAATGATTGTTTTTTTAGACAGAAAAAAATTATTTCCTATAAAACTAAAAAATAGGATTACGTTCGTTAATGGACTAAACCTAACACCTCACGGCACGAACTGACGACAGCCATGCAGCTCCTGTATTAAAAATTATTTTTTTAACTCAAAGAATAAAAGAAATAAATAACAAATTTATTAAATTTGTTCCTTTAATATACAAAGACTGGTAAGGTTTTGCGCGTTATGACGAATTAAGCCACATGCTCCACCGCTTGTATGACCCTCCGTCAATTCCTTTGAGTTTCAACCTTGCGGCCGTAGTCCCCAGGCGGAATGCTTTCGCGTTAGCTAAAATAAAATTTTCTGCAAAAACTAAAATTTAGTTAAAAATTTAAATACACAGTATTTAAATAAATCAATATTTTCTCACTCATCGGTCACGGCGTGGACTACCAGGGTATCTAATCCTGTTTGATGCCCAAGCTTTCGTATATCAGCGTCAGTTAATTATGAGTAGTTGCCTTCGCCTTTGGTGCTCCCAATTTTCTTGTTGGATTCTACCCCTAAATAATTAGTAACACTACTCTCTAATTTACTCTAGATAATTTGTTTAAATAACCATATACAATACTTCAATTGTTCTTTAGATTAAAACAATCATTATCAACCTTAAAACCCTTTACGCCTAGTTATGATGAGTAACACTCGCCCCCTCCGTTTTACCGCGACTGCTGGCACGAAGTTAGTCGGGGCTTAATTACTACATTCATTATATATATAGTAACTTACAGAACTTTACAGCTTGAAACCTTCCATTCATTCATTTAATATTGCCGGATCAGGCGTTAACCCATTGTCCAGTATTCCCTACTGCTGCCTCCCTTAGGAATTCGGGCCTTGTTGCAGTCCCGATGTGGCTATACATTTTTCCAAACTAGCTAAAGGTCTTCGGCTTGGTTAGCCGCTACCTAACCAACAACCTGATCTTAGTAAAATTAGCGCCAAAGCGATTAATCTTTTTTTCTTTTAAATATAAATAGTTGGAAAGTGATATTTATAGTTTAAAATAATTTATCAGACATTAAATAAATAAGAAAATATTAATTTAACTTAAAAAATTTTATTTCTGACTTTAACACCTCTTATTTTACTTGTACTCACCCGTGCGCCACTATTATTAATATCTACTTTACTAAAATAGATTAACAACCGTTCGGCTTGCATGTATAAAGCATATTAATAGCATTCACTCTGAGCCAGGATCAAACTCAAATATACATATTAATTCAATTTTAACATTGGTTGTATTCCAAATATATTTTTTTTTAAAATTAAGAAAATTTAGGGATTAAAAAAATTAATAAACATTAACATTAATGTAAGTTTATTATTAATTTATTACGAGATTTTCTTCCTCGACCCTACAAAAATTTTTTTAAAAATACCCTTCCCACTTAGATTATCAGTGGTTATGGTTATTTACTTAGCTACTCGGCTATGCCTTAATAAAACAACCGATTGACCATTGGTAAACATTCTCCAGTCCTCTCGTAATAGGATCAAATTTTTTCAATTTTTGGAAAAGTTATAAAAAATTATTCTTCTAAACAAAAACGGTAGATAGGGACCAAACTGTCTCACGACGTTCTAAACCCAACTCACGTACCACTTTATTTGGCGAACAGCCAGACCCTTGGAACCAACTACAGCTCCAGGATGTGATGAGTCGACATCGAGGTGCCAAACGAACCCGTTGATATGTACTCTCAGGGGCCATCAGCCTGTTATCCCCAGCGTACCTTTTATCCGTTGATCGATTACTTTTCCATAAAAAATAATCGGGTCACTATGGCCAATTTTAATTTCTGTTCGACTTATCTGTCTTTCAGTTAATCAAGCATTTGTCATTACACTAATTCAGCAATAAAAATTACTAAAAGCTTAACTTTGCACATCTCCGTTACTTTTTAGGAGATGACCGCCCCAGCCAAACTACCAAATTTTTAATGTCTTTTTATTTAAAATATAAAAATTAGTTAAAAAAAAAAAAAAAGTATTGTTTCATTTTTCCCCTAACTAAAGCACTAGCGTGAAAAGATCATAGGGCTTATACTTACGCTGCATAAATTTTTTTTTTAACAATAAAAAAATGTAGTAAAGGTGCATGGGGTCTTTCCGTCCCGCCGTTTTATGTTCGCATCTGCACAAACATTTCAAGTTCACCGAGGTAATATTGGAGACAGTGGAGCAGTCGTTACACCATTCATGCACGTCAGAACTTACCTGACAAGGAATTTCGCTACCTTAGGACCGTCATAGTTACGGCCGCCGTTTACTGGGACTTCAAAATAAAACATTACATAAATAAATAAAATAAATAAAATCCTATCTTGTTAACCTTCCAGCACCGGGCAGGTGTCAGAACCTTTACATAAATTTTAATTTTTGCAGATTCCTGTGTTTTTATTAAACAGTCGCCACTCCCTGTTTAGTGCCATCTACTAGGAAGTAGACACTCTTTCTCCCGAAGTTACAGAGTCAATTTGCCGAGTTCCTTCAATATTATTCACTCGCTCACCTTAGTATACTCTACTAATCCACCAGTGTTGGTTTTAGTACGATTTTTTTATAAACTTTTATTTCCAGTTTATAAAAAAAAAATATTTTTAAAATTATAAAAAAAAATATTTTTTTTTATAAAGTTGTAAGTTATAAGTAATTTAATATTACAAATTTTCCCATTTTTAGAAAAATAACATTTTATAAATAAGGGGTCGACTAACCTGAGGGGGATAATCCTGTCCATCAGAAACCTTGGATTTTTGGTGAAAACGATTTTCACGTTTTATTTGTTACTCATGTTAACATTATTAAAGAACATATTTTATATCTAATATATATATACGTATTAAACAAAAATTTAATTACAATTCTCACCCAGCTACTTAAAAATTTAATTAAGTTTCGGTAATAAATTTTAGACTCCTACATTATTCAATTTATTATAATAAAATAGCAGTGAGCTGTTACGCTTTCTTTAAAGGGTGGCTGCTTCTAAGCCCACCTCCTGCTATTTTTTCAAAATAAGAAATTTTTATGTCACTAAATTTACTTTAAAGACCTTAACTATAATTCTAAGCTATTTCTTTCTCGACAGTAGGACCTTAGTGCTCTATGTCTGTTTACCAATTTAGTAATTTTTTTATTCTTAGTTTTAACAATTTCGGTAGATTAATAACCCCCTACATTGAAAAGAGCTTTACCAAAAAAATTATAAATTAATACTTTACCTAAATAAATTTCGCTGAGAACCAGCTATCTCCAAACTTGATTAGCCTTTCACTCCTACCTACAATTCATCCCAGTATTTTGCTACATACACGGGTACGATCGAATACTTTTTTAAGAGTACTAATCTGATCATAGGTAGCTCGTCTGGTTTCGGGTCTAATTTTACTAACTAAAGAAACTTAATTCTTGTTTTCACTGAGCTTAAAAATAATTTTTATTTAGCACGCTAGTAAAATTAACTAGTTAACCCATTATGCAAAAGGTACATTAATTAATAATAATTAAATTAATTGCTTTACGCATTCTTTTTTAAGATCTTTTCACTTGCCTACTAGAGCATCTTTTCATCTTTCCCTCACGGTACTGTGTGCACTATCGGTTTAATAAAATTATTAAAGTTAAAAAATGGTCTTATTATATTCAAACAAAGTTTCCCGAGCTTTGAAATACTTTAAATAAAAAAGTGAAGTTATGAATAGCATAAAAAAAAAAAATTACTAGTTCAAATAAAAATATTATAATAATATTTTCAAAACTACAGGACTATACCTTATACTGGTGTATATTAGTTACTTCAATACTTTTTTATCCTTTATAATAATTTCGATCACCTCTACTTTTATTTTCTCAAAAAATAAATTTTGATTTTTTTTTATTTTTATTAAGATGTTTCAATTTAAAATAATGTGTAATATTCCATAATAAATTTATGGAAAAAAAGTTTTCTTAAGGAAAATTTTTCTCTAACAGAGAAAGAGTATAAAAAATATTTCGTCTTCAACAACGTCCTTTTTATTAACCTAGATATTCAAAAAATGCGTTTAAAATTTTTAAACTTTAATTAATTATAATGCTTAACGTAAAGTTATTTTACTGTATTGACGGGGTTTATTTCTTAAATAAAACCATTTATTTCTTAAAGAGAAACCTGAGTATTTTCAGGCGTTTAGCAATGAATTTACATTTATAGTTGATATAACAGAATTTCATGGATTGAAAATAAAAAATGATTTTTCAATAATCTCATTATAATAAACATTTCGTAGCGTAATTGTTGAGTTTAATAAATTATTTTTTTTTGAAATACAAATACCATAAAAAAATCTACTTTCTTTTTTTACGTTTAATTTTGATAAATAAAGTTTTTTTTTATCAAATTTAAATTTTTTTGAAAATTCTAATGAATAATAATTGTTGTGACCAACACCAATAATTGTACCAGCTCTTAAAAATTGTCTAATGATTTTATTTAATAAAATTGGATAAACTGAATAGTTTAATGTTATTTTTGGTTGGTAAAAATTAACTAAATTCATTTTAAATAAGAATTTTTGAGATAAAAAAAAATTATTAATTTTTTTTTTCGATAATAAATTTAAAATAAATTTAGTATTTTTAATTCTACTTTGATTCATTTTATTTTTTCTTTTGAATAAAGTATTTATTTTATAAAAATAGAAGGGTTAGTATCAGGAAGATACTTTGTATATTTTTTTGAATAAAATCGTCCTTGAGTTAAACTTAAGATGTAGTATATAAATGAAAATAACGTAATAATTGACCCTAGGGTAGCAATTTGATTCCAAGCTAAATAAATATCAGGATAATCTGGAATTCATCTAGGCATACCTGCTAAACCTAAAAAATGCATAGGAAAAAAAGTAATATTAACTCCAATAAAAGTTAACCAGAAGTGTAATCTACCATATTCTTTGGAATAAGTGTAACCAGTTATCTTACCTAACCAGTGATAAGAAGCGGCAAAAAAAGCAAATACAGCTCCCATTGATAAAACATAATGAAAATGTGCTACAACATAATAGGTATCATGTAATGATATATCTAAACCGGCATTAGATAATATAACACCAGTTAGTCCTCCAATAGTAAATAAAAATAAAAACCCTAAAGAAAAATACATTGGAGGTAAAAGAATTATTATACCACCAACAAGAGTTGCTAACCAACTAAAAATTTTTATACCAGTAGGTATAGCAATAATCATTGTTGCAGCAGTAAAATATGCTCTGGTATCAACGTCCATACCTACAGTATACATATGATGTGCCCATACCAAAAATCCTAAAATCCCAATTGCTAACATCGCAAAAACCATACCTTGGTAACCAAAGATTTTTCTAAACGAATAAGAAGCAAGTACATGGCTAATAATACCAAAAGCTGGTAAAATTAAAATATAAACTTCTGGATGTCCAAAAAACCAGAATAGATGTTGGTATAGAATTGGATCTCCACCACCTACTGGATCAAAAAAAGAGGTATTAAAATTTCTATCAGTTAATAACATTGTTATTGCTGCTGCTAAAACAGGTAGTGATAATAAAAGTAAAAAAGCAGTAATTAATACCGACCAAACAAATAAAGGAGTTTTATCCCAAGCCATTCCCGGAACTCTCATATTTATTATTGTTGTAATAAAATTTATCGCTCCGAATAAAGATGAAAAACCTGCTATATGTAAACTAAAGATAGCCATGTCAACGCTAGGTCCTGAATGAGCTAAAGCTGCAGATAATGGTGGGTATACTGTCCAACCAGTACCAGCACCACCTTCAATTAAAGATGAACCTAGCAAACAAAAAAGAGAAGGAGGTAAAAGCCAAAAGCTAACATTATTTAATCTTGGAAAAGCCATATCTGGAGCGCCTATCATAATAGGTACAAACCAATTTCCAAAACCACCTATTAGTGCAGGCATAACTAAAAAAAAAATCATTAAGAAAGCATGAGCAGTTATTGTTACGTTGTAGAGTTGATAATTTCCTAAAAAAAATTGATCACCTGTTCCCAGTAATTCTAACCGAATAAAGACAGAAAGTATTGTTCCAACTATACCCGAGAATACTGCAAAAATTAAATATAAAGTACCAATGTCTTTGTGATTAGTTGAAAATAACCATCTATCACAAAAAGTTATTATATTATTAAACAATTTTTGAATTTTTAAAAAGCTAATATCAAAATTTAATAATAAATTTTTTATAACTTCTGAGCTTTTTAGTTCGAAATTTAAATAACTTTTATCAAGTAATCGTAAGAACATAAGAATAAAAATATTTTGATTTATAAATTTAATCATTCTTTAATTTTGAATTATTTAAAAAGTATATTATTGAGCTATCCATTTGCTTGATGTTATTAACCCGATTATTAAACTGTCTATCATATAGATGTGAAAAAATACCCAAGAATAGAGCTGCTTCTGCAGCAGCGGAAGCAAGTATTAGTTGACAATAAAAATAGTGAAGAGGGGCATCAAAATTTAATAAGCTGCCATACTGAGATAAGAATAAGACCGATATCAAAAGCATTGATTCTGTAAAAAAAAAAACTTTAAAAATATTTCTTAGTGATATATATAAATAAGTTGTTATATAAATTGATAAAAAAATCAATATAAATAACGGAATATAATTTATATAATTTAATAAATAAAAATTATATAAAAAATAATTATAAAAAGAATATTGAATAAATGTTACGATTGAGGTCATACACTTTTTGAATTAAAACTAGGAAGATCATTTTCAGTAATTCCTGCTAAATCTAAGAGTTCTTTATAGGATATTTCTCCATTAAAATGTTTATCTATAGCTGTAGGATCTTCAAGTCGATCTCTTACGAACTTATTTAACTCCTTTAAATAGTTTATAAGATCTGGATCGTTTTGAAAAAGAGGATCTTGTAAATAAGAATTATCTTCAGGTTCTTGTTTAATAAAAAAGTCTTCTAAATAACCGTCAGCTTTTTCTAATAATGTTTCTAAGCATTTATCAAAATTTGTTGCAATTAAAATTTTATGTAAAAAATCTTGAAAGACATCAAAACTAATTGCATGTAAAACTATAGGCATAAATGCGTGATTTACGCCACATAATTCGGAGCATTGTCCATAGTAAATTCCTGGTTTAAATATAAATAAAGTTACTTGGTTTAATCTACCTGGAACTGCATCCATTTTTACTCCTAGACTTGGAACCGCAAAACTATGTAAGACATCTTTTGCAGTAACAATTAATTTAACATTAACATCATAAGGCAAAATTAATGGCATATCAACTTCTAGTAAGCGAAGAGGCCACATTTGAGTTAATTCATCAAATGGTTTCATATAACTGAAATAATAAACATTAATTACATCAAGTTCTTCATCTAAAGTTATTGGATATTCGTAGCGCCAATACCATTGGTAACCAATAACTTTAACTACGCATTGGGTATCCATAATTTCATCTAAAGAATATAATAATATAAATGAAGGAATTGCTATAGCTATTAATATAATTGTAGGAATAATTGTCCAAACCAGTTCTAAAGGTGTAGAATGTGTCCAAGATTTTATGTATCTTAACCACGCTATAGATTCATCTTTAGTTCCTTGATCAAATTGTTTATTATGACGAGCTCCATCTAAGTGTTCATTTATTATAAATATTAGAAGAGAAGTTACAAAAAATAATATACCAACTAAAAAAAGCATTATATAATTATATAATGCAATTATTCCTTCCATCTGGCATGAACCAGGTATCATAAAATATGTTTGGTAAAGAGAAGTTGCATGAGTTTTGAACATAATTAGATATTTAAATTGCCCGAAATTATTATATTACAGACCAAAAATTTTTGAGAAAAAAAAGCATTTTTTTTTTCAGTAGTTAAGTTATTAAGTTGATTTTTATTAAATAGTAACATACTTTATTATATTGGATAGATTAATTGAAAAATAATATTTAAAGTCATTAATTGATGGTTCTTTCCACCAGTATATTGACATAGATCAGTAATCAAAGTATAAGTAATTAGGAGTTGATATAAAGTGAGCTCTATGTAATTGAAAAATCTCATTAGTAATTTTTTGTGGTTTGCATTTCTTTGTCGATATTGATTTAAACGCGTAAAATAATACTCTTACATAGTTATTCGTAATAATCGGCCATAATTTTATGTGAAATGTTATTAGATCATAAATTTTTATGGGTTTCCAAAGATTTGTAAAAGTTTTATTATTAATTTTTACAAATCCATGGCGAACCCATTGATTAGCTTGTTCTAATGATGAACTTAAACCAGCTCAGTAAATAAACATAGGCAGGCGTAATTCAAATATTTTAATAAATAAAAAGAATGCATTAGTTTTTTTTGAAAGACAAAGATGACAAAATCATAAAAATTGTTTTTTAGATAAATTACCGTAATACGATCAAAGTAATTTAGTTAAAAAAAAAAGACGCATTCAGGTTTTTAATTGTTTTTTTTTTTTGTTGTTATTTCATTTTGAAATTTCAAATGAGTAATTTAATGAATCGGAATTTTTTAGTATTGAATTTTTACTAATACCTTCGAGTAATCGTTTATTTTTACCAAAAATTTTTAAAATAGAAGCTTTAATTTTTGATTTTCTAAAATTAGAACTTTTATGTGTAGTAAGTACTTTGCCCCAGATATCTTTATTATATCTTGAACATAATAAGTATTTTTTTAGAATTTTTTTATACATAGCTTATTATAATTGTTTTAATACTGAAGTATGACTCCAAATATAAACAAATGCATAAACAAATATCCATACAACATCAACAAAGTGCCAATACCAGGCAGCGCATTCAAAGCTTTCTATACCAAATGAACCATAGTACCATTGAGGTATTTGGGCAGGAGCGATAGTTTTAGTTTCATTATATAAACCCATGTGATCTCACTTTAACCATTTTGCTTCTCACGTTTTTCTTGTTTGAAAAAGATTTATTAAGGTTACAAATATACTTAAAGATTTGTTGTTCATAATTGCAGTTCTGCAATACATTAAAAAACAAGTTCCTATAAAAACATGAATTCCATGTAAACCAGTTATCATATAAAATGTTGATCCATAGACACCACTATTTATATGTACAGGTGAAATAAAGTATTCTACTATTTGGAAGGACATAAATAAAAATGCAAGTAATACAGTTAAATTAACTAAAAAACCCAC
>CAYZDK010000044.1:0-19203 GCA_964477255.1 uncultured Polaribacter sp.
CCATTTTTTTTACCACGTATACCTCCTGTAGTTAAAAAGCTAGTCATAGAGTAGTTAATTGCCTTTTGTATAGAACTGAAATTTTTATGGGCAGCATCTGGACCTCCAAAAGCATCTGTATAGCTAGTTTGTAACTTTTTATAGACAATTTGTAAATAGTTTTTAGGAACTAAAACGTCAGAATCTAAAATTATAAAGTAATTACCTTTGGCTAATTGCATTCCATAATTTCTACTAGCCCCTGCCCCACTATTATCTTTATAAACGTAAACAACATTCAGTTGTATAGCAAATTTTTTTACAATGCTATCACATTTTAGAGTAGACCCATCTTCTACTATAATGATTTCAAAGCAGTGCTCATAGGTTTGTTTCGTTAAAGATTCTAGGAGCTCATTTACTTCATCAGGTCTATTATATACGGGTACAATTATGCTAAAATATATTTCCAAATACTAAATACCTTTAAAATGTGGATTGAATATAATTCCAATAACGTTATACCATGGATCTCTAACAGAGGCAACCACAATGTCTCCACCTACATTTTTTGGAACTTCATGTACTTTAGCTTCACAAGATAAAAGATGATTGTATGTTTCTTCTACATTTGCTACTCCCCAATAACTCATAACATTATCTGGTTTTCCATGAGACTGTACTTCAGGCATTAAACCCAATTCATAGCCATTAATATTAAACCCTATATAAAATGGCTCTTCAAAATAAGGTTTTGTTTTAAAAGCTTTTGTATACCAGTTTTTAGCGCTTTGTAAGTCTAAAACTTTGTAAATTGTTGTTCTTATTCCAAACATGAAAACAGATTTTAAGCTAATTTAAACAAAAAGAGCATACCTAGTAGATATGCTCTTTTAAAAAAAATTATGTCATATTTAAATAGTTAAAACACTTGAGGTTATATTTTTATAAATACCATCCCACAATTTTATTCTTTTTTCTAAGGATAATTTAGCTATCTGTAAAACATCTTCCCATTTTTCAGCATCATTTTCACACAATTCTCTAACCATATTTAATGCTGTAGGACCATGATCATTCTCATCTAATTCTATATGTCTATTAAGATAGTAGAGTAATTTAGAGTAATCTTTGTTCTCTTTTTTTTCTGCATTTTTTACGATTTCTATAAACATATCTGGAATAATATCTTCTCTACCAAATGTAAAGCTAGAGGCGATTACATGTGCTTTGTTAGTAGAAACAACATCAAATGTAAATTGAACAAATTGTTTAACTTCTTCAAGAACATCTATACTTTTAATAGCTTCTGAAGGTTTTTGAAATGGTAACTTCTCTAAAAAAACTTTTATGTTTTTTACATCTGCACCTACTTGTTGCATTGCGTCTAAGTACATTTGAAAATGGCTTTTTGGGTTACCATGTAAGTCAACATCTGTTTCTTCTTCCAAAACAATTTCGTTGATAAATCTTGCTGTTTTAGAATTCTTTACAGGTGTCCAAGGTAATTGAACGCAAGTTAAATTTATTTGTAATGCTTTTAACAAAGACATAAAATCCCAAACTGCAAAAACATGAGATTTCATAAATATTTTTACATCATCAAGGGTGTTTATTTCTTTATAAAGTTTGTGATTTTGTAACTCAGAACGCAGTTGTAGTAATTCCTTTTCAATACTTTTAATCTTATCCATCACTCCATAATTTTTCCTTTGCAAAAATACAATTTGATAGGTTATTGTTAAAAAAGTTAGCTTTAATATTTTCTTAAACAAGAAAAAAAATGCAAATCAAAACGATTTGCATTTTTATTAAAATATATGGTGTATTCTTTTATTCTTCTCCCACAAATTTATCCATTACAGCATCACTAACTCCCATATTAGAGAAGCCTCCATCATGAAATAAGTTTTGTAAAGTTACTTTTTTAGTAAGATCAGAAAATAAAGAGATGGTGTAATCTGCACACTCTAATGCTGTAGCATTTCCTAATGGACTCATTTGATCTGCATATGAAAGAAAACCATCAAACCCTTTAACACCACTTCCTGCTGTTGTTGGTGTTGGAGATTGAGAAATTGTATTTACTCTAACTTTATGATCACGTCCAAAGAAATAGCCAAAGCTTCTAGCAATACTTTCTAAATATGCTTTGTTATCTGCCATGTCATTATAATCTGGAAATACACGCTGTGCTGCCATATAAGTTAGTGCAACAATAGAACCCCAATCGTTCATTGCTTTTTTATTGTACAAAACATTCATTGTTTTATGAAATGAAACCGCAGAAACATCCCATCCTTTTGTAGTAAAATCGTACTTAGGATCTGTATAATGTTTTCCTTTACGAACATTTACAGACATTCCTATAGAATGCAGAACAAAGTCGAGTTTGCCTCCTAAAATTTCCATAGATTGCTCAACCAAATTGGTTAAATCATCCATATTTGTAGCGTCTGCAGGAATTATTTGTGAGCCTGTTTTTTCAGCAAGTCCATTAAGCTCTCCCATTCTCATGGCAATTGGTGCATTGGTTAAAACAAATTCAGCACCTTCTTCGTGAGCTCTTTCAGCAACTTTCCAAGCAATAGAATGTTCATTTAAGGCTCCAAAAATTATTCCTTTTTTTCCTTTTAATAAATTATACATTATTTCTGTTGTATTTTTTAGTTGTTTTTTGATGATTCGTTTAAACGAGATACAAATATAGATTAATTTAATAACTCTTTTGCGTGGGTTAAGGCAGATTCAGAAATGTCTTTTCCACTTAACATTTCAGCAATCTCTACTATTCGTTCATTATCATTCAATAACTTTAGATTAGTTATAGTAGTTTCTTTGTTTACTTCTTTAAATACTTTGTAATGCGAATTTCCTTTGGCAGCTATTTGAGGCAAATGCGTAATAGTTATTACTTGCATATTTTTACTCATATGCTGCATTATTTGTGCAATTTTATTAGAAACTTCTCCAGAAACTCCTGTATCAATTTCATCAAATATTATGGTTGGTAACGCCATATTTTCTGATAATATTTTTTTGATGGATAGCATAATTCTAGATAATTCCCCACCAGAAGCTACTTTTTTTAACTCGCCAAAACTACCTCCTTTATTGGCAGAAAATAAAAACTGAATCGTATCTTTTCCGTTAGAATTGTATGTATTGGTATGTTCTAAAGCAATAGAAAATCTTGCATTTGGCATATTTAGTTCTGCCAACAAGGCTTCTAATTCTTTAATTAGTGTGGGTATTATTTTATTTCTAGCAGTGTATATTTCTTTTGCTAAAATATCTAGTTTAGCTGCAATACGTTTAATTTCTTTACGCTTGTTTTCTAAGGTAGCATCTGCACTTTCTACAATGCTTACTTTTTCTTCTAATTGATTTAAAATATCTAATAACTCTTTGTTAGAGGTTACATAATGCTTTTTTTGCAGTCCATAAATGAGTTGCAAACGATCGTTAAGTTGTTCTGCTTCTAAAGGATTAAATGCAATAGAATCATTTGCAGATTCAAATTCGGAAACCAAATCATCAAATTCAATTTTTACAGAATTTGTTCGTTCGTATAATTCTTGGTAATCCTTAGAAAATGCACTTATTTTAGACAATCTATTGGTTATTGAAGCTAACAAACTCTGTACACCTATTTCTTCATTTGAAGCAATTTCTGATGCTTCTAAAAGGTTTTGCTTTATTTCTTCTACGTTGTTTAATTTTTCTAATTTTTCTTCTAAATCTTCTTGTTCTCCTTCTTCAAGATTTGCATCTCTTAGTTCATTAAAAAGATAGAGATTGTAATCGTGTTGTTGATTTGCTATTTTTTGCGCTTCTTCTAATTCTTGCAACTCATTTTCTAACATTTTTAATTGGCTTAATCCTCTTTTATAGGATGCCAACTTTGATGAATTTTTTGCAAGCGCATCAATAACTTTAAATTGAAAATCTGTATTAGAGATTTGAAGTGTTTGGTGTTGCGAATGTATATCTACAAGTTTTTCTCTAAGCGTATTTAGAGTATTTAGTGTTACAGGAGTATCATTTATAAATGCTCTAGATTTACCTGAAGGTGCTATTTCTCTTCTAATAATAGTTTGGTCTTCATAGTCTAGATCTGCTTCTTCAAAGAAATCACGTAAATTATAGTTGGCCAACCCAATTTTAACCTCTATAATACATTTAGAGGTATTATTTTTTAAAGTAGATAAATCTGCTCTGTTACCTAAAACTAAACCTAAAGCACCTAGAAGAATTGATTTTCCTGCACCAGTTTCTCCAGTAATTATCGATAAGCCAGATGAAAAATCTATCTGTAACTCATCTATTAAAGCGTAATTTTTTATGGATAATTTTAAAAGCAACTTAATCTAATTTTAATGGTAAAATTAAGGAATAGAAAAAAAATCAGAAAGGAAAACTTGTTTTATAATTCTTTATCTAAATTATAAAAAAAGAAAACATTCTTTTAGAAATAAAAACTACTCCATTTTTTCTGATAACATCTTATTTTTAAAAAAATAGACAAGAATCATAGGTACTATAACTATTAATAATGTGATAAGCGGTTCATTTTTTTTTATTAAAAATAATGTGCTAAAAATGACTACAGAATGTAATAGATATAATACTTTAAATACTTTCTTTAGTGGTACTATTAAAGCAAATACTATATAATAAATCCCGAAAATAATAGTATAAATCATTTTTGATAAGAAAATTTAATAATCAATACTACTCCACTTTGAATTATTTGTTGGATTTATTTTTTGAAGAGAAGTTACCAACTTGTTTGGGTTTCTGGTGTTTGGTCCATCAGAATAAATGTTAACAATTTCATCTGCTTTAGCATCAAAAAAGACCCTAATTAAAAAGTTTCCAACAGATTTATTAAACATATTCTCTATGGTAAGTACAGTATCTTCTATTTTTTGTTTTGCAAATTCTTTATTGTTCCAAAAGTTATCTAAACCTTGAATATGGTAATCGTACAAAGCCTTTCTGTAAGTGTTAAGTTCCGTACTTAATAAATTATTTATCAATAAAAATCTATTTTGTTTTCCAACCACATTTTGCCAAGACTCTATGCCACTTTGTTGTGCTTGTAGCATTACATTTTGTGCTTCGTTCAAAGCAGAATCTCCACCATAAAGTGCAAAAGTATCTGCATCTAACCCTATAATGGTATACGCGTAAAATACAATGGTAGAGATTAAATTACTGTCAAAACTATTTCTGTTATACAATAATGGCTCAAACTCATTATAAGTAAATACAAAGTCGTTGTCTTTATGATTAAAAACTGGTGATGCATAACTAGAATTGTATACAGGTCTTGTAGATTGCACTTGTAACGTAGCTTCAAAACGATTGTCGTTTCTAGAGGTTACTACAATATTCATAGCACAATTTATACGTTCTTCTGGCCTAACACTTCTTGATGTCCATTTCGTTTGATTTATAAACTCGGTTAAAGCTGTTTGTAACGTTTCGAATACTTGCCTATTGGAACCTCGTATTTGCTCTGCATTTACTGTAACCAAACAGTTAAGTTCTTGAGAAAACCCCAAAAAGGAAAGGTGAAAAACGAACAAAAGAACGAGTAACTTACGCATTAATTTTTAAGACAATTTCGTTGATAATATCTATTGCAACCTCTTCTTTTAGTTTTAAGTCAAAAGATTTCTGCTGTAATTCTTTATCAATTATAGTAATTTTATTTGTGTTGGTTGCAAAACCTGCTCCTTTATCTTGTAAAGAGTTTAAAATAATAAAATCTAAATTTTTTCGAACAAGCTTAGATTTTGCATTTTCTAATTCGTTATTTGTTTCTAAAGCAAAGCCCACTAAAAATTGCTCTTTCTTAATTTTACCAACAGAAGCCAATATATCTTTTGTAGGAACCAACTCTATAGTTAACGAGTTTTCTTTCTTCTTTATTTTCTGGTTCGAAGATTTTTTTGGTTTATAATCTGCAACTGCTGCAGAAAATATAGCAATATCAATTGTAGCAAAATGTTCGTGAACTTTTGCATACATTTCTTCTGCAGTGGTAACATCTAAACGTTTAATTAAATGATGGGATACAACTTCTTTTGAAGGACCTGAAATTAAAATTACTTCAGCACCTAGATTTGCTGCATGTTTAGCAATTGCAAAACCCATTTTTCCAGAAGAGTGATTTCCAATAAATCTAACTGGATCTATAGCCTCATAAGTTGGGCCTGCAGTAATGAGTATTTTTTTACCAACTAAGGGTAATTTTTTAAGTTCATTATTTTCTATAAAAGTTACAATATCTTCTGGCTCTGCCATTCTTCCTTCACCATGTAAACCACTAGCGAGCTCTCCAGAAGTTGCAGGTATCATTATATTTTTGAACTCTTGTAGTTTTTGAAGAGAATGTTTGGTAGACGGATGTTTGTACATGTCCAAATCCATAGCTGGCGCAAAATAAACAGGGCATTTAGCAGATAAATAAGTAGCAAGCAGAAGATTATCGCAAACCCCATTTGCCATTTTAGATAGTGTATTTGCTGTAGCTGGGGCAATTACAAAAATATCTGCCCAAAGACCTAATTCTACATGATTGTTCCAAAGTTCATTTTCTTCTTCCTTATCGTAAAAAGTAGAATTAACTGGGTTTTTAGAGAGTGTAGATAAGGTTAATGGTGTTATAAAATCTTTAGACGCAGGAGTCATAATTACTTTAACTTCTGCGCCTAATTTTATAAATAAACGAACCAAAGAGGCCGTTTTGTAAGCGGCTATTCCAGCAGTAATGCCAAGTAAGACTTTTTTACCGCTTAAGACTGACATTATTCAGCTTCTGGGTTTCTGTAATATATTTTTTGGTTTAACCATTCTTCAACAGCAATGGCAGTTGGCTTTGGCAAACGCTCGTAAAATTTAGAAACTTCTATTTGCTCTTTGTTTTCGAAAACTTCTTCTAAGCTGTCATTATAGGTAGCAAACTCATCTAATTTTTCAATTAATTCTTTCTTTAAATCAGAATTAATTTGGTTAGCTCTTTTTGCAATAATTGAGATTGCTTCGTAAATGTTTTGCGTTGGTGCTTCAATCTCGTTCTTGTCGTATGTTACAGTGGTTACTGCAGCATTTGTTTCTTTATAATCCATAATTATTATTTCTCTTGTGAGTTTTCTTTTTGTTGATTTTGTATTGCTAGTATTTTCTTTTCTAACTCTTTTACCCTAACCTCTTCTTCTTTTAAATCTGCCAACATTTGATTACACTCTGGCATATAATCTGATTCTGGGAAATTTCTTTTAAGTTTTTCTAAAGCATCGTAAGAATCTTTTATACGCTCTAACCTTCTTCTTCCAGTACTTTTAAAGACAAAATCGTGTGCTGCTTTGAATCTATAATACAAAGCTTCTTCTTTATATTCAGAGCCTAAATAATCAGATAGAAGATTGTCAAAAGCTTGAATTGCAGCTTTATAATTTCTTAAATCATAGTCTGCAGTAGTATAATACACTTTTGCTATTTCAAAATATTTTTTTTGCAATTTTAAACGCAACTCTTTGTAATGCCTGTTTGCTTCTTCTAACTTATCAGAATTAGGATATGCGTTAATAAATGTTTGAAATGCAGCAAGAGCTTTTTCAGTATCCGTTGGATCTTTGCTAAAAACAGGTGCTGCTAACTTAAAACTATATGCAGAGAGAAAAGATGCTTCTTCTCTTTTAGAACTGTTGGGATAGTTTTTTGTGAAACGATCAAAATAATAACCTGCTGTAGGATAATTTTTCTCGTTAAAATTAGACTGGGCAACCATAAATTGGATACGTTCCATTTGAGGTTTTCCTCTGTAAGAAGGTGTTACTTTTTCAAACAAACGTAAAGCTTTACCAAAGTCGTTACTTTCGTAAAGTTTTACTGCCATTTTATATTGTTCTTCTATAGAACCCTTGTTTAATACTTTTTGGTATTCGCTACAAGAGACTAGTAGAAGGCTAAAGACTAAAGTATATGCTATGATTTTAAACTTTTGCATCGGGCAAAATTACTAATTTTAAATGGATTAATAAAACGTTTTTTAGAACACTAATTTGTTTTACAATTATCTAAAATTTTATTGAGAAACCTAATGCAAAAGCTAGAAAGTTATGTTAAAGTGTTTCTTAAAAATTAGCTACATAGCTTGCAATTCTCTCTTGCAGGTCTTTACTAGCGGTAACTAATGGCAAACGAACTGCATTTTTACAAATAGCTAAAGATTGTAAAACTTCTTTTATGCCTGCTGGATTATTTTCTTCAAATATTAAATTAACAATATCTACCAGTTTGTAGTGAATTGGAAAACTGTCTTTTGCATTACCCTCTAATCCAAGGTGAATCATAGTAGAAAATTCTTTTGGAAAAGCTTGCCCAATAACAGAAATTACACCAGAACCTCCTGCTAAAGTAACTCCTAAAGCAAGATCATCATCACCAGATATGATATGAAAATTAGCAGGCTTATTACGAATCAACTCGTAATATTGCGCCATATTTCCTGCTGCTTCTTTTACAGCAACAATGTTAGAAAATTCATTGGCAAGTTTAATAGTTGTTGCTGGCTCCATATTTTTACCCGTTCTACCAGGAACATTGTATAAAATTATTGGTTTTTCTGTACAACTTGCAATTGCTTTAAAGTGTTGGTAAAAACCTTCTTGGGTTGGTTTGCTGTAGTAGGGTGATACGGAAAGAATACCATCTACATTTTTTAAATCTGTATTTTTAATTTCTTCTAAAACACTTTGGGTGTTGTTACCTCCTATTCCTAGAACTATTGGTACCCTATTGTTATTTACTTGTATTATATGTTGTAAAATTTGTTGTTTTTCTTGGAATGTTATGGTAGCACTTTCTCCTGTAGTTCCACTAACAACAAGGTAGTTAATACCATTTTCAATATTATAGTTTACAAGCTTTTCTAAAGCGTTAAAATCTACTGTTAAATCTTCATTAAATGGTGTAATTAAAGCAACACCAGAACCAACAAATTTTTGCATAATATTATTTTTTTGCAAAATTACAATAACTACTATTAAAAAAAGAAAGATTGCTTCTTGTAATAAAAAGAATCAACAAATTTATAGTTGAAGTTTAATTTTTTAATTTATTCATTACAATTAGATACTTTTTAACTTCCTCTAAAAAGCGAATAACATTGCTAGGGTTTTCAGCAATTTCAATATCAAAAATATCTTGATTAACCTTTGCAAAACCTACTTTTAAACTTGCTTCTGACCATAAAACAGCATTTTCTAAATACAAGTTAGGTTTGTGAAAATACCCTATTAACAAATCGAAAGGCTCTTCTAAAAAGCTTTTTAGCTGTTTGTTTTTAGGCTTCCCTTTCCAAGTAAAATCTTTTTCTGTAAAAAACTTATAAGATGGCACATCTTTACTACTGTAGGGCCTATAGTTATATATTCTTACATTTCCTAAACCTAAAATATTTTCTACTTGGCTAGAAATGTTAACATATTGTGAAATATCATAAGAAGAAAGCACACCAACATTATAAATTTCTTCTTTGTTAAATTCTTTTTCTTCTAGTTTTTTAACAAGTAGTTTTTTAAAGTTTTTTTTGATAAAAGACTTTTTCAAAAGGAAACTGTTTTTGGGATTTTAGTTTGGTAAAAGTACCAATATTATTGATTTGTTTTTTTTATTTCTAGCAAAATAATTTGATTAAGCTGCCTTCCATAAAGCTGAAAGTTATCATCTGCAACCAAAAGTAAAGTTTGGTTACCATTTGCTAATATTGGCCCTAATGTAATGCCTTCTAAATTATCTATTATTTGCTCTGTAAGATTTTCTTTTACATCATTAAAGTTTAAAAGAAGTGTTTTTTGTAACGGTATATACGATTTATTTTTTAGCTCCAGATCTTCAATAACATTTGATGTAGAGTTACTAGCCTCTGCTAAATATAGTTTTATAGTGTTTCCATAAGAACCATAATTGTTTTGATATGCTCTTTCTAATACAAAAAATGTATTTTTTTTAAACTCTAAGATTGCAGTTACTCCATTTAAATTAACTGCACCTTTTGCTGGTTTATCAATCTTATCTAAATGATATGCGTACTGTTTGGTTGCATTTTTAGTAGTTTTATCAAAGTAAGTTATTCTTACAGGAGATTTGGTTTTGGTAAAGGTTGGTTCTTCTCCATCTGTCTTAAGCGGTGCTTCTGTTGCTACCCATATTCCTTTAGAATCTACGCTATTAGATAGTGCCTCGAAAGTACCATTATGTTTATAATTTTCAATGTTTCTAAAACTTTTTGGTAGTGAAAAGTTTGTTTGAAAACTGCCATCTTTACGAACAGAAAAAATACTTGGCAATACGTTATAATTTATAGAACCTTCGTTAGCTATATAAAAAAGACTATTTTCTGCATCGAAAAAAACATCCTCTAAATCTAAAATATTCTTATTAAAAAAAGTGTTTACCGTATCTCCTATTGTAATGGCATTTGTAAAAATTAAGGAGTCAATTTTTTTATTATTCAAATACAGTTTAGAGGCAAGAATTTTAGGGTCTTTTGCATCATCTACTATAAAATATAGTTTGTTATTAACAAAGCTTACTCCTGATAAACCACCTATCTTTTTATTTTGAAATAAGGTTGTATCTGAAATTATATATTCGTCTAAAAAACCAATTTTAAGTGTACTTTTCTCTTGACAAGCATAAATAAATAAAGTAAAAACTGTTGCAATTAAAGCAACAGTTTTTACAATTTTAGTTTGGTTAGTTGTGTTCATTTAAAGTTTTCTTCTGTTATCTTCAGATTGAGTGTCTATCAATTTATTGTATGGATCTACACCAACTTCTGTCGGTTTTTCGTCGACAATTATAGTAATTTTATTATGAATATCGGTAATTTTATGCTTTGCCAAATACAACTCTATCTCTTGTTTTTCACCATCTATTTCCTTTTCTGTAAAAATACCAATATCAATATAATCGCGCAGTGGAACCGATAAAATTGGTTTAGACATTTTTTCTGTTTGATAACGTAACGTATCTCCAACTTTTTCGCCATAATAACGTCTTCCCTTTTCGTCATTTCTATATTTGGCTACTTCAAATTCCATATCAACTTGATATTTTCCATTATCCAATGCTGTTACTTTAGCGTCTACTACTCTATTTTTATACAATGTAATGGTTTCAAACATATCTTTAATTACGTATTTTAAAGAGTCTGGTGTAGCTTCTTTTAAATGATTAACCAAGTCTATAGAAGTTGCATAAGGAGCATCTTGAAATCTTACTTTTTCAGCAAAGCGTTGTATAGCATTATTCATTTTTTTCTCTCCAATATAATCGCTCAATGCATATAGAACTAATGACCCTTTTTGGTAATGAATGTAGCCTTGACCGTCATTATACATTAATGGGTTTTCTCGCTTTCTTTCTAAAGTTCTTTGTAACAAATAACCATCTAAAGCTTCTTTTAGGAAGTTTCGCATCTTATTTTTTCCTTTTTTATGCTCTAAAACTTTTAGAGAAACATATTCAGATAAACTTTCAGAAAGTAATGTAGCACCTAAAACATCTGCACCAATTACTTGATGTGCCCACCATTGATGCGCAACCTCATGTACGGTTACAGAAAAAGGATAATCTACCCCATTTTTATCGGTATCGTCTACATCTGCAATAAATCCAATTCCTTCAGAAAAAGGCATTGTATTGGCAAATGCTTGTGCAAAAGTACCTCCTGTTCTAGGAAACTCAATTATTCTTGCTTGTCTAAATTGATAAGAAGTAAAATTTTCTGCGTTGTAATCTAAAGAAGCTTTCATACCCTTCATCATTCTATCTAAGTTGAATGTGTGCGGTTTGTGATAGTAAATCTCAAGACTAATTCCCTTGTAATTTTCTTTTTCCACTTCATATCTTCCTGAATTAAATGCATAGAAATTTAGTATTTTGCTATCCATTTTATAATGGAAATACCTTCTATCATTTTCTACCCATTCTTTCTGTAAATATCCAGGAGCTATTGCAATTTGGTCTTTAGCTGTAGAAACAGTAGCTTCAAAATCTATCCAATCAGAATCTCTAGAAATGTAGGTATTTCCTAAAGCTGTAGAATCTGAAGGATGTGGTTTTAAATCATTTGGAGGTAAATCGTACTTTTTTCTAGTTTGATCGTCTGTTAGTTCTCCTTGTGAAGAATAACCTAAAGATGGAAACATTGCAAAATTATTGATAAATGTTCCATTTTCTCTAACAGGAGATTTTCTCTGAAAAGTTGTGTTCTTATTGCTTTTAACAGTTACGGCTAACTCTAAAGTATCTCCAGGTAGTATTGCATTTTCAAAATAATAAATATCAAAATTATGAATGGTATCTTCTGAAACCAGTACATTTGGTTTGTTAAATGCAAACGTACTTTCTAAAGCATTATGATTAAGAAAAATACTATCTATACTTTGGTTCGATTTGTTAACCATTGTAAAGGTAGCAGAAGCATCAAATAATCGTTCTTTGGGGTAAATGTTCATATTAACATTGGCAGCTGTAATTCTTGGTTGCACATAGTTTTCGTACTGCTTGTATTTCTTTTCCCACTTCACTCTTAAAAGCTCACTTTCCTTTGCTGAAGTTCGTTTTGTTTTAGTTCCTGTTTTTAAAAATATAACCGTTCCTAATGATAAAAATGCGATTATAAAAACTCCAAAACTTAGGGCATAAACTCCTTTAAAACGTTGTTTAGCAATGTAAACACGTTCAGCAAAAGAAAAAGGAATTCCTCTTACCCAAAACAATGCAGCTAATACCAATAATGCTAAACCACACAACATCCAATAGGTTTTATATACTAAGTAGGGAGTTAAAATTCCATAGCCATTCATATCAGAATAGCTGAACCCTGGTCCTTGGTTATACTTAAAAATAGATTGTTCTATTCCTGCTAGCGAGAGAAATGGAATACCAATAGAAACTACCAGTAATAAAAACAAACCTAAGTAGGGATTTCCTATTAGAGTTTGTATAAAAATGGAAAGCAAAGCCCACACAAAATAACCTAAGAAACTTAGTAAAAATAATTCTGTAACATAGTGCCCTATTTCAAAATTATAATAGCCATTGTAGATTTGAAAGCTGATTCCAGCAACCATAATTACTGCTAGCAGAACCAGTTGCATTTTTACCAATGCTAAAAATTTAGAAAATAAAAGAGTCCAATTTGGAATTGGAGTAGCGTCTACCAGATGATTTACTTTGGCAATTTTTGCTCTATGCACTAACATACCTGCATACAAAAACGTACAGATATTTATGGATATAGAAAACACGCCTCCTATATCTAACATTTTCCAAGTAACTGGTAAAGTTGGAGTACCAAAAAGATTTCCAATTTCCGATAAACCTACAACCATTAGCACTAAGCCTACCAAAATGATAGATATAAATGGCCAACTTTTAATAATATATTTAAAATCAATTACAGACAACCTCCACAAAGTTTTTAAATATTGTGTAAAAGAATAATTATAAGTAACATCAGGAAGATTAATCTTTGTAACTCCACTAAAATTACGTTTTGTACTGCGCTCCCCTTTGGTTTTTCTAAAAGAAAGTGTTATGGCATTCTGATTAAATTTGAAAAATTTATAAACAAATCCAAATATGATAGATGCAATGGCTAACCATAACAATCGATTGTAAATAACCATTTCTTTAATAGGAATAGCCAATTCATTTTGTTCTGCTGGAGTCCAATATTTTGTGTAGTAATTGATTGCGCCAGCACCAAACGGATCTAAAATAGCCAATAAACCACGTTGTTCAGGGTCTGTTAAAGAACTCTCTAGTACTCCTTGTACAAACAACAAAACAATTATCGTGATAAATCCTGCAGCAATATTTCTAGAAAAGGTAACAATAGCAAAAACTATTGCACCAAAAAGCAACACATTTGGCAATATAAATAGCAAATAAGTCTTTGCGTAGGTTTCTAAGTGAAGGGGCCCTACAATTTCTGGATTTGTTCCTGGAAATCGAAATCCAATCATCATACCAATTGCTATAGAAACAACAATTAAAGAAACAACTACAATAGCGCTAAAAAATTTAGCAAATAAATAATTGGCCTTTGTAAACGGATAGGAATACAATATGGTATGCATATCACTTTTATAATCTCTGTAGATAGAAACCCCAATGATAGAAGGAAATAAAAAGAAAATAAAAATAGCTAATGCATTAAATAATCCATTAACTCCTATTGGTGAATTTACAATTCTAGACGAACTCGTTGTTGCTGTAATAGAATCGAAAAAACCTGCACTAGCTGCAGAAAGAAAAAAAGATAAACCTATAAATATTACTAGATAAATATAGAAGGCTGGCTTTTGTAACCAGTATTTTAATTCGTGTTTAAATATAGTTGAAAACATAAAATTAGTTTTGAGTGTTAGTTTTTAAGTGATTTGTTTTTTAAGTTTCATTTTAAAATTGATGTAAAATCTTAACTTAAAACTCATAATTAAAAACTCTTAACTTGTTAAAACTGGCTCATCTTGCTTTAAAGCAATAAAATAAACATCATCTAATTGAGGTGCTACTGCAATAAAATCTTCAGATGGTTTTTCTAAGGCATGTACACGTATGTTTAGAGAGTTATCTTGATTGTAATTAGATGACAAAATGTTATAACTATTTTGGTTTTCTTCTAAATCTTCTCTAGAAATTGTTTTTTGCCACATAGTACCTTCTAGCTCTTTTGTTGCTTCTTGTGGTGTAGTGTGTTTTAGTATTTTTCCCCCATTTAAAATAGCCATTTCGTTACAAAGTTCTTTAACATCTTCTACAATATGTGTAGAAAATATAACCGTACAATTGGTACCAACTTCTCGTAAAACATTTAAAAAACGATTTCTTTCTGCAGGGTCTAAACCAGCAGTTGGTTCGTCTACAATAATTAATTTTGGATTATTTAAAAGTAATTGTGCAATACCAAAACGCTGTTTCATACCACCAGAATATCCTGCAACATACTTTCTTCTAACATCGTATAAATTAGTAATTTCTAAGACCTCTTTTACAATAGCCTGTCTATCTGCTTTTTTAGAAATCCCTTTAAGAGTAGCAAAATAATCTAACAAATCTTCTGCAGACATTTTTGGATAAACTCCAAAAGATTGCGGTAAATACCCCAACACTTTACGTAATGCCATATTGTCTTCCAAAACGTCAATATCTCCAAAAGTGATAGAACCAGAATCCGGACTTTGTAAAGTTGCTATAGTTCGCATTAACGAGGATTTCCCTGCACCATTTGGCCCTAACAAACCAAACATTCCTGTTCCAATTTCTAAGTTTAAATTATCAATGGCCTTAACCCCATTTTTATACGTTTTGGTTAAATTTTTAATTACTAATTTCATACGTGTTTAATTTAATAGTCGCCTTGTTTTATAGGAATATACTTTTTTAACTTTCTCTTCTTCAATCGTTTCTTCAAATATAATGTTTATCAAATCATAATCAGATAAATGCAGCAAATTAGCTTTTACTTCTTTTTGAATGGCATCAGCATACAAATTAAAAGTTTTATTATCCATTTCATTTAAATTCTTCATACTGAATGTAAGGTTTACTCCTTTTTCTTGAGTAGCCATGTTCTTAGTTACGTAAGTTCCAAAACTCAACTGTTCGAAAGAAAATTTCTCTGCAATTTTCGATTTAAAGCCCTTTTGGCCAATCTTAAAATCAACAGGACCTGGAGTTGAAGAACCTTCTGAATAAGAGCAGCTAGCAAACAAAAGGATAGCAATAAAAATAAAGGTAATTTTTAATTTTTTCATGTTAGAAGTTCTAATTTTGAGTAATTAGTTATAAGCTGTGGATTATTGTTACAATTTTTAACAGCAAACTTTTCCAATAATGTAAAACATAGTATTTTTACAAAAACGATTTCAAGATATGGCAAATACATCAATTTTAAACGATAAATCAATAGCATTTTTAACAAAATACTTAAATAATCCAGCACCTACTGGCTATGAGTGGAATAGTCAGAAAATTTGGATGGACTATCTAAAACCTTATGTAGATACTTTTATTACAGATACTTATGGATCTGCAGTTGGGGTAATAAATCCTGATGCTAAATATAAAGTGGTTATTGAAGGACACGCAGATGAAATTTCTTGGTATGTAAACTATATTACTGATAACGGTTTAATCTATGTTATTAGAAATGGTGGTTCTGACCATCAAATAGCGCCAAGCAAAGTAGTTAACATTCATACTAAAAACGGAATTGTAAAAGGTGTTTTTGGTTGGCCAGCAATTCATACTAGAAACAAATCGAATGAAGAAGCTCCAAAACCAGATAATATTTTTATAGATTGTGGATGCGCAACAAAAGAAGAAGTTGAAGCTTTAGGAATACATGTAGGCTGTGTAATTACGTATCCTGATGAATTTCATGTTTTAAACGATAACAAGTTTGTATGCAGAGCTTTAGATAACAGAATGGGTGGTTTTATGATTGCTGAAGTTGCAAGGCTACTTCACGAAAACAGAAAAGAATTACCTTTTGGTTTATACATTACCAATTCTGTTCAAGAAGAAATAGGATTAAGAGGTGCTGAAATGATTACGCAAACCATCAAACCAAATGTTGCTATTGTAACAGATGTAACGCATGATACTACTACACCTATGATAGACAAGAAAAAAGAAGGGCTTCTAGAACTTGGTAAAGGTCCTGTGGTTGCTTATGCACCTGCTGTGCAACAAAAATTGAGAGATTTAGTAATCTCTTCTGCAGAAGCAAAAGATATTCCATTTCAACGTTCTGCTTTATCTAGAGCTACAGGAACAGATACAGATGCATTTGCCTACAGCAATGGTGGTGTAGCTTCAGCTTTAATTTCTTTGCCTTTACGTTATATGCATACTACTGTAGAAATGGTGCATAGAGAAGATGTAGAAAATGTTATAAAAATGATTTATGAAACATTACTAAACATTAAAGAAGGAGAAACGTTTTCTTATTTCGATTAAAAAAAATTGTAAATGTCATGTAGAGCGTAGTAGAAACTTCTTAGTTTTTACAATACGCTCTACACGACAAAATATATTGTAATGAGTCTGCAAAATCAAAAACATCTTTTCAGTATACCAGATGAAATAACGTACCTAAACATTGCCAGTCAATCTCCTGCTTTTAAAGCCGTAGAAAAAGCTGGTATAGAAGGTGTTTTAGAAAAATCGCAACCTCATAAATATACCAACGATAGTTATTTTGAACCTACAAAGGAACTTAAGAAACTCTTTGCAAACCTTATTGATGTAGCAGATCCTAATAGAATAGCTAATATCCCCTCTGTTTCTTATGGGATGGCAACTGTTGCTAACAATATTACCTTAAAAGAAGAAGATGAAATTCTTTTGGTAGAAAATCAATTTCCAAGCAATTATTATGTTTGGGAAAAATTAGTCAAAAAGTACAAAGCTACTTTACAAATCGTTTCTATGCCTGGAGATACATTAGATAGAGGCAAAAAATGGAATGCCAACATTTTAAATACAATCTCAGAGAAGACCGCCTTAATTTGTATAGGAAACATCCACTGGGCTAATGGAACGTTATTCAATCTGAAACAAATAAGAGAAAAAGCTAGCTTAAACAAAGCTTTATTAATAGTTGACGGAAGTCAATCTGTTGGTGCCTTACCTTTTTCAGTGCAAGAAATTAAACCAGATGCTTTAATCTGTGCAGGATACAAATGGTTATTTGGCCCTTATGGTTGTGGCTACGCGTACTTTGGTGAATACTTTGATAATGGTACACCAATAGAAGAGAATTGGAGCAACCGTTTGTACAGCGAAAACATGAGCAAACTAACAGAATACCAGGCCAACTACAAGCCTTTGGCAAATAAATATTCTGTTGGAGAACATGCTAGTTTTATTCATACTAAAATGCAAATTGCTGCTTTAAAACAAGTACAAGCCTGGACACCAGAAGCTATACAAACCTATTGTAAAAACACAACTGCAGATTTGGTTATTGAACTAAAAGAAATAGGATGTTTTATTGAAGATGCCAAGTATAGAGCACATCATTTATTTGGAGTGGAATTGCCAAAACAGTTAGACATAAATGCGCTTAAAGAAAAATTAAAAGCAGAAGATATTTACATTTCATTTCGTGGCAATTACATCAGAATTTCTTGCCACCTTTACAATACTAAAGAAGATTTTATAAAATTAACCAATTGCATTACATCTTGTTTGTAATATGGATGAAATCATTGACATTTTAACTCCAGAAGGAGAAAGTACTGGCAAAACAGCTTATAAATATGAAGCACACCAAAAAGGCTGGTTTCATGCAACAGTTCATATTTGGTTGTATACGAAAGAAGGTAAAATCTTACTGCAACAAAGAGGTTTTACTAAAAAAGTATTTCCTGGTCTATGGGATATTTCAGTAGCAGGACATGTGCTTGCTGGCGAATCTATAATAGACGCTGCAAAGCGAGAAGTATTGGAAGAAATAGGCTTAGCGATAAATAGTAAAGACTTAACCAAAATTGGCACTAGAATTCATCAAGTAAAACATGATAACGGAATTCAAGATAACGAACACCACCATATTTTTATTAGTGAATTAAAGTCATCTGTAGAAAAACTGACTATTCAAAAAGAGGAAGTTGAAGCGATTCAATTATTTGATTTATCTGTCTTAAAGGAAACAAAAAACCTTGAAAACGTCCTGCTTTCAAGGTTTCATGAATATTATTGTTCCGTTTACGATAAAATTTACTCCATTGGTTTATCAAAATAATTCTCTTTAAACGCTACATTTGATAGTTTGGTCTCCGAAAATATAGTTGCTGCCTTTGCAGGTTCAGTAGGATTTCCATCTGCATCCTTCTTATACCAAGTTATTTCTTTGGGTAAAACAAATCCATTAACATCTGTCCACTTGTTATATCTAATAAGATTATAACGCTCACTTGGCTTTTTAGAATTAAAGGTAACCGTATACGCTAACCATTCCATTTTATAGGTTTCTGGATTATAGTAAATTTTATAATTATCATCAGGAGAAGAACCAACATTAGCACCATACGATATTTTTATAGAAGGATATGTAATGCTTTTGTATGTAATGGAATCTGACTTTTCATAAGTAATTCCATCATCTGCTAAGACAAAAGGCAT
>CAYZDK010000045.1:0-18431 GCA_964477255.1 uncultured Polaribacter sp.
GACGATAAATTTCGATCTAAAATAGAATCAAAAACAAAAACATCTTCAAAAGATGCATTCATTCCTTGTCCATAAAAAGGCACAATGGCATGTGCAGCATCTCCTAAAAGAAGCGTATTTCCATCATATTGCCAAGGAGAACATTTCACAGTTCCTAAAGGACTTGTTGGATTATTAGCAAACTCTTCTTTAATATTTGGAATGAGTGCTAACGCATCTGAAAATTCTTTTTCAAAAAAAGCTTTTATTTTTTCTTCTGAAGTTAAGTTGTTAAAGTTGTACTCTCCTTCATCGTAACTTAAAAATAAAGTTACAGTGAAGCTTCCATCCATATTTGGAAGTGCAATAAGCATAAAATCTCCTCTAGGCCAAATATGCAAATGGTGCTTACTTATTTGATGGTTACCTTTAGAATCAGCAGGAATTTCCAACTCTTTATACCCATGTGTTAAGTAATTTTGTGAGAAACTAAATAAAAATTTACGTTCTAGATAGTAACTCTTTCTTAATGCAGATCCTGCCCCATCTGTACCAAAAATAACATCGGCAGTTTTGCTAAATTCTTCTCCTTCTTCGTTTTTAAAATAAGCAATACTATTTTCAAAATCTACATGCTGGCATCTGTTGTTAAAATGAATATTAACCTTTTCATGAGCTTCTGCTGCATCCAATAAAATACAGTTTAAATCTCCTCTAGAAATGGAGTTTATAACCTCTCCTTCTCTTCCTGAGTAGTACGATTCAAATGTTTTTCCTGCAGTATCGTGCATCATTCTTCCTTTCATAGGAATGCAAATCTCTAATGCTTTTTTATCCATTCCACATAGTTGTAGTGCTTTTAGTCCTCTATCAGACAATGCAAGATTTATAGATCTACCTGCAGAAATATCTACTTTTCTCATATCTGGTCTGCTTTCAAAAACTGTAACTTGAAAACCTCTTTGCGCCATACGTAAGGCTAAAAGAGAACCACACAAACCTGCACCAATAATTATGATGTTGTCTTTATGAATCATGTAATACTATTTTTAATTCTTGAACCATTTTATAGACATCTTCGAAGGAATTATACATTGGCACTGGTGCACAACGTATAACGTCTGGCTCTCTCCAATCTGTAATGATATGTTTTTCTATAAGTTTTTGATGTAAACTTTTATCTGCATCTTTCACTTGTATAGACAATTGACAGCCTCTTTCTGTTGGATTTTTTGGGGTTATTATATGAATTCTATCCGAATCTAATTCATTTAAAAGAAACTCTAAAAAGCCTGTTAACTGAATTGCTTTTTTTCTAAGCTTGTCCATACCTACTTCTGCAAACATTTCTAAGGAAGTTTTTATAGGAGCCATTGCTAATACTGGAGCGTTACTTAAATGCCAACCTTCTGCACCTGGAATTACATCAAAAGGTAAACGCATATTAAAGCGAGTTTCTAGCTTATGGTTCCACCAACCTGCAAATCGTGGTAAATCTTTATTATGTGCGTGTCTTTCGTGAACAAAAATTCCGGATAAACTTCCAGGACCTGAATTTAAATATTTGTAGGTACACCAAGTAGAAAAATCTACCCCAGATTCGTGTAAGTTTGGTTGAATATTTCCTGCACCATGGGCTAAATCAATGCCTACAACGCAATTTTTTGCATGCCCGATTTCGGCAATTCGTTTTAAATCTAAAAACTGACCTGTGTAATAATTTAAACCACCTATCAATAAAAGCGCAATTTCATCTCCCTGTTCGTCAATAATTTTCTCTAGATCTTCAATATTTAGTAACTCTTCTCCTTTTCTAGGTTTCCACTCTACAAGAGATTCTTTGGGGTCAAACCCATGAAATTGTAATTGCGATTCTACTGCATATCTATCGGAAGGAAAGGCATCGCTTTCAATTAGAATTTTAAATTTAGATTTTGTAGGCCTGTAAAAAGAAACCATTAATAAATGCAAATTAACCGTAAGCGTATTTGCTATGGTAACTTCTAGAGGTTTTGCTCCTACAATTTGTGCCATATTTTCGGTGAGTAAATTATGATAGGTTACCCAAGGATTTGTGCCTAAAAAATGACCTTCTACTCCTAAATTTGCCCAATCATCTAATTCTGTTTGAATAGATTCTTGTGTTTCTTTAGGTTGTAAGCCTAAAGAATTTCCTGTAAAATACAACCAATCCTTACCCTCTTTATCTTTAGGAATGTGAAATTTACTACGTTGCTTTCTTAATGCATCCTTTTCATCTAAATGCTTGGCAAAAGCCAAAGTATTCTCAAAATTCATTACTTTATATTTCGTTCTTTTCAAAGATACTATAATCCAAAGTTGATTTCAATTTATTACGTTTCGATTTTTTGTAAATTCGCTAAAATTCATTTTGGTATGCAACTACAAAAAACCATTTTAGCTTTACTTTTTTTAAGTTTTATTTCTTGTGAAACCCCATCTATTTCGATATCAGAAATGGATAACATTACTTCTGAGATAAAAAAAGAGTTTGCTCCAGATAAAAGGGTAGAACTATTTGACATTCGTTTTTCAGAAAAGAATGGAAAAATCATAATTGATGGAGAAACAACCTCTTCAAGAGCTATGCAAGCTATCTTGAGTGAATTAATAAAACTAGAAAATATTAAACTAGAGAATAAGGTTAGAATGTTACCAGACTCTGCAGTTGGTAATAAAATATATGCAGTTGGTAGAAATTCTGTAATAAATATTCGTTCTAAGCCTAAACATTCAGCAGAATTAGGTACCCAAGGTTTATTAGGAATGCAGCTAAAAGTGCTTGATAAAAAAGGAGATTTTTATAGAGTGCAAACTCCAGACAAGTACATTTCTTGGGTAGATAAAGGAGGAATTACAAGAATGACAAAAGAGGAGTTTGGTGCTTGGAAAACTGCAAAAAAAGTAATTTACACCAATACAAACGGATATGTTTATGAAGAGAGTTCTTTGAACTCTAAAATTGTTTCCGATATTTCTTTAGGTGGCGTGCTAAAATATATAGATGAAAATAATTCTTTTTACCAAGTAGAATATCCAGACAAACGTATAGGATTTCTATCTAAAAAGGAAGCTCTTATTTATGATAGTTGGATTAAAAACACCGTTGCAAATCCAGAAAATATTGAGCTAACTGCAAAATCTATGAATGGTTTTCCTTATTTATGGGGAGGAACCTCTGCGAAAGGAATGGATTGCAGTGGATTTACCAAAATGGTTTATTTAATGCAAGGATTTGTAATTCCAAGAGATGCTTCACAGCAGATAAATGCTGGTGAAGTTGTAGATATTAGTTTAACATTTGACGGTTTAGAAAAAGGAGATTTATTATTTTTTGGAAAAAAAGCCACAGAAAACTCAAAACAACGAGTTACTCATGTTGGTATTTGGCTTGGTAATGGCAAACAAGAGTTTATACATTCCTCTGGCAATGTACATCTTTCTTCTATGGACGAAAACCATCCTTTGTACGACGATTTTAATAAAAATAGATACTTAGGAAGCAGACGCTATTTGGGTGTAGATGATGCGTTGATTATAAATCTACGAGAACAAATTAAACTATAACTACATTATCTTTAAAGACTGATTGTTAATACAATACTCTAAATTTGATTGTGCCATCTACATTTTTTAAGGCGTTAATAACATCTTTATTATACCCTTTATTAACATCCGTAATAACATACCCTACTTTTGTATCTGTAGATAAATATTGCCCTGTAATATTTAAATCAAATTTGGCTAAAATCTTATTTACATTTGCCATAACTCCAGGTGTATTTTTATGAATATGTAAAAAACGATGTGCATTGGTTTGTCTAGGCAATCTTATGTTTGGGAAGTTTACAGCATCTACTGTATTTCCAGAATTTATATAAGATAGTATTTTATTAGGAACAAAATCTGCAATATCTTTTTGTGCTTCTAACGTACTACCACCAACATGAGGTGTTAAAATTACGTTGGGTATTCCTGCTAGTTCTGTGTAAAATTCACCATTCTTTCTTGGCTCTTCAGGATAAACATCTACTGCTGCTCCTGCTAATTTTCCAGATTTTAAGCCCGCAACTAATGCTTGAATATCTACAACAAAGCCTCTTGCAAGATTAACCAAATGTGCACCATCTTTCATTTGTGCAATTTCTTTTTCGCCAATAAAATTCTTATTTGCTGCATTATCATCTATATGAAGAGTTACAACATCTGATATTTCTAAAAGCTCTTTTAGCGTGTTTAATTTGGTGGCATTTCCTAATGCCAATTTATCTTGAATATCATAATAGTATACATCCATTCCTAAAGATTCTGCAAGTACAGATAGTTGTTTGCCAATGTTTCCATAACCTACGATACCTAATTTTTTACTTCTTATTTCAAAAGAACCTTGTGCAGTCTTGTTCCACTTTCCATTATGAATCTCAGTACTTCTTTGAAAGGCAGAGCGCATCAGCATAATAATTTCTCCAATTGCCAATTCAACTACCGATCTTGTATTGCTGTATGGAGCATTAAACACCACTACACCATTTTCTTTACAAGCTTCAAGATCAATTTGTTTCGTTCCAATACAAAAGGCACTTACCACCATTAAACGATTTGCAGCCTCTATAACTTTTCTAGAAACATTTGTTTTAGAACGAATACCTAAAACATGTACGTCTTTTATTCGATCGATTAGCTCTTCTTCAGATAGACTTTTTGAAGCAGTATCTACAGTAAAACCATCTGAGGAAAGTTTGGTAAACGCATCTGTATGAATGTTTTCTAATAAAAGTATTTTAATTCTGTTTTTTGGGTAACTAATATTTCCTTCCAAATTATTGATGTATAAAAATTCGTCTAAGTTTGGCGCTATATGATCTGCATTTTTAGTGGTTTTTTCACGGGATACATTTTCTGTGTATGCAAAAAATCTATCTGCAACTCCTGCTTTTTTGGTAACATAATCGCTATAGCCATCTCCTATTACTTGCACTTCTCCATCCAAATCCATTTGCGCTAGGCAAGTAATTTTACCATTGTGTTGCGATAATGGGTTCTCTTTATCAAAACCAACAATATTACCTTCCACATCATATTTAAATGTATTGGCATAAACACGTTCTTTAGGTATATTGTATGCGGCAACAATTGGATCTATAAACTCTTTAAAGCCGCAGGATATCACATAAATATCTTCAGCATGTTCTTCAAAGAACTTTTTGTTTTGTGCAATGGATACCGAAACTTGACTTTCTAACTTATTTATTAGCGGTTTTAAATCAGCTTTGTGCGCTTGCAGCAATTTTATTCTTCTGTCTAAAGATTCTGTAAAAGAAATTTCGCCATCTATACCTAGGTTGGTAATGTGGGTAATTTCATTGATAATATCTTCTTTATTAGGATTATTAGCTAGCGTTATTTCTGCTAAAACATCTAATGCTTCTACCTTTGTTAGTGTGCTATCGAAATCGAAAACATAGTTTCTTCGTTGCGCAATCATGATTATAGTTTCTTGGTTTGAAGTAAGTAAATCTACAATTATTAGTCTAAAAAAAAAACGAAATAGAAAGTTTTGCGAAATCAATTTTATATTCAATTTTTATTGATTTCTTTTTGGCAAACAACTTAATTTATGGGGTTTTTTTATGAAAACTGCAATAAAATAAATAGCCAAACAATTGGGAGAGACTCTACCCAAAAAGAACTAAAATATTTAGATTGGTCTTTAGAAGATCGCATTAAAAAAAGAAGTATTGTAAAGAAAAATAGCATAAATGCATTTTTAGAACTCACATTTGCTTCTATGAAATACTCCAGAAAAAGGGCTACAACCATTAATATTAAGCCAATTCTTTTGGTTTGTTTTTCACCAACTTTTTTAGGAATGGTTTGCAATGAAATAGAATCGTATTTAACATCTCTAATATCAAAGGGCAATACTAACACAATTACAATGAGAAAACGTTGAAAGAGTAATAAGGTAACATTAAAATCTATAGGTAAATCAGCGTTTACAACTGGAATAATTACTGTAAATCCAGACCAAACTAAAGCAACAACCAAAATTTTTAAATAACTAATTTCTCTTAAATTCTTTTCAAATCCACTAAAAAAAGGAACGGCATAAAGAAAGGTTAACACAAAAAAAGGAATAGTATAGAGCAGTAGCTTAATGTTTAACTGTATCGAAAAATAGCAAAGTGCTAAAAAACTAAAGAACGAAAATATTTGGATAACTTTTAGACTATTGGTGAGGCTTTTATGGTGCAATTTGGCAACACCTGCATACTTTACAAAGTTATATCCTGTAATAGTAGCAAAAAAAGCAAAAAAAAGTAGCGCATTTTCAATGGATAAATCCAAATACAATGCTGTTATTTTTAAAAATGCTACAACTGCAAAAGCAACATGAATACTTGAGTTTATATAAAAGTCAATAAATTTTGATAATCGCATCTACTAGCAAAAATACGGTTTCTGTTAATAACCCTAAAAATTGGTTAATAATTAACACCAATTATTAAGATTCTTAGCAACAATTAATTCTTTTAATCCTTATTTTTGTACTGCTTAAAAAAAGCTGTCTTTTTCATTAAAAAATAAAAACGAAAAAGATTGATTATAAACTTTTTATAACTCTAATAAATGAACACGAATACGTTTCAGTTACGTCACATTGGACCAAGTAAGGAGGAGCAACAAAAAATGCTACAAACTATAAAAGCAGATAGTTTAGAGCAGCTAATTAATGAAACTGTTCCCGACAATATTCGCCTTAAAAATGACTTAGATCTTGCACCCGCAATGAGTGAGTACGAGTATCTAGCTCACATTAATGAATTAGCAAATAAAAACAAGGTTTTTAAAAGCTACATTGGCTTAGGTTACCATGAAGCAATCGTACCAAGTGTAATACAAAGAAATATTCTAGAAAATCCAGGTTGGTACACTGCATATACCCCATATCAAGCAGAAATTGCCCAAGGACGTTTAGAAGCATTACTTAATTTCCAAACCATGGTTAGCGATTTAACAGGTATGGAGTTATCTAACGCATCTTTATTAGACGAAAGTACTGCAGCAGCAGAAGCAATGACACTTCTGTATGCAGTTAGAGAAAGAGCTCAGAAGAAAAATAATGTTTGTAAATTCTTTGTTTCCGAAGAGATTTTACCACAAACCTTATCGCTTCTTTTAACAAGATCTGAACCTTTAGGAATAGAAATTATTGTTGGCAACCACCGAGAATTTGATTTTTCTACGGAATTTTATGGTGCCATTTTACAATATCCAGGAAAGCACGGACAAGTTTATGATTATGCAGATTTTGTTGCAAAAGCAAATGCAAACGATATAAAAGTAGCTGTTGCAGCAGATATTTTATCTCTTGTAAAACTTAAAGCACCAGGTGAAATTGGTGTAGATGTTGTGGTTGGAACAACACAACGTTTTGGAATTCCTCTAGGTTATGGAGGACCTCATGCAGCATTTTTTGCTACCAAAGAAAAATACAAAAGAAATATTCCTGGTAGAATAATTGGAGTTACAAAAGATACCAATGGTGGTCGTGCTTTAAGAATGGCGCTACAAACCAGAGAACAACACATTAAAAGAGAAAAAGCAACCTCTAATATTTGTACTGCACAAGTTCTTTTAGCAGTAATGGCAGGAATGTATGCTGTTTATCATGGCAAAAGAGGTATTCAATTTATTGCAGATTCTGTACATAATAAAACTAAGTTATTGGCAGACTTCCTAGAAAAAGCAGGATTTAAGCAATTAAACAGTTCGTATTTTGACACCTTATTAGTAGAAGGAAATACCATTTTATTAAAACCTATTGCAGAATCTTATAAGGTTAATTTTAATTACATTAATGACAACCTATTCTCCATTTCTTTAAACGAAGCTACAACGCAAAAAGATTTAATGAAAATCTTTGCAATATTAGGAGAGTTAAAAAGAAATCCAGAGACTGCAGCTGCAGAAAGTGATGGTGAGTTTCATCAAATTATATCGCAACAATCTTTTACATCCGATTTTGATGTTATAGCAGATAATGTAAAACGTAATACCTCTTTCTTAGACAGTAAGATTTTTAATTCTTACCAGTCAGAAACAGCTATGATGCGTTACATTAAGAAATTAGAACGAAAAGATTTAGCGTTAAATCATTCCATGATATCGCTAGGTTCTTGTACTATGAAACTTAATGCAGCCTCTGAAATGTTACCGCTAAGCAATCCACAATGGGGCAATATTCATCCTTTTGTACCTTTAAACCAAGCAGAAGGCTACCAAATTGTACTTAAGCAGTTAGAACATCAGCTTAATGTTATCACTGGTTTTGCAGGCACTTCTTTACAACCTAACTCTGGTGCACAAGGTGAGTTTGCAGGTTTAATGACTATTAGAGCATACCATAGATCGCGAAACGAAGAACACAGAAATATTTGTATAATTCCAGCTTCTGCTCATGGTACAAACCCAGCTTCTGCAGTAATGGCAGGAATGAAAGTTGTGGTTACCAAAACAGACGATTTTGGAAATATCGACGTTGAAGACCTAAGAGCTAAAGCAGAAGAACATTCTAATAATTTAGCAGCACTGATGGTAACGTACCCATCTACACATGGTGTATTTGAAAGTGCTATTCAAGAAATTACCAAAATAATTCACGATCATGGAGGGCAAGTATATATGGATGGCGCTAACATGAACGCACAGGTAGGTTTAACAAACCCAGCTACAATTGGCGCAGATGTTTGCCATCTAAATCTACATAAAACGTTTGCAATACCTCATGGTGGTGGTGGTCCAGGAGTTGGCCCAATTTGTGTTGCACCGCAATTGGTTCCATTCTTACCATCTAACCCAGTAATTAAAGTAGGCACCAAACAAGCCATTACCGCTATTTCTGCAGCACCTTGGGGTTCTGCTTTAGCATGTTTAATTTCTTACGGATATATTACCATGCTAGGGTTTAGAGGGTTAACTAACTCTACTAAATATGCAATATTAAATGCAAACTATATTAAAGAGCGTTTAAACGGGCATTACAAAACGTTATACACTGGCGAAAAAGGTAGAGCTGCACACGAGTTAATTATTGATTGTAGAGAGTTTAAAGAAAGAGGCATTGAAGTTGTAGATATTGCAAAACGTTTAATGGATTATGGTTTCCATGCTCCAACTGTTTCTTTTCCGGTTGCTGGTACTATGATGATTGAGCCTACTGAATCTGAAAACTTAGCAGAATTAGACCGTTTTTGTGAAGCAATGATTTCTATTCGAAAAGAAATTGTAGAAGTTACTAAAGACGAGCCTAACAATATCTTGAAAAATGCACCACATACTCTAGCAATGCTTACAGATGATGACTGGGATTTTCCTTACACAAGAGAACAAGCAGCGTATCCACTAGATTTTGTTATAGATAATAAATTCTGGCCAACGATTAGAAGAGTAGATGAAGCTTATGGCGATAGAAATTTAATTTGCTCTTGTAATCCTATAGAAGATTACGTTTCTTAAGTAATTAAAAATACCATTAATAAAAAACCACTTCTTTTTAGAAAGTGGTTTTTTATTTTTTCAAGTATATAAATGCTAAGGATTATTTTATATTTTTATGAAAATACTTTTTTATGAATAACCTACAGTTTGAATATAAAGTTACTCTTGCATATCTGATTACAGGTGCTTTGTGGATATTATTTTCTGATGAAATTGCGCAACTTATTACCAAAGATATAGAGAAGTTAAACCATATTCAAACCTATAAAGGCTGGTTTTATGTTCTTATAACGGCTTTGGTATTCTTCAGTTTTTTAAAAAAACATTTAAATTATAGAAGAGAATTAGAAGAAGAATTAAAACTACACAGAGGCCACTTAGAAGAATTGGTAGTTTCTAGAACTAACGAATTAGAAAAAGCACTAGCCAATCTTAAAAGTGCACAAGCTAAATTAGTCCAATCTGAAAAAATGTCTTCTATCGGAAATTTAACGAAAGGTATTGCACATGAAATAAACAATCCTTTACATTTTATTTCTGGCGGTATTAAAATCTTAGAAAAGCTTCAGGTAAAAATTAAAAATAAAGACGCAAAAAACATTAACCAACTGTATAGTAAAGCAGTAAGTATAATTTCAGAAGGGCTAGATAGATCTTCTAAAATTGTAAAATCGTTACTTGCTTTTACCTCTAAAGGTGGAACAGGAGTAGAAGAATCAGATATTAATGAAATTATAGACAACACCTTGTTGTTTATGAAAACAGAGATAAGTAACGACATTAAAATTATAAAAACGTACAATCTTGATGATGAAGTTCCTGTAATTTTAGACAAGATGCATCAAGTATTTCATAATATTTTTGATAATGCTATTTTTGAGTTTAAGCAAACTAATGTCAAGGATAAAGCCTTAGAAATTAAAACTTACTGCAACAACAACAATGCAATTATAGAAATTCATAACAATGCTTCAAAAATTGATACCAAAATTATACAAGAGATATTTGATCCGTTTTTTACTACAAAAGATCCAGATAAAGGCGTTGGTCTTGGTTTAACTTCTTGTTTTAATATTATTAAAGAGCATGAAGGAGATATCGCTGTTAAAAACACTAGTACAGGAGTATGTTTTACTATTTCAATCCCAATACACACTTAAACTAATCTTGATGTCTATTTTAAAAGATTGCGATAAAATTACTTGTAAAAATCTTATTAAGCCCCATAAAAAAAACCTCAAGAACAACCTTGAGGTTTTTTTATTTTATGTAAAGAATTACTTCTTAAATTTCTTGTATTTGTTCTTAAACTTGTCAATACGCCCAGCAGTATCCACCAATTTAGATTTACCAGTGTAAAATGGGTGAGATGTTCTAGAAATCTCTAATTTTACTAAAGGATACTCAGTACCATCTACGTCTAAAGTTTCTTTAGTATCTGCAGTAGAACGTGTAATAAATACATCTCCATTAGACATGTCTTTAAATGCTACCAATCTATAATTTTCTGGATGAATTCCTTTTTTCATTTTATTATATTTTAATACTTTAATGTTATGTTTGTACTGAGTAAAGTTGGTAAAGTTTTACTCGCTTCTCTAAATAGTTGTGACCTACTATTTTGAGGATGCAAATTTAACGATATTTTTTAATTTACAAATAATTAAACTATATAATTTAAAAATAAAAGGTAAAGCATCGTATTTTTGTGCAAAACCTTCTTAATACAACTGTTAATCAGATGAATACTTTAAAAATAGTAACAAGATTTTTCTTTTTCCTTTTATTTCTAACAAGCTGTAACAAAGCGTATAAGTTTTCTTTAGAAATACCCAAAAAAACAACTTTAAACAAAACCATTACAGCAACGTTACAAGAAGAAAATAACCAAGAAATAGATAGTGTGCAATTCTTTATAAACGGAGCTAAAATAACGTCTACCAACAATACCACATCTATTGCTACTTCTAACTATGGTATTGGAAAACATGTAATTTCTGCGCTTGCTTTCTATCCAGGAAAAACCAAAAAAGTAAACAATTCTTTTGAAGTTTATCCTACTACCAAACCTGCTATTTATAATTATGAGATTGTAAATACCTATCCTCATGACACCAATGCATATACCCAAGGATTAGAATATTACAATGGTTATCTATACGAAACTACTGGCCAAAGAGGCGCTTCCTCTTTACGCAAAGTTGATATTAAAACAGGAAAAATACTACAAAAAGTAGATCTTGAAGAGAAATACTTTGGAGAAGGTATGACCATCTTTAACAACGAAATTATTTGGCTAACCTGGCAAAATAAAAAAGGCTTTGTATACGATTTAGAAACTTTTAAACAAAAAGGTTCTTTCGAGTACAACCAGAGTGCTGAAGGCTGGGGCTTAACCAACAATGGAAAAGATTTAATAAAAACAGATGGTACCAACAGAATTTGGTTTTTAGATCCTGTAACTAAAAAAGAAAAAACATTCAAACAAGCATATACTGTAGATAGAGCTGTAGACAATTTAAACGAACTAGAATTTATAAACGGCAAATTATATGCTAACAAATACCAGCAAAATACCATTACTATTATAGACCCCAATACTGGAGTAGTAGAAGGTTTGGTAGACCTGAGACCTCTTGAAAAAGAAATGTCTAAAACCCAAAAACTTGTACCCCAAGACGAAGTTTTAAATGGCATTGCTTATGATAAAGAAAACGACCGTCTTTTTGTTACTGGAAAAAAATGGGGTTCGCTATTTGAAATCAAAATTAAGAAAAGGCAATAATTATTAAGAACAGCGGTTTATTTATAACTAGGTATGCGTAACATTACTTTTTTTGTCTTCACTATTTTAATGATCTTAGTAAGTTCATGCAGAAAAGATTTTTCTACAATACCTAGTTTTGGAAATTTAGAGTTTTCTAAAGACACCGTTTTTTTAGATACTATTTTCACCAATATTGGTTCTGCTACCTACAACTTAAAAGTATACAATAAAAGTAATAACGCTATTACCATTCCAAAAATCGCCTTAGAAAATGGGGGTAACTCTAACTACAGATTAAATGTAGATGGCATACCTGGAAAAGAATTTACCGATATTAATATCTTGGCGAAAGACAGCATTTTTGTATTTATAGAAACCACTATTGATTTTGACGCTGTTACCAACCCATTATATACAGATCGTATTTTATTTGACACCGGAGAAAAACAACAAGATGTAGATTTAGTTACCTTGGTTAGAGACGCACACTTTATTTTTCCGGCGCAGAATGCCTTAAACATGAAGATAGACAGTTTAACTTTAGACGGACAACCAACTTCTATACGTGGTAGATTTTTAGAAGACAACGAACTAATCTTTACGAAAGAAAAACCAATTGTAATTTACGGGTATGCAGCAGTACCTTCTAACAAAACCCTACAAATAGATGCTGGTGCGCAAATCTATTTTCATGACAATTCTGGTTTAATTGTAGACAATAAAGCCAGCCTAAAAGTTACTGGCACATTAAGCGAAAAAGTTACATTTGAAGGCGATCGTTTAGAACCGAGTTTTGAAAATATTCCAGGACAATGGGGCACCATCTGGTTACGTGCTGGCAGTGTGCAAAATGAAATTAAACATGCTAAAATAAAAAATGGAGTTATTGGTATTTTAGTAGATAGTATATCCAACTCCTCTACTCCAACATTAACCCTAGAAAATACAGAAATTTATAATAATGCTAACTTCGGAATCTTAGCGAGAGAAACGTACATTAACGCACACAATGTAGTGGTAGGTTCTGCAGGACAGGCTTCTTTAGCAGCAACCGTTGGTGGCGCTTATAATTTTACGCATTGTACCTTTGCTAATTTTTGGAATAATGGCATACGGCAGCTGCCTGCTGTTTTGGTGAACAACTTCTTTATCGGTGTGGATAACACTGGCCAAGAGTTTGTTGAAACAAGGGCGCTTACAGAAGCCAATTTTAGCAACTGCATTATGGATGGAAACAATGCTATTGAATTTTTAATTGATGTAGTAGACGATGGCAAGTCTATTAATTACAGTATTGATAATTCTATGCTACGATTTTCTGACACTAACTCTGATTTTTCTGGAGTTTATGAAATGGACTTTGCCAACAACCCCAACTATCAAAATATAATTCGTAATGGTTTTGCTGACTTTAGAAATTCACGAGATGAAGATTTTATTATTGGAGAAGAATCCAATGCAATTCAAGCTGCGAAACCAACTTCTTTTTTAATAGATCTATTAGGTGTAAGCAGGGCTAACAACCCAGATATTGGTGCTTACCAACACATCATTTTTAACTGATTTTAATTTTTATAAACTACACCATTTTTCATTACAAAAACAACATTTTCCATTGTTTTTATGTTTTTTTCTGGATTGTCATCTACTGCAATAATATCTGCTAAAAATCCTTTTTTAAGTTGTCCTAATTCGTTTTCCATTTTCAAAATTTTGGCATTGGTTATGGTTGCAGACTGAATGGCTTCCATAGCAGGCATCCCTGCTTCTACCATATAACCAAACTCTTTTCCATTTTCTCCATGTTTAAACACGCCTGCATCTGTACCAAATGCAATACCAACTCCGTATTTATACGCTTTTGCAAAAGTACCTTGAATTTGAGGCCCAACAGCCAACGCTTTTGGCACAACAATCTCTGGATAAAAACCATGAATTTTAGCTTTTGCCTCTACTTCTTTTCCTGCAGTTATAGTTGGTACCATATAAGCATCATTAGCTTTCATTAAATCCATTGTTTCTGTACTCATATACGTACCATGTTCTATAGTTTTCACCCCACCAATAATAGCTCTTTGCATCCCTTCATCTCCATGTGCGTGTGCTGCAACATGCATTCCATAATCTTTAGCTGTTTGTACAATTTCTTTAACTTCCTCTATGGTAAATTGGGGATTATCGCCACTTTTAGCAACACTTAAAACACCTCCTGTAGCAGTTATTTTAATACAGTCTGCCCCATTTTTGTAACGCTGTCTTACTGCTTTCTTTGCATCTTCTATGCTATTTACCACGCCTTCTTTTGGCCCAGGATTGCCAATTAACTTTCTACTACTTCCGTTGGTTGGGTCTGCATGCCCTCCTGTTGTTGCCAAAGCTTTTCCAGCAGTAAAAATTCTAGGTCCTACAATTTTACCAGCATTTATTGCATTTCGTAACGAAATATTTACACCTGTTCCTCCCAAATCGCGAACGGTGGTAAAACCAGCCATTAAGTTTGCTTTGGCATAATTGGTGGCATTAAACGCAATATCTGCTTCGTTTAAAATATACCCTTCTAAGCGCGTGTTCGGATTAAACTCATTTTCTATATGCACATGCATATCTATTAATCCTGGTAAAACTACTTTGTCTCGAAGATCTATTAAATTAGCGCCTTTAGGCATAATATAACCATCTTTTACATCAATAATTTTATGGTCTTTTACAACTATTGTTTTCTTAGTATGTATTTTTCCTGACTTGGTATCTACCAACTTACCACTTAATATATAAGTGTTTTGCGCCATACTATTTTGTACAAAAAATGCTGCTATAAAAAGAACAATAAGATTTTTCATTTGTAAGGTTTTAATTCTTAAATGTATGAAAAAATACCTAATTTGGCTCTTGCAAATAAACGAAAACATGAAACATGTAGTAATTACGGGAACAAGTAGAGGAATTGGATTTGAATTGGCTAAACTATTTGCCAAACAAGGGCATCAAGTGTTAGCGTTGTCTAGAAACACCAAACCACTTTCTGCAGTTGGTGATGCAAACATTACTTGTCTTTCTTTAGATTTAGGCAATGAAAATGATTTAGATAAGGCTGCAGTGTTTGTTAAAAATAATTGGAAACAGGTAGATATCTTAATTCATAATGCTGGGTTTTTGGTAAACAAACCGTTTACAGAATTAACTTCAGACGACTTTCTAAAAGTATACCAAGTAAATGTTTTTGGGGTAGCTACACTAACCCAAAAAATGATTCCGTTTTTGCAAGCTGGTAGCCATGTTGTAACTGTAAGTAGTATGGGAGGCATTCAAGGCAGTGCCAAGTTTCCTGGTTTGGCTGCATACTCTTCTGCAAAAGGTGCTGTAATTACCTTGTCTGAGCTCTTAGCAGAAGAATACAAAGAACAACAAATTGCATTTAATGTCTTGGCTTTAGGTGCCGTACAAACAGAAATGCTAGAAGAAGCTTTTCCTGGATACCAAGCGCCGTTAAGCCCTATAGAAATGGCTGAATATATGTATCAATTTGCACTAACAGGCAATACGTTTTACAACGGCAAAGTATTGCAAGTTTCTTCTTCAACGCCATAAGCTTTGACCAATAGTTACCAAGAATACATACCAAAAGCTGCCATACCTTTTGTAGCATTTCTTATAAAGCAACATAATTTTACGCTAAAAATTGTAGCGCAAAGAGCAACAAAACATGGCGATTTTAGACAGTTGCCAAATGGTAAATACCAAATAACGGTTAATAACAATCTTAATCGCTACCAGTTTTTATTAACCTTAATTCATGAAATTGCACACCATGTAACGCATCAGAAGTTTGGAAGAGTGCAGCCTCATGGCAAAGAATGGAAAATGATTTTTCAGCATTTAATGCTTCCTTTTCTAACGCCAGAAATTTATCCGAAGCACATATTACCTCATCTTGCTACCTATTTAAAAAATCCAAAAGCGAGTACAGATAGCGACCCCAATTTGGCTATTGCTCTAAAAGGGTTTTCGGCGTCTAACGGAAAGCATTTTATTTTTGAACTACCAGAAGCTTGCACTTTTATTTTTAACAATAAGCGCTACCAAAAAGGTGCTTTACGAAGAACACGTGTAACATGCACTTGTTTAGAGAATGGAAAAACCTATCTTTTTAACAAGAATGTAGAAGTAACATTGGTGTAAAAACTACTCTCGTTTTAAGAAGAGTGTATCTAGCTTTAATTCTTTTTGCAACCAAGCTCGTAGTTCGTTTTGTTTTAATAGTACTTCGCTATCGGTTAACGAGGCATTCCACTTTATAGTAGCAACAGGAATGGTATCTATATTGATAAAGTCTTTAGAAGTTAACACATTGGCAAAGCTAATTTCTTCTAACGCTAAGTAACGTATTTTAGATTCTTTAGCAATTCTACTAAAAGCTACCACTTTTTCGTTTCTACTAATGGCGTCTTGTTCTAACCTATTGTTTAAGGTAGAAATGGTTTGTTCCATTTCGGTAATTTTATCGCGCAACCCTTTAATAATAATCTTGCTCTCTTCTACCTCTTCTTTTTTATCTTGATATGCAGTGGTAATAAGCTCAAAACTTTTGGTATCACTACCTTTAATTTTAAACTCGAAATCTTTTAAACGTGCGTATTCTTCGTCATTAAATTGATTGAGTAATATATTACGTTCTCCTTCTGTAACTTCGTTAAAGAAACTTATTCGGATTTCCTTATTGTCAAAATCTAACTCAGGATCGCCAATAATTTGCATATTAGGTAACGATTTGATTTCGTTTTCTATAAAACTCTTGAATTGAATTTCTATTTGACTTTCTTCAAACACTTTAATAAAAGTAAAAATAGCAGGAATCATAACCGCTATTCCTACTACAGTTGCAATGGTTGCATTTCGTTTTCGTTTTTTTGCATTGGCATATTTATGCATTGGAAATGCCAGAAGTTTTAGTACTAAAAACCCTGCAAGAGCAATAAATATGGTGTTAATAATAAACAAATACATTGCCCCTCCAAAATAGGCAATATTACCTTTTGCCAAACCATAGCCTGCAGTACATAAAGGCGGCATTAACGCAGTAGCAATAGCTACACCAAAAATTACCGATGCAATTCTACCCTTTTTAGTTTTGGCCACCATTAGTGCCAAACCACCAAAAAAAGCAATTAACACATCACGAATATCGGGTTTTGTTCTACCTAACAATTCGGAAGTATCTTCACTTAAAGGAAAAAAGTAAAAAAACATGAACGAAGCAAACAAACTAAGGGCAATCATAACCCCTAAATTAACGAGTGATTTTTTAAAGGTTTCTATATCATTTATGGCAAAAGACATGCCCAATCCTAAAATTGGCCCCATTAGCGGAGAAATTAACATGGCACCAATTACCACTGCAGTAGAATTTGCATTTAATCCGATAGATGCAACAAAAACCGCAAAGATTAAGATCCAAGCAGTAGCACCTTTAAAAGGAATGTCTTCCTTAATTTCTACTAAAGTGGCGTCTTTATCGGTATCGTCTCTATAATCAAAAAGGTCTTTTAAGTAGTCTGATATTCTTTTAAAAAGCCCTTTTGCTTCTGAAGATATCTCTGACGGGCCTGTTTGGCTTGCATCGTTTTGTTGCGTTTCATTTGTATTCATAAACGATATAAAATCTGTGGGAAAGATACAAAAAAAGAGTATTGGGTGTTTACTCTAAATAAATACGTTCTATTTCTAATTGAAACTCTTCGTTTCGTTTATTTCCAATTAAAACAGCTATCTCCTCTAAGGTATTTTTATCGAAGTTAGGATAACGCAATTTTTGCCCTCTAAATGTAGGGTACATATCTTTTAGTGGTATGCTAATGTTTTGCCAAGTGCCATTTGTGGAAAATTGGGCTGTGTACGAATAGTACTTCCTTGCCTTATCTTTTATACGAAGCTGGTATTTTTTTCCATCGCCTTTTACCCGTAAAACAACGTTGGTAGTCTCACCAATAAAAAGCGTATTAAACGAAAAACGTACGGAAGAAAACCCCCCATTATTGGCAGTAGAAACGGTTCCAAAAAAGAGTCCATACCCTTCCTTATTTATGGTAAAGTTGCCTGAAGAACGGCCACCCATAACCACATCGTCTACCACACGCCAACCTTGTAAAGAGGTGTTTTTAGAAAA
>CAYZDK010000046.1:0-18321 GCA_964477255.1 uncultured Polaribacter sp.
CGTAAATAATCGGAATACTATCAAAAAAATAATTAGGTATAAGCAACTACAAGTAGTAAGAAAGCTTGAACTGTTTTAGATATCTCTTTATTAAGTAAATCTGTTAATCCGTTCCTACAAAATTAGCTCTTCCGAAAAATCTTCGATTTACAAAGTTATTTAAGATAGAGCCAAATCGGTAATTAAATCCAAATCTCGTATCGATATTATAAGCTGATGGTAGCGTTACCCTTCCACTCAATATATCTTGTTCTGTAAAATCTCCTGCTGCCAAGTAAATCTGGTCTTTAACATAGTTTCCTTCCGCTCTTATAAAAAAGGTTAAATTACCAGTAACACGAAAGTCTGCTCTGATGTTTAAACCTGTAGACCAAGAACTAAAATCGTCTAGATATTTCCTTAAACGATATCCTATTTCTAGATTTCCCCAACGCTTATTTAGCCCTAAGCTAGCCCTTAAACTATGTAACACTCTATTTTCTTTAAGAAATCCACTAATCGTTTCTTCCACATATCTATTATGTCTAAATTCAACCCCATAGTTAACTCTAAGGAATTTGGTATTCTGCATAGCTTCTGGAAAAAAATTGTATTCTATTGCTGGTCTAAAACTGGTTTGAAATTCATAGTTGAGTCTGGTATTCTGACGTCCTGCTAAATCATAGCCATAAGACCATTGAGGGGATATAGACTTTACTAACTGATGGCTAAAACCAAATTCTGACACATCAAAATTACTCACAACTTCATCGATAATTGGGTTACCATCTTCATTAAGAACTGGGTCTCCATTTTCATCAACTCTTGGCACTCTACGAATAGTTCTTCTAAGCCGTTCATCTATTCTACCTGAAAGCGATATTTTCCACCCGTCCGTTATCCGATTTATATTAAAGTTTCCACCAATATTTATATTACTACTCAATTCTTCTACTTCTACATTTGCATTACTACCTATATTAAAAACCCAGTAATTCCAAGGATCAACGGATACTTCTGTGGAGTCTTCAAGAATAGCAGCACTTGTCTTCATGTTGATTTCTATTTGCTCTCCTACTTTCGTTTTGGCAACATAAGGCGCTAATCCTAATTTAATAAATCGAGTTAACTTTTCGCGTATTTCAAAATCAGTATCCGTTTGTTTGTTATCTACATAAAGTGTGTCTGTTCTACCCGCATGAATGTTTTGTTGCCCTATAAAAATTAATTGGTATTGTCTTCCACCACCACCAGCTCTATTTCTGTTAATTTGCAGAAATACATCTGCCTTTTGATTGTCTCTATAAAAATCTACTGCTGTAATTTCTGTTCTTAAAAAATCTAAATCACAAGCTCTATCTCCACCACAACCATCAATAAAAACTGCTAATTTGTTAGGTATGTCGTTGGTATTAATTAATGTTTGACTATTTACAGTAGGATGAACGAAAAGAAATGCTAGAACTACCAAAAAGGCTACTATTCTCATAAAATTAGAGTTAATTAAAACTACAGCACTATAAAGCGCTATGTTCGTAAAATTTTCGATCGCAAAAATAGGCTTTTAATGTACCTTATTGCAACGAAGTCTTAGTTTTATTGGGCAAAACAAGAGCTATAATTGTAGATTTAACTGTTTTTTAACGATTAGAATTCAAACGAAAATTGAATGTAGTTAAGATGGGAGACTTGATTTCAACTTTAAAAAAAACCATATATATTGATAGCTAAATACGAACCAACCAAATGATTTGCTTTGAAATAAAAAGAGTTCTTTAAAACGGTACACAACAGCTTTTTTATAACAACGATTTTAACAGTTTAAGTTTTACTTAACTAGCTTACCTATTTATTCTTGGTATCTTGCAAACACAATTATAGGTGGTATAGATAACACCCATCTAACATCATATTTTCAATATTTTTATTACTATATGTTTAAATCTACATTTAATTCACTTTACAATACACTAAATAACGAGGGAGAAGAGAGAGTTTGTAAAGGAATAAGTGAAGATGCTTGCAAGCATGTAGTACGTAATTACTTTAGTTTACTATTTACCAATACATTTACAAAACTTGGAGATACCTTAAGTAACCCAAAAACAGTATTAACTTGGGTGATGAATTATGTTGGAGCCCCTGTATACCTTATCAGCTTAATAGTACCCATAAGAGAATCTGGTGCATTGATTCCGCAAATAGCCATCTCTAATTTTGTAAAGAAGAAACCCATTAGAAAATGGATTTGGATTATTGGTTCTATACTTCAAGGTTTAGCAATTGCAGGTATTGGATTTGTAGCTTTACATTTTGAAAAAGACGTTGCTGGCTGGCTTATTGTTTTGTGTTTGGTATTATTTAGTTTGGCACGAAGTACAGCCTCTGTTACCTCTAAAGACATAAAAGGTAAAACCATACCTAAAACCAGAAGAGGAAAGTTGGGAGGGTATACTGCCTCTTTTTCTGGCGTTTTAGTTTTAGCTGCTGGTTTGTATATCATGTATAAAACCAAAACAGATGCCAATATTAATTTCTACACCAACCTTATTTTCTTTGCTTCAAGTATGTGGATTTTTGCATGTATTATTTATGCTAATGTAAAAGAGTTTCCTACAGATGTTTCTAATACATCAGCAAAAAGTATGCAACTCTTAGATAATGTAACATTACTAAAAACAGATAAAAAACTACGTGACTTTGTTATTGCAAGATCTCTTTTATTATGTTCAGCACTTTCTGCGCCCTTTTATGTAATGATGGCCCAGAACAATGTAAAAGAAACAAATTACTTACTTGGCCTTTTAATAACTACTAATGGTTTGGCATCGATTTTAAGTTCTCCTTTCTGGGGAAAATTAGCAGATAAATCTAGTAAAAACACTATGGCTTATGCGATATTAATAGCTTCTTTGTTAGGGATTTTTATTTTTTGTATCGTTTCTTTTTCATCGACAGTTAAACAAGAATTGTGGTTGTACCCAACTGCTTTTTTTATACTAGGCATTGCACATGGTGGTGTAAGACAAGGAAGAAAGACCTATGTCATAGACATGGCTAAAGGAAATAACAGAACCGATTATGTATCTGTAAGCAATACTACTATTGGAATTATACTGCTTATTACAGGAGGATTGAGTGCTGTTATCTCCTTAATTTCTGTTGAAGGTGTTATTCTAGTATTATCCTTATTTGGTTTATTGGGTGCTTATAGAAGCTACCAACTACCAAACGTAGAAAAGTAATTCGTTAAACAACTTCTTGTTTTTTTGGCATTATACGTTGCAACAATATTGCAATACCCATTACAAGCGCGCAACCTAATAGATTTAACCATAAGTATGGCAAAACATCCAATAAGAAAACCGCAATAATTAGAATTTGGGTGATAACTGCAGCAATAAATACCGCATTTCCTTTTACATATTTTATAAAAAATGCTAATAAGAAAATTCCCAATACATTACCATAAAAAATAGAACCGATAATGTTTACAAGCTGAATTAAATTATCGAAAAGATTGGCTACACAAGCAACTAAAATGGCTAGAACTCCCCACAAAAGCGTAAACCATTTGGATGCTTTTACAAAATGACTTTCTGATTTTTCTTTACTTACATTTCTTTTGTATAAATCCATAGCAGTTGTACTTGCCAATGCATTTAATTCAGATGCTGTAGAAGACATGGCTGCAGATAGAATAACCGCTAAAAGCAAGCCAATTAATCCTCTAGGCAAGTTGTTTAAAATAAAATGAATAAACACATAATCTTTGTCATTCGATTCTATCTTATCTATAGATTCTGCGTCTATTTTATCAATAATAGCTCTTGCAGATGCCTTTATTTCTAAATCTTTATCGTTTAGCGCATCTAGTTGTGCTTTTTCTTGCCTTTGAAAACCATCTGCTAACAATGCTTTTTTATCGTTTTCTATGCGCTTATGAGCGCTTTGTAATTGCTTGTATTCTTCTGCATATCTAGATACAGCAACAGATTCTTCTATCTGTGGATTAAAATTTAAAGGAGAAGAATTAAATTGATAAAATACAAAAACCATTACCCCAACTAATAAAATAAAGAATTGCATTGGCACTTTTAAAAGACCATTAAAGATGAGGCCTAATTGACTTTCTCGTATCGATTTTCCAGACAGATAACGTTGCACTTGGCTTTGGTCTGTTCCAAAATAAGACAACATTAGAAAAGTACCACCAATAAAACCTGTCCAAACCGTGTATCTATTACTAAGATCAAATGAAAAGTCTAGTACTTCCATTTTTCCACTTGCACCTGCAATTTCTAAAGCTTTCCCAAATGTTATATTCTCTGGAAGTTGGTCTACAATCATAAAAAAAGCAATAAACATACCAAGAAAAATTACAAACATTTGTTGCTTTTGCGTAACACTAACAGCTTTGGTACCACCAGAAACGGTATAAATAATTACTAAAACACCTATAATAATATTAAGAGTTAGTAAATCCCAACCTAAAACTGCAGATAGAATTATTGCAGGAGCAAATATGGTGATTCCTGCCGCCAATCCTCGCTGTATTAAAAAAAGTACTGCAGCTAAGCTTCTTGTTTTTAAATCGAACCTTCCTTCTAAAAATTCGTAGGCAGTATATACTTTAAGTTTGTGGTAAATGGGTATAAAAACCACACAAATAATTACCATAGCTATAGGCAAACCAAAATAAAATTGCACAAAGCCCATACCGCTATGAAAAGCTTGTCCTGGTGTAGATAAAAAAGTAATGGCACTTGCTTGAGTTGCCATAACAGAAAGACCAATTGTCCACCATTTGGTATCGTTACCTCCTTTTAAAAAGTCGGCTACATTTTTATTTTTACGAGTAACGTAGCTACCATAAGCTACTATAAAAATTAGCGTTAGTGATAAAACCAACCAATCTACCAGATGTAATTTGCTATCTATATCCATATTAATAGGTAAAATAAGCGGTGATAATATAAAACAATACAATGTAAATAGCATTTGCTAGCAACACCACTGAATAGATTTTTTCCCATTTGTATTTTTCTGGCTTCATGATGCTTATTTTTGGTTGTTATCTCCTTCTTTAGCTTGGTTACCTACAGATAATAAGTTTGCAAAAAGCTTATAAGCTCCAGATACGCCAGCTGGTAATTCTCTAAAAAAACTTAAACCTGTGTAGATATAATTACCTTCTCCATACTTTGCAATTAACAAACTACCGTTTTTTGGAGTATCTCCTTTATCATACATCATTAAAAGTGGCGTATATTCTTCACTCCATTTGTTAGGAAAATACAAACCTCTTTCTTGCACCCAACCTTCAAAATCTTTTTCTGTAATTGCATTTGGATAGTTTAACAGTTCGTGTTCTGGTTTTAAAATTAAAACGTTAGAATTTTCATCTGTAACACGATCTCGTGATAATTGTAACGGAAATGGTGCAGCTACATCTACTCCTCTATTGGTGTTGTATTGCACAATAAGGGTACCTCCTTTTTTTACATAGTCTAGTAAGAAACGTTGTTTAAACTTCAACTCTTTTACCACATTATAAGCTCGAATTCCCAATACAATTGCATCGTATTCCGAAATATTTTCACTGTTTATTTCTGTAGGATCTAAAATACTTACTTCATATCCAATTTGTCGTAAACTCTCTGGTATTGCATCTCCAGCTCCTTTTATGTAACCAATATTATTGCCAGATTTCTGGATATTTAAACGTACAACCTTAGCTTGTGAGTTTAGTAAAACAGTTTGTTTTGGTATATGGTTATAATTAATTTCTACCAACTCTTTTCTGTATTCTTTGTCTTGTACTTTGGCAACAACTTGTAATTGACCTTCAGAAGCATTTACTGGCGGTTTTACAGAAAAGGTAACGTTTTGAATATCGTTTTTTTGCTCTATACCAAAAGGAATAAAAGCAGGACTTACCTGCCAACCTTCAGGTACCTCTAAAGATACACTTCCATTGATATAATTAGCTCCTGAACGTAAAGAAACTACTACATCTTTTGCTATAGTATCCGAGAAAATAATTACTTTATTTTCTATTTTACTAGTAATTTTAGGTAGCACAGCAAAAGGTTCGTAAATCTCTCCTTTGTCTCTTTCTGAATATCTTCTAATTATATTCTTGGTAAAGGTAATTGGCAAATTATTAATAATCATATTAAATTCTACTTGGGTTGCCTCTGGATTTTCTGGCAAACCAATTAATTCTTGCTCATTTACCGTATACATTCCTAACTCCCAATCGTTTTTTAACCAATATGGTGAGCTAAAAGAAGTAGCATTTACTTTCATCGTATGCTTATATGTATACTTTTTGTTGTTACTAAGATTGGCTTGTTTAAAATAATTTTTAGCATCTAACTTGGTAGTTATAGAAGTGAGTTCCATGCTAACATCGCTTCTGTTAATAGCTTCAAAAGAGATTTCTATTTCAGAATTAGGAATAGCAGTTGCACTTTCTGCAGATGCTTCTAAATAGAGACCTGCACAAGCTTGAATAAGTTCTTTTATTTGTTTTTCTTTGATAGTTTTCCAGTGCTTGTCTTTTAAATCTTTAATAAGATAATACGCTTCCATTAGCTTTGGAATATGCTTGCCTGGGTTATTAAAATCAAAGTTTTCTTCAATTTCATATAAGATATCTCCAATAGCACCTCCGCCTTCAATTCGGTTCCATGTTGTATTGATGCCTGCAAATACATCCTCTTTATCTTTAGGTTCGTCACCCTTTAAAAATTCTAGGTATTCTGGCTGAGATCCTCTAGTGGTTAATCTTCCAAAACCTTGGCAAAGGTGTTGGCTACTTGCTAAGGCTGCAATCTCGTTATTAGAAAGGCCCTTTAAAGGGTAATATACGCCTACATCTAAGTTTACAAATTTAGGATTATCTTTTGTTGCAGCTTCAAATTTTTCTTGACTACCATAAAACCACCAAGATGTATTAAAGAATAAACGCTTTGGTTGCCAGGCGTCTACATAATTTAGTTGTGAAGTGTATTTGGTTTTATCATTTGCCAAATCAAAAGCTTCTACACTTAGCATTGCTGAACTAGTGTGATGTCCATGTGTGGTTCCTGGAGTTCTATGGTTAAACCTATTAATAATTACATCTGGTTTAAACTTACGAATTGCCCAAACTACATCACTCAAAACCTTCTCTTTATCCCAAATTTCTAGAGTTTCCTCTGGATGCTTAGAGTAACCAAAATCATTGGCTCTCGTAAATAGTTGTTCACCACCATCTACGTTTCTTGCTGCCAATAATTCTTTGGTTCTAATAACTCCCAACAACTCACGAATTTCTGGACCTATAAGGTTTTGCCCACCATCTCCTCTGGTTAATGACAAGTATCCAGTTCTGGCTTTTACATTATTTGCTAAATACGAAATTAAACGTGTATTTTCATCATCTGGATGTGCTGCAATGTATAATGCGGTACCTAAAAAATTAAGTTTTTGAATTTTTTCATAAATCTCATTGGAGTTTAATTTTTGTGGTTTTTGTGCATAAACAGCTGTGGTAGCAGTTATTAACGCAATAATAAATACGAATGTTTTTCTCATAATTACTAGTTAGATAGCATAACAAAAGTACTTTTTTTCACTGTAAAACGTAGGAATTAACATAATTATAACGTTTCTAAAAAAGCTAACAACCTGTTAATAAAATTATTTTTAGAATCACATATTTAGAATATATTTGTAATACTAATTTTGAAAAAGCAATTCATGAAATTTATTGTATCAAGTTCTCAACTTTTAAAGCAATTACAAGTTTTAGGAGGTGTTATTAATAGCAACAACACCTTGCCTATTTTAGATAATTTTCTTTTTGAAATTTCTGAAAACCAACTAAAAGTTTCTGCATCAGATTTAGAAACTACCATGAGTTCTGTTATAGAAATAGAGAGTGATAGCTCTGGTTCTATAGCAGTTTCTGCAAGACTACTACTAGATACATTAAAAACGTTTCCAGACCAACCACTTACTTTTAAAACAGAAGGAGATAGCATTATAGAAATAAGTTCTGACCAAGGTAAATACGATATGGCTTATTTTGCAGGAGATGAGTTTCCGAAAGCAGTAAGCTTACCTTCTCCTAGTAAAACCATTATTCCCGCCAATGTTTTAGCAACAGCTATCTCTAAAACAATATTTGCAGCAGGTAATGACGATTTAAGACCGGTTATGAGTGGTGTGTTTTTTCAGTTTAGTTCAGAAAACTTAACATTTGTTGCTACAGATGCTCATAAATTGGTAAAATATTCCAGAACTGATGTTACGTCTGAAGAGACTGCAGAATTTATTATGCCTAAAAAACCTTTAAACTTATTAAAAGGAATTTTAGCCGGCTCTGAAAGTGAAGTCTCTATTGAATATAATGATGCAAATGCAAAATTTACTTTTGATAATGTAGTATTGGTATGTAGACTTATAGATGGTAAATATCCAAATTATGAAGCGGTAATACCTAAAGAAAATCCTAATAAACTAACTGTAGATAGAGCTTCTTTTTTAAACTCTGTTAGACGTGTGTCTATTTTTTCTAGTAAAACTACACACCAAATTAGGCTTAAAATGGCAGGGACTGAATTAAATATTTCTGCTGAGGATTTAGATTTTGCAAATAAAGCAGACGAACGCTTAAGTTGTGACTACCAAGGAGATGATATGCAGATAGGGTTTAACTCACGTTTCTTAAGTGAAATGCTAAACAACCTTAGCTCTAACGAAGTGTTAATAGAAATGTCTTTACCAAATAGAGCTGGTATTCTAACTCCGATTGACGGTACTGAAGAAGGAGAAAAAATTACAATGTTGGTGATGCCTGTTATGCTTAATAACTAACTTACTAATTCATAATAACATTTAAAACCACAGTTTTTACTGTGGTTTTTTTTATGAAATGTATAAAAATACACTGGGGCTGCAAATTCCTAGTGCAATTTCATTATTTTTAACCAATGAACTTTCTTGCACATTTATACCTTTCCGAAAACCATAAAGATATCTTGATAGGTAATTTTATCGCAGATCATATTCGAGGCAAACAACTCTTTAATTTCGACAAAACTATCCAAAAAGGTGTTGTACTTCATAGAGAGATTGATAGTTTTACAGACGCACATGCGATAGTAAAAAAAAGTAAAGAAAGATTACACCCACGTTATCGGCATTATGATGGCGTAATTATAGATATTTTTTACGACTATTTTTTAGCAAAAAACTGGACGTTGTATTCGGAAATACCCCTAGACATATTCACAAATGCTATGTATACTCTCTTTCAAAAAAAAATGGACTCCCTACCCTTAAAATCACAAAACTTTATTCATTACATGGTAGAATATGATATACTCTACAATTATCAATTTAAAGAAGGAATAGAAAAGGTTTTACGCGGTATGAATCGTCGCACAAAGGGAAAATCGCAAATGCACCTTGCTATTGAAGATTTAACGCTTCAAGAAAATTATTTAGAACAAGATTTTTTCGCTTTTTTTAAAGATTTAAAAGCGTTTACAAAACAAAAATTAAACACCATCCTTTATGAGTAATAATAAATTAATTACCTTTCTTTTTTCTGCTTGTATCTTTTTTACAAGTTGTTCAGACACCACTGAAGTTGGGTTAATTGCAGAAAATGCAATGGTTGTATCAGCTAGAATAGAAGCCTCTAGTATTGGTTCTAATACTCTAAAAAAAGGGGGTAATGCCTACGATGCTATGATAGCCACACATTTTGCTTTAGCAGTAGTATATCCTGTTGCTGGAAATATTGGTGGTGGTGGTTTTATGGTGTATAGAAATGCAGATGGGCAAAAGGGAGCACTAGACTTTAGAGAAAAAGCGCCTATTACTGCCAATAGGGATATGTATTTAGACTCGCTTGGAAACATTATACCCAATAAAAGTAGATTAGGAATTCATGCAGTTGGAATTCCAGGGTCTGTTGCTGGTATTTTCGAAGTACATAAAAAACTAGGTTCACTTCCTATGAAAGAACTAATTCAACCTGCAATAGACTTGGCAAGAAATGGCTTTACAGTTACCGAAAAACAAGCTAATTCTTTAAACAATGCACAAAAATCCTTTCAAGAAGCAAACAACTATGAAACTTTATTTCAAAAAGTTTGGAAAGCAGGAGACACTTTAAAACAAGAAGAACTTGCACAAACTTTAGAACGTATTCGTGATTATGGAAAAGACGGCTTTTATAAAGGAAAAACAGCAGATTATATAGTAGAATATAGTAACGAACTTGAAGGTTCTATTACTCACGAAGATTTAGAAAAGTACCAAGCTATTTGGAGAAAACCTATAGAGTTTTCCTATAAAAATTACAAGATTACTTCGATGACATTGCCAGCTAGCGGTGGTATTTGTTTGGCACAGATTTTAAAAGCAATAGAGCCTTTTGATTTATCTAAAATAGAACACAACTCTACAAAATACATCCAACTTCTTACTGAGGCAGAACGAAGAAGTTACGCAGATAGAGCCCATTATTTAGGAGATATAGATTTTGTAGACGTTCCTATAGATAGTTTAATCAACACAGCATATATTAACCAAAGAATGGCCTCTTTTTCTTGGGACAAAGCAACACCCTCTTCAGAAGTTTCGCAAGGTAAAATTCTTGGCTATGAGAGTAATGAAACTACCCACTACTCTATTGTAGATGCCTTTGGTAATGCAGTTTCTGTAACAACTACTCTAAATACAGGATATGGTTCTAAAGTTTTGGTAAAAGGAGCAGGTTTCTTTTTAAATAATGAAATGGACGATTTCAGTAGCAAGCCTGGCGTACCAAATGTTTATGGCTTGGTAGGTTCTAAAGCCAATGAAATTGCACCAGAAAAACGAATGCTTAGTTCTATGACGCCAACAATTATTGAAGAAAACAACAAATTAAAGATGGTAGTTGGTACACCAGGAGGTTCTACCATAATTACTTCTGTGCTTCAAAATATTTTAAATGTTTTAGAGTATGATATGGGTATGCAAGAATCGGTAAACAAAGCACGATTTCATCACCAATGGTTACCAGATCATATACGGATGGAACCAAATGGCTTTAATGAAGAAACCAAAAACCAATTACAAAAATTAGGATACGAGATTTTAGAAAGAAACTCTTTAATTATAGGAAGAGTAGATGCTATTTTAGTTAGAGAAGATGGTACTCTAGAAGGTGGTGCAGATCCAAGAGGTGATGATGCTGCTGCAGGTTATTAATTATTATTTCATCTATTTTACATAACTTTAAACAAATTTAAATTATAATGACACAACCATTTCATTTAGCAATTCCAGTAAAAGACTTAGAAAAATGTAGAACTTTTTACAGAGAGGTATTAGGGTGTGAAGAAGGTAGAAGCTCTACTCATTGGGTAGACTTTAACTTTTTTGGACATCAATTTGTAATTCATCAAAAAGAAGATTTTCACTCAGAAAACATTTCCAACCCTGTAGATGGTAAGGAAGTTCCAGTACCGCATTTTGGTGTGGTTTTAGAGTGGAATACTTGGCAACAACTAGCCAATAAATTACAACAAAGCCAAATAGAATTTATTATAGAACCTTACATTCGATTTGAAGGAGAAGTTGGCGAGCAAGCAACCATGTTTTTTAAAGACCCAGAAAATAATGCTCTAGAATTTAAGGCTTTTAAAGACATAAATCAGCTATTTTCCAAATAATTAATCAACACAACTAAATCTAAAACCATGAAAAAAATTTTATTTTTCTTAACATCGATCTTAGCATTTTCTAGCTATGGTCAAGGCACACAATTGCTTAGACAACCAACGTTATCTAAAGATTATGTAGTCTTTGTTTATGCCAATGACCTTTGGAAAGCGCCAATTACGGGTGGTGATGCTATTCGATTAACTAGTGATGAAGGGTATGAATCTGAACCTCATTTCTCTAAAGATGGTTCTATGGTTGCCTTTACAGCACAATATGATGGAAATATAGATGTATTTGTTGTACCAATTGTAGGAGGAGAACCTAAACGTCTTACTTATCATCCTTCTGCAGACAATGTACAAGGATGGACTGCAGATGGCGAAGTTTTATTTCGTTCAGGAAGAGCAGGTGTTCCTACAAAAACTAACCAATTCTATACCATTTCATCTAAAGGAGGCCTCCCTAAATTAATAGATTTACCAAGAGCTGCATATGGGGAAATTTCAGAAGATGGTAAATATGTTGCTTATACTCCTATTACAAGCTGGGATGCTGAATGGAGAAATTACAGAGGTGGACAAGCAATGCCTATTTGGATAGTAAATTTAAAAACCAAAGAATTAACAAGAGCACCTCAAAAAGATGGCGAACGTCATGTAAATCCAGTTTGGTATAATGGTAAAGTTTATTACATCTCTGAAAGAGATTATGCAGCAAATATTTGGTCTTATGATATGAAAACCAATACCGAAGAACAAATTACTTTTCATAAACAATTTGATGTTAAAAATATAGATGCCAATAGCAATGGTATAGTATACGAGTATGGTAGTTACCTACATTTCTTAAACCCAGAAACCAAAGAAACCAAGCAGTTAGAGATTCATGTAAAAGGCGATATGAATTACGCAAGAACACGTTGGATGAATGTATCTGGAAGAAATCTTACCAATGCAAATGTATCACCAAACGGAAAAAGAGCAATTTTCGAATATCGTGGTGAAATCTTTACCGTACCAAAAGAAAATGGTACTTGGCGTAATCTTACCAATTCTTCTGGTGTTGCAGATAGAGCTCCTATTTGGTCTCCAAATGGCGATAAAGTAGCTTGGTTTTCCGATAAAAATGGAGAATACGAAATGGTAATAGCAAATCAAGATGGAACAAATCAAGAGTTTATTTCATTGCCAAACCCTACATTTTATTTCATGCCAGATTGGTCTCCTAATGGAAAACACATTGCCTACACAGATACCGATTTTAATATTTGGATTATAGATTTAGAAAGTAAAAAGGCCATAAAAGTTGATACTGATAGATATGCACATCCAAATAGGTCTATGAATCCTAAATGGTCTCCAGATAGCGATTGGATTGCTTATGCAAAACAAAACGATAGCCACTTTAAATCTATTTACGCATACCAAATCAGTACCAAAAAAAGAATTCAAATTACAGACCCAATTGCAGATGCTATAAGTCCTGTTTGGGATGCATCAGGAAACTACATTTATACACTAGCCAGCACCAACTATGGCTTGCAGTCTGGTTGGTTAGACATGAGTTCTTATGACCCAGGATCTAACGTTACCAGAAGTTTATATGCTGTTGTATTAAACGCAAATGATAAAGCTCCTAATTTACCGGAAACAGATGAAGAAAAAATAAATACAAACGCCAACAAAGACAATAAACAAAATAAAAAGGAAGCAGTAAAAGTTACCATCTCTGAAGAAGGACTTTTTGATAGAGCAATTGCTATGAAACTACCTGCTAGAAATTATGTTGCACTTTTAAAAGGACCTAAAAACAAAGTATTTATTGCAGAGTCTATTATAAATACTGCTGGATTAACCGTGCACAGTTATGATATAAAAGAACAAAAAGCTACCACTTTTGCAAAAGGAATAAGTAGTATGCATGCATCTAATGATCGTAATTCTGTACTGTTAAATAGTAGAGGAAATTGGTCTTTGGTTTCTAGCAAAGCACCATCTAAACCAGGAAAAGGAAAACTAAACACCAATCTTAAAGTAAAAGTAGATCCTAAAGCAGAAGCGCATCAAATTTTTAAAGAAGGATGGCGTTTTATGCGAGATTTCCTTTATGTAGATAATGTGCATGGTGCTCCTTGGGATAAAGTCTACGAATGGTATTCGCCTTGGATTAATCATGTTCGCCATAGAACGGATTTAAATTATGTAGTTGATATAATGAGTGGAGAAGTTGCAGTTGGGCATTCTTATGTTTCTGGAGGAGATTTTCCGAATGTAAATCGTGTTCCTGTTGGGCTTTTAGGTGCAGATTACACTGTAAACCGTGGGAAAATTCAATTTAAAAAGATTTATAATGGAGAACGATGGAACCCAAATATATCTGCTCCTCTTGGCTTACCAGGTATCAATGTTAAAGAAGGCGATTATTTATTAGCGGTTAATGGTGTAGCACTTAATAAAGATTCTAATCCGTATCAATATTTTGAGCAAACTTCAGGAAGAGAGATTTTTATTACTGTAAATGATAAGCCTAGCATGAATGACGCAAGAACCGTTTTGGTGAAACCTATATCTAGTGAACGTGCTTTACGTTCTATTGATTGGGTAGAAACAAATCGAAGAAAGGTAGACGAAATGTCTGGTGGAAAACTAGCTTATGTATACGTCCCAAACACCAGTAACCCTGGATTTACTTCTTTTAATAGATACTATTTTTCACAACAAGATAAAAAAGGAGTAATTATTGATGAAAGAAATAATGGCGGTGGTTCTGCAGCAGATTACATGATTGATATTATGGCACGTGAAGTTGTAGGTTATTTTAATAGTAAGGCAAATGATAGAAGACCATGGACAACACCTATGGCTGGAATATGGGGGCCAAAAGTAATGCTAATTAATGAACGAGCAGGATCTGGAGGAGACTTATTACCTTACATGTTTAAAGAGAAAAAACTAGGTCCTTTAGTTGGTACAAGAACATGGGGCGGTCTTGTAGGAACATGGGACACTCCTAGATTTATTGATGGTGGTAGAATGGTAGCTCCAAGAGGAGGATTTTACGATGTAGACGGAAACTGGGCTGTAGAAGCTGTAGGAGTAGCTCCTGATATTGAAGTTATTCAAGATCCAAAGAAATCTCTAAATGGTAACGATCCACAACTAAATGCAGCTGTTAAAGAAGCATTACGTCTATTAAAAGGAAACGAATTTCAATTAAAACCAGAACCAAAAGCTCCAATACGATCTAAACGTCCAAAAGGATTTAAATACTAGAGCAAAACAAAAAACCTCAATCCTAGATTGAGGTTTTTGTATGTATATAACAAATTCAGTATAAAAATTTTTAATTTTGCTATTAAAATAATTCTTCATGAAAAAAATACTTAAAGTTTTAGGAATCTTTATAACTATACTCATAATTGCTGGTGTTGGTTTTTATTTTTTTAATAACGAGTCGTTACCTGAAGGAGAGCAAGGAACTAAGGCAGAAACTTTGGCTAAAAAAATGGCAGAGGCCATAAACTATGAAGCTTTTAAAAATACTGAAGTTTTAGAATGGAGTTTTGCAGGACAACATCACTACAAATGGTTAAAAGAATATGGAATTGTAGAAATTTCTTGGAAGAATAATAAAGTAATTTATAATACAAAAGATAAGAGTGAATCTACCGTATATATAAATGGTACAGCACAGAATAATCCAGAAGTTTTACAACAAGCCATAGACTTTTTTAATAACGATTCTTTCTGGTTAGTGGCTCCATATAAAATCTTTGATTCTGGTACAGAAAGAAGGTATGTAAATTACGAGGGCAAAGATGCTTTATTAATTACTTATACTTCTGGAGGTTCTACCCCTGGTGACTCTTATTTATGGATTCTAGACCAAAATCAAAAACCAGAAGCTTTTAAAATGTGGACAAGCATTATTCCTATTGGTGGTGTTTCTGCTAATTGGTCTGATTGGGAAAAAGCAGAATCTGGAATACTATTACCAAAAAAGCATACATTATCTTTATTTGGCTTAGAAATAGATATGGGAGATGTAAAAGCGTACAACTCTAGAGCTAATATGCTTGCAAGAAACATTTTAGATGCCATTAATCATGAAGCCTATAAAAAAACAAAGTTTATTGAGTGGAGTTTTGGCGGAAGACGTAATTTTAAATGGAATAAAGAAGAACATACTGTTGATGTAAGCTGGGGAGAGTTTAAAGTAAATTTACATCCTGGTGATATAGAAAAAAGTACAGTCTATTTTAAAGGAGAAAAAGAAGAACTAACAGACGAAAAAATTATAAAAAGAGCTTGGGATATTTTTAACAACGATTCTTTTTGGTTAGTTGGTCCACATAAACTATTTGATGATGGTGTTATTAGAACAATCGTAATGCACGAAGGCAAAGAAGCTTTACAGGTAAAATATACTAGTGGAGGAACAACACCTGGAGATTCTTACATTTGGATAGTTAATGACAATTATCTACCAACAAAGTTTTTAATGACTGTTCCTAGTATGAAAATGAATCAAGTTCCTGCAACATGGGAAGATTGGATTACTACAGAAAGTGGAACAATGTTACCTAAAAACCATACCTTTAATGGAGGTAGAACGCTTAGCATGGGTGATGTTAAAGCATACAACTAATGAAATCTAAAACAATAGCAAACGGCATTTTAAAAGCATTGGCAAGCATTGCTGGTGTTGCGTTGCTTTTATATTTCCTTTATGAAATTCAAGTTGTTATTGTTTACATTTTAATTGCAGCTGTTCTTTCACTTATTGGAAGACCTATTATTCTTTTTTTTAGAAGAAGACTTAAGTTTCCAAACACCTTAGCTGTTGTTATTACTATGCTTTTTATGCTCTTGGTGTTAACTAGTATTCTTTTACTTTTTATACCATTAATAAATAAACAAAGTCAGAATTTATCGCTTTTAGACGTAGAACAATTAGAAGTAAATATTCAAAATATTCTAAATCAATTTACCTCTTACTTTTCTATTCGAGGAATTGAAATAGTAGATGTAATAAAGAATATAGATATTTTTTCACAATTTGATGTAGTTCCTAATCTACTAAACTCTATTCTTGGCACTTTAGGATCTTTTAGTGTTGGTTTATTTTCTGTTTTATTTATCGCATTCTTCTTTATGAAAGATAGTCATTTATTTAAAAACGCATTACTTACCATTTCTCCTACTAAATCAGAATCTAGATTTTCTAACTCTATAGAAATTATAAAAAATTTACTATCTCGTTATTTTATTGGATTATTATCGCAAATAACAATCCTATTTATTTTATACACGATTATTCTTTTAATTTTCGGTATTTCTAATGCAGTAGTAATTGCATTTTTATGTGCATTACTTAATTTAATACCCTACATAGGACCTCTCTTTGGTGCCATTTTAATGACTTTTTTAACAATGACCAGTAATTTGGGATTGGATTTTCAATCAGAAATTTTACCAAAAACCATCTATGTAATGATAGGTTACATGATTGTACAGTTAATTGATAATTTTGTAAATCAACCAATTATCTTTTCTAAAACCACGAAATCGCATCCACTAGAAATTTTTTTAATCATAGTTATTGGAGGTTTATTATTTGGAATTATTGGTATGATTGTAGCTGTTCCCTCCTACACTGCTTTAAAAGTAATTTTAAAAGAATTTTTAGCAGAGAACAAAATAGTACAATCTTTAACTAAAAAAATCTAAAAATTCTTGCTAAAGCAAATCTTACATAAAGATGTACAAGCGTACATCAACAAAAACTTAGATACAGATATTACTCGTTTAATTTTAAAAGGAAGTCCTTTTAAAGACGTTCCTGTAAGAGAATTAGCTAACCAAATAGAGGCAAAAAAAAAATGTAAGAAAAAGCTACCAACATGGTTTGCTACAGAAAACATTTACTATCCTGCAAAAATTAATATCGAACAAACCTCTTCAGAAATTGCTGCTAAGTATAAATCTTCGATAATGGAAGGAGAAAGTTTAATAGACCTTACTGGGGGTTTGGGCATAGATGCCTTCTATTTTTCTAAAACTTTTAACAAAGTAACACATTGCGAAATAAATACAGATTTAGCTTCCATAGCTTCGTATAATTTTAATGTATTAAATGCCAATAACATTATTTCTATCTCTGAAAATGGTTTCGATTACTTAAAAAAAACAACAAAAAAATACGATTGTATTTACATAGACCCTTCTAGAAGAAATGAATTAAAGGGAAAAGTTTTTCTTTTAAAAGACTGCTTACCTATAGTTCCCCCTAAAATTGACTTCTTTTTTTCGAAAAGTAATCAAATACTTATTAAAGTATCTCCTATTTTAGACATAACAAGTACAATAAAAGAGTTAAAAAATGTAAAAGAAATTCATATTGTTGCTATAGATAATGAAGTTAAGGAAGTGCTTTATTTGTTAGAAAAAGAATATAACAACCAAATAACAATTATCACAAAAAATATTTCTAAAAAAAAGGTAGAAAGCTTTACTACTGAGTTTGGTAAGTTCGCAGAAGCTTCATTTAGTGAACCAAAGAAATACCTTTATGAGCCAAATACTGCAATTTTAAAATCTGGTGCATTCTCTGAACTTGCTTCTTTTT
>CAYZDK010000047.1:0-17610 GCA_964477255.1 uncultured Polaribacter sp.
AACCTCCTCTATGTAGGTTCGATCTGAATTCTCCCTCTTTTCCTTGTCTTTTCATAGCACCAACAACTTTGCCATCTACTACAAAAGCTCTAATATCTGCGCCCTTTGCTTCTTCTATAAACTCTTGTGCAATTACTCTAGCCCCTAATCCATTAAAGGCTTCTAAGACTGAAGTTGCTGCATTCTTTGTTTCAGCTAAAACCACTCCCAAACCTTGAGTACCTTCCAATAATTTTAAAACAAGAGGAGCACCACCAACTGACTCTATAATATGTTCTACGTCTTTTGTGTAGTTGGTAAAAACTGTTTTAGGTAAACCAACTCCAGCTCTTGCCAAAATTTGTAAACTACTTAATTTGTCTCTAGACCTTGTTAAGGCCTGTGAAGAACAAGTTGTAAAGACTTTCATCATTTCAAACTGACGAATTACAGCTGTTCCATAAAAGGTTACAGAAGCGCCAATTCTTGGTATTATAGCATCTATATCTTTTAAATATTCTCCTTTGTAATATATTTTTGGAGACCTTTTTTCCATCTCAAGATTACACTTTAAATGATCTACAACAATCATTTCATGCCCTCTCTTTTCACCAACTTCTACCAGTCTGCTTGTTGAATATAACTTAGGATTTCTAGATAATATTACAATTTTCATTCTATCGTCTTATAATTATGATGTGTAAGATAACGTTGTATCTACAATAAATTTTTTGTTCAGAAATTTTCTCCCTAATAATATGGGGTATTTCATTTCTTTACGATTACTTAAAGTAAGTTCTATTATATAGACTTTATTAAAAATTTTCATTTTTGATTTAATAGCAAACCTATTTTCTTTCATTCCATTAGAGCTTTTTACGGTCTTAACTGAATAGTTTTTTACGGTAATAAGTTGACCATTATATGCGCCATTTCTTTTGTCTAACAGAACAAATTGGAGATGAGGTTCATCGTCAATGAGAACTTCTTTTACCTTTTTGCAGTGAATGGATGAGGTATAAGCGCCCGTGTCTATTTTTGCATCTAATTCACTTAGTTTAAATGCCGGAAAACTAACCTTTTCTAACCTGCCAATAATTTTTTTCATATAACATTGGTCAAAAATAAATGAAAACAGATGAACTATTATGTTTTTGAATCATTATTCGCCAAATTTCTTCATGAAATCTTCCACATCTTCAACCATTTTAGAACTTCCACAGATAAAAGGAACTCTTTGGTGTAATTCAGTTGGTTCTATATCCATAATTCTGGTATATCCATCAGAAGCTTTTCCGTTTGCTTGTTCAGCTAAAAAAGCCATAGGGTTACATTCGTACAGTAAACGTAGTTTACCATTAGGGTTTCGAGAACCTTTAGGATACATGTAAATACCACCCTTAATCATATTTCTATGAAAGTCAGAAACTAGAGAACCAATATACCTGCTTGTATAAGGTCTATCTCCTTCTTCTTCTTGACAATATTTAATGTATTTTTTTATCCCTAATGGAAAGTCTAAATAATTCCCTTCATTTACAGAGTAAATTTTTCCATTTTCTGGAAAAGTCATGTTAGGGTGTGATAGATAAAAAGATCCAATAGCAGGGTTTAAAGTAAAGCCATTAACGCCTGCACCAGTTGTATAAACTAGCATGGTAGAGGTTCCATAAACTACATAGCCTGCTGCTACTTGTTCTTTTCCTTTTTGTAAAAAATCGTTAATTTGTACTGGTGTACCAACAGGAGTTATTCTGCGGTAAACAGAAAATATTGTACCTACAGAAACATTTACATCTATGTTAGATGAACCATCTAAAGGATCAATTAATACTACATATTTATTTTGATAGTTTTCGTCCTGACTATTTATTGCAATAAAATCGTCTTCTTCTTCACTAGCAATACCACAAACAATATTTCTTTTGGTTAACGTTTTTATAAACTTTTCATTGGCATAAACATCTAGTTTTTGTTGGTCTTCTCCTTGTACGTTAGTATCTCCTGCAGCACCAGTTATGTCTACTAAACCTGCTTTGTTTACTTCATGATTTACAACTTTTGCTGCTAATCTTATAGAGTTAATTAATCTAGAAAGTTCTCCTGAACTGTACTTAAAAGCACTTTGGTTTTCGATGATAAATTCACCTAGAGTTTGGTTTTGTTTAGCCATTTTTATTGATTTGTTGTGTACACAAATATCATATTTTTTTATCGAATTTATTACAAATAATATACTATCGTAGAAAATTTATCACTGGTTTAAACAAAACGGAAATAAAGTGTATAAAATTTTTAAAAATTTTAGAGGCATGTTAAAAGCCATATCTTTGCCTTCTAATAAATTTTATTATGAGTTTTAACATAAGAAAAGGGGAAGAAAGAGACGCAAAAGCAGTCTTAGATTTAATTATAGAACTAGCAATATTTGAGAAAGAACCAGATGCAGTAGAAATTACAGAAGCAGATATAATTAAAGACGGTTTTTCTAATTCACCAAAGTTTCATTTATATGTTGCAGAAGAAAATAATACAATTATTGGTATTGCTTTGTTTTACGAGAGGTATTCTACTTGGAAAGGAAAAACACTTCATCTAGAAGATTTAATTGTAACCAACTCTAAACGAAAACTAGGGGTTGGTAAAGCATTATATACGCAAGTACTAAAATATGCTCATGAAAACGGATTTAATAGAGTAGCTTGGGAAGTTCTAGATTGGAACACAAATGCAATTGATTTCTATAAGAGTACAGGTGCTACCTATTTAGATGATTGGTCTGTAGTGCAAATGAACAAAGAAAATTTAGCAAAATTTATTAATAATAACTCATGAAAATTTTCAAGTTTGGTGGGGCGTCTGTAAAAGATGCAAATGGTGTAAAGAATGTAGCTAACATTATTAAGAATGAAGCAGCAACAGATACTTTAATTGTGGTATCTGCAATGGGGAAAATGACCAATGCTTTTGAAGAAGTAGTAGATGCCTACTATAACAAACACGAAGATCTTCCGAATAAATTAAATTATATAGAAGAGTTTCATAAAAATATTATGTATACTCTTTTTGATAAAAAGGATGAAATCTATACCATCGTAGACGTACTTTTTGGAGAACTTGGCTGGTTTTTAGCAAGAAATACTTCTAAAAGATACAACTATGTATACGATCAAATTATCTGTTTTGGCGAACTTTTATCAACAAGAATTGTAAGTGCTTATGTTGCAAAATTAGGAATAGCTAATAATTGGTTTGATGTTAGAAACTATATTAAAACTGATAGTAATTACAGAGATGCAAAGGTAGATTGGGAGCTAACACAAGAAATAATTACAGAAAAGGTAGAAATAACTAAGGTTAATATAACCCAAGGTTTCATTGCTGCTAATGATACTGAGAATACAACAACTCTAGGTAGAGAAGGATCTGATTATACTGCTGGTATTTTTGCATATTGTTTAAATGCAGAAAGTGTTACCATTTGGAAAGATGTTAGTGGTGTATTAAACGCAGATCCAAGAGTGTTTGAATCTACAACTTTGCTAGAGCAAATTTCATACGAAGAAGCCATAGAAATGGCTTTTTATGGGGCTTCTGTAATTCATCCTAAGACTTTACAGCCTTTAGAACGTAAAGAAATTCCTTTGTTGGTTCGTTCTTTTGTAAATCCACTAGAAAAGGGTACAGCAGTTTCTAAAGGCGTACGTTTAGCACCACACATACCATGTTTTATTGTTAAGAAAGATCAAATATTAGTTTCAATTTCTGCCTTAGATTTTTCGTTTATGGTAGAAAATAATATTAGTACCATCTTTCAAAAATTACACGAGTACCAACTAAAAGTAAATCTTATACAGAATTCTGCAATTAGCTTTTCTGTTTGTGTTGATAATAAGTTTAAAAAGTTCGATGACTTTTATAATGAACTCAAAGACGAGTTTAAACTAGATGTTATAAAAGGAGTAGACTTGTATACCATTCGTCATTTTAATGACAATGCAATACGTAAAATAGAAAAAGAAGGTACTTCGTTGCTTACGCAAATTAACAAAGAAACTTGTCAATTGGTTGTAAAACCAAAGGAATAAATAATAGGTTTCGTTTTTTTTAGTATGTTTGCATTTACCTCTATTAGAGAAAAATGGCACTAGTATCATCTAAAGAAATTGCACAAGTTTTAGGCCTTAATAAGTTAGGTTTTTTTGGCACATTCATAGGTTGGGTGCTTATTAGAATACTTCGTATTTCTGCTTTAAATAAAATTTACAATAAACACAAAGACAAAAAAGATGTAGACTTTCTAAATGGTGTTTTAAATGATTGTGATATAAAATTTGAAATTCCAGAAGAAGATTTAAAACGCATTCCAAAAGAAGGGCCATTCATAACCATTTCTAACCATCCTTTAGGGGGTGTAGATGGAATTTTACTCTTAAAATTACTTTTAGAAAAAAGAGAAGATTACAAAATTATTGCCAATTTTTTACTGCATAGAATAGCTCCCTTAAAACCTTATGTTATGCCTGTAAATCCTTTTGAGTCTAGAAAGGATGCAAAGTCTAGTGTAATAGGTGTAAAAAATGCTTTGTTACACCTACAAGAAGGGAAACCTTTAGGAATTTTCCCTGCAGGAGAAGTGTCTACTTACAAGGATGGCAAGCTAAAGGTAGATAAACCTTGGGAAGAAGGTGCAGTTCGTTTAATAAAACGAGCAGAAGTTCCTGTAATTCCTATTTATTTTCATGCAAAAAATAGTAGTTTATTCTACTTTTTATCGAAAATTAGCGATACGCTAAGAACGGCAAAATTACCATCTGAAGTAATATCGCAAGGAGGCAAAACCATTAAAGTTAGAATAGGGAAACCTATTTCTGTAAAAGACCAAAAACAGTTTGAAAATCAAGAGGATTTTTATCAGTTTATTAGAAGAAAAACCTATATGCTGGCAAATCCTTTTGAGAAAAATCAAAAGATTTTATCTACCCAGAATATTATTGTAAAAAAACCTGCAAAAAAGATTTCTCCTCAAAAAAATGTTGCATCGTTTGTAAAAGAAGTAAATGCGTTACGAGAAAATGATGGGCGTTTACTACAAAGTAAAAACTACGAAGTGTTTTTTGCAAAAGCCAAAGATATACCTAATCTATTGCACGAAATAGGTCGTTTAAGAGAAATTACATTTCGAGATGTTGGTGAAGGTACAAATAAAGAAATAGATTTAGATAAATACGATCAGTATTACTATCACATGTTCTTATGGGATAGTGCTGCTAATTGTTTGGTTGGTGCGTATAGAATGGGCTTAGGAAAAGACATCTATAAACGATATGGAATAAACGGTTTTTACATTCAAACTTTATTTAGGATAGAGCCAGAACTCCATCAAATGATGGAGCAAACCATAGAAATGGGGCGTGCTTTTATTGTGGGCGAATACCAACAAAAACCAATGCCTCTGTTTTTACTATGGAAAGGAATTGTGCATGTTACCTTACGATATCCAGACCATAAATATTTAATGGGTGGCGTTTCTATAAGCAATCAATTTTCTGAGTTTTCAAAATCGCTAATGATTGAGTTTATGAAATCGCATTATTACGATCCTTATATAGCCCAATTTATTAGACCTAAAAAAGAGTTTAAAGTAAAACTAAAAGATGCAGACAAAGATTTTGTATTTGATGCAGCAAAGGCAGACATGCAAAAGTTTGATAAGGTTATTGATGAGTTAGAACCAGGAGCTTTACGTATTCCAGTACTTATAAAAAAATACGTAAAACAAAATGCACGTTTAGTTGCTTTTAATGTAGATCCTAAATTTAATAACGCAGTAGATGGTTTAATGTACATAAAAGTTGCAGACATACCAGACAGTACTGTTAAACCCGTTATGGAAGAGTTTCAAGCTGAATTAGAAAGAAAAGCTACAGAAGATTTAAATAAATAAAAATAAAATATTTATTTACGAACAACGTATTGCTAATGTTAACCAAAACCTATTATTTTAATTATTTATTCTATTATGTTTTACTGTAATTAGTGTAAAATATTCAATAATACTTTCATATTATTATTATTGGGTAATAATTAATTAAAATTTATATTCTATGAAAAATTTATTATTTCCTATTATGGTGTTTACTGGGTTATTTTTTAATACTCTAGAAAACAATGTGGATGAAACTTTACCATACTCTCCTGATTCAACTTATGTAGAATTATTTTGTGTTTCTGGGTGTTTTCAAGCTGTACCTCAGCTTACAGGAAATTTAGCATCAGATGCTAATATCTTACAGGAAAACCCTCCAAGACCCTTAACATTTGCAGAACAACAAATGGTACAAGAAGCACTAGATGAGTATTGTTTAACTAATTATATAGGATAATGAATAAAGCACTTACATTACTATTTGTATTTTATATATCATTTTCTTTTTCACAGACTGGTAATTGTTATAATATAACTTACGATTCATATTCTATGACAATAAGTACATACAAACGGCCATTAGAAAATATAATGCGGTTATATGTTTGTGGGAATAAATCTTTATACCAATGGGAAAAAGTACGAATGTTAGATTCTATTAAAACTATTAGAGAAATTACTTCTAGTGATGTAAGCGTTTTTAGAACAAAAGAAAGATATGCAATTGAAATAAATAACGATTCTTTAGTTTATTACGATGTTATTGCCAATATTGAATACCAATATTCAGAAAAGATTAATTTTAATTGGGTATTGCATTCAGAGAGTAAGAAGATTAATGGTTATTTATGCAAAAAAGCCACTGTAACTTATGGAGGTAGAAATTGGGAAGCTTGGTATGCTATAGATTTACCAATTAATGCAGGGCCATATAAATTTAAGAATTTACCTGGCTTAATTGTAGAACTAAAAGATGATACAGACTCTTACATATTCAAATTAAAGTCCTTACGAACATCAAATAAATTACCTTTACAAAAGAGCTTTCATGATAGCGATTTAGATGATGTGGTTTTAGTTAAAACAACAAGAAATAAATACAATAAAATTCGTTTTAAATACAATAGTATGTCTTTAAAAGAAAAATTAAACCTGGTAAATAAGGTGCAAGGCACAACAACTACGTTGAAAATAACAAACTCTACCTTAGATGATTCTTTCTCCAGTTTACGAACATCAAAATCTGCAAGAAAAGTTAATTTAATAGAAACAGATTATTAAATGTGTTTTTGTTAATTTAAACTTAAATGGCAAAAAACTATATACTTCTGGGTTTTGTTTTACTATGCAATTCATTTCTTTTTAGTCAAGAAACTTGTATAACAGGTTTTATTACAGACTTTAATACAAAAAAGCCAGTTTCTAATGCAGTTGTAACCTTAGCTGTAGACTCTTTAGAAACAGAGATATTAGATTATGTTAGAACCTCTAAGGACGGCTATTTCTCTTTAAAATATAACTTTTCTAAGAAGAGTGATTTTTGGATTTCTGTAAGGCATATATCCTATACTACTATTCAAAAAAAATTATCTTATAAAATCCAAAGTGAGTATAATTTTAGTCTTACAGAAAAAGTAAATACTTTAGAAGAAATTGTAGTAAAGTCTAAAAGAGATATTATAATAAAAGGAGATACAATATCTTACACTACAGATGGTCTTGCAACAAAAAAAGATGTAACTATAGAAGATGTTATAGCTAGGATACCAGGAATAGAAATTTCTAAAGAAGGTAGAATAACGTATAACAACAGGCTTATAAGTCATTTATACATTAATGGAATTGATTTACTGGAAGGCAGATATAATATAGCAACAAGAAGTATTCCTGCAAGTACAGTAGAGCAAATAGATGTTTTAAAAAAACACAATCATGCTAAAATTGATAGAAATTTTACATTTTCAGATAAAGTTGCTTTAAACCTACAATTAAAAGAAGATCGTAATCTAATTTTTGGAAAATCTAAACTAAATATTGGTACACCATTACTAACAAGAGAAATAGATATAACCCCTATTTTTATTGATAAAAACGTACAAGATATACTTACTGTAAAACATAATAATATTGGGAAATCATTACAATATAATGGCGCAAATTTCATTCCAGTAAATCTAGAATTAGGTCTTTTAAATGATAATGAAATTAAAATATTAGAACCACCAAACACAAGTGGCTCTTATTTAGATGAAATAAATTGGCTAAACAACAATTCAACTTCTTTTACTAATGATATTTTATTTAAGAACAATAATGATTTTACCAATAAATTAGCCTTAACCTATAATGATGAAAGTAGTAGTATAAACAAAGAATTTCATCAAACTTTTTTTTTCGGAAATGATACGTCTACGGTAATCAACAACTTTGATAATATATTAAAACATAAAAAATTTAACACATCTGTAATACTAGAAGTTAACAAAGAAAATCTATATCTAAAAAATAAACTTCACTTAGAAAAAGTTAAGCGAAAAGGAATTTCAGAAATAGAACAAAATAATGATTCACTTAATTATTTGTATACTAAAGATTTTCTAAAAATAGAAAACACTACAAATGTGAAAGTAAAGCTAAATGATAAGGTTTTAAGCAGTGATTTTTTCTTTGGTTTTTATGATAATAATGAGCAGAATTTTGTGACCCCTTCAGTTTTTGATGCTATTTTTCAAAACACCAATGAAACAGAACAAACGTCTCAAAATGTTTTTACAAAACAAATCTATTTAGGTGGTGTTACTAAGTTAGATTTTAACTATAAGCGACTTAAAACAACACTAAAACAAAGAATTTTTTGGAAAAAAGAAGAATTAAACAGCAATTTAAAACAACTACCAGTTAATTCAGATGAAACTCGTTTTCCGTTTATTACCAATTATAAACAGTCTTTATTTGAATCTAAAACCACCTTCACAGTAAGGTATAAAGTTAACAAATGGCATTTTTTTATTGAACCAGAACTTAATTATATAACCTTACATAACAACCATGAATTATCTGAGAATAATGTGAGTCAGAATTATTTTATTTTTCAACCATCAATTAGAATTCAACGTAGATTAAATGAAAAGTGGAATTTAACATTATCTAATAGTTCGTTTACAACTTTATCTCAATTCGAAGAACTTTATAGCGGTTTAATACTTAGATCATTCAATAGAATTACTACTAACCCAAATAACGTTAATGTAACGAATAATAATCGTAGTTCTTTTTTAGCATCCTATTCAGATATTTTAAACGGTTTTATGTTTAGTAATTATTTTTACTATGTTGCATCATCATCAGATTTTATATCAAATACTAATTTAAATGACGAAGGTTTTTTTAATACAGAGGCTTTAAAGTTTGACAATAATAGATTTTCCATATCGAACACAACTAAATTTGAGAAATCATTTTTTAACCTACTAAAAACAGAGGTAAACTATACATTTAACAAAACTAATTTTAATCAGGTTTTTAATAATGTTTTTCAGGAGCAAATTTTAACTAATCATCATATAAACTTTAAGTTTAATATAGATAATGGTACATGGTATAACTTTGGTTATGGAAGTGAATTAAATATTGGTAACACTGAAAGTGATACTTTTAAAACAAATAATATTTTTTTAAAGCATAAATTAAATCTAGATTTATTTTTAAATAGTAAAAGTAGACTTAATATTGCTTCAGAAACAGTTCAAACCCAAGTAGAAGCGGGTAATAGTTCTAGTATAAATTCTCTTTTAAATATTGGCTTTTATTTCAAACCATCAAAAAAGGTATTTATGAATGCCAAAATTCATAATATTTTTAATCAAAAATTCTTTTTTACCAATCTTAATAACCCTAACTTTATTTCAGAATCTCGCTTTATCTTAAGACCAAGACAAATAACAGTTGGCTTAGAGTTCTTATTTTAAACACAATAACCAATATTTAAATAAACGAATTTAGATTCTTATCTTTATAATATTTAAAAGTCATAGTTTAAATTTTTAAACTTAACAACTCATGAAAACCATATTAAAAACTTTATTAACTGCATTTGCGGTTGTTGTATTAGCTAATATTTTGCCAGGAGTTGTAGTTTCTAACTTTTTATCTGCAGTAATAGTTGCAGTAGTAATTGCTTTTTTAAACATTTTTGTAAGACCACTTTTAATCTTCTTTACATTACCTGCAACTATAGTAACTTTAGGGTTATTTTTATTTGTAATAAATGCAATAATTATTTTATTGGCAGATAAATTGATTGATGGCTTTGCTGTATCCGGATTTTTTGCTGCTTTTCTCTTTAGTATATTGTTATCAATATTTAGATCTTTTCTGTTTTCACTAATAAAAGAAGAAGAGAAATAACTATTTAGAAGCTCTTTCTAAACGATCGTTCATCGATTTTCCTAAACCATAATTTGGCATTCGTTCTGCAATAATGATATCTAAGTTTTGATGATCAAGCTCATGCATTGCATTGTATAATTTTTCTGTGGCTTCTGCTAAATTTCCTGATGGTGAAAGTACAATTTCGTAATGATTTTTTTTGGTTTTAAAAGACTTTGTAAAACTTAAAATTCCAACCTTTTTCTCGGTATTTTTTAAAATAGTAGTCTCTATTGCATCACTTAAAATTAACTTAGTGTTTGGTGAATAATGCTTTTTAAGCATTCCTGGAGCTTGTGGTACATTTTCTTCATTATTAAGAACTTTAACTGTTCCTACAACAGCTTCAATATCTTCAACAGAAATGGCACCTAATCTATAAATAATTGGCTCTTCTCCTTCAAAACCAACAATGGTAGATTCTATACCACTGCTGCAAGGGCCACCATCTAAAACTAATTTAAGATTGTCTTTAAAAAAATTAGCCACATGCTCTGCTTTTGTAGGGCTAATTCTATTAAACGGATTTGCACTTGGTGCTGCCAACGGAAAATCTAATTGATTAAGCAGTTCTAAAGTAACAGAATGATTTGGTATACGAACTGCCACTGTATTTTTACCAGCGGTAATTAAATCAGGGACATTGTCTTTTTTAGGTAATACTAGTGTCATTGCACCAGGCCAAAATTTCTCAGCCAAAATTTTTGCCTTTTCTGGAATATAAGAAACTAGATTTTCTAATTTAGAAACACTAGCTATATGAACAATAAGCGGATTAAATAAAGGCCTTTTTTTAGTTTTAAATATGGCATGAATTGCTTTTTCGCTAAAAATATTTCCAGCCAAGCCATATACCGTTTCTGTAGGAATAGCAACTAGCTCTTCTTGGTTTAAAAGTGCTATAGCCTTTGTAATATCAGTAGAAATAATGTGCTTTTCCATTATTGCAAAAGTACAGATATTATTGAAAATTTTTAAAATACGTTTTGTTTACTTTTAATTAACTGTATTTAATTAATGCGCTTCTAACCAATTTGCACCAATACCCATTTCTACATCTAAAGGAACCGTTAGTTTAAAAGCATTTTCCATTTCTGATTTTATTATGGGTTTTATGATTTCTAATTCGTCTTTATGTGCATCAAAAACCAATTCGTCATGTACTTGAAGTAGCATTTTAGATTTAAAGCCTTCTTCTATAAATCTCTTGTGAATACTAATCATAGCCAGTTTTATGATATCTGCAGCAGAACCTTGAATAGGAGCGTTTACTGCATTACGTTCTGCACCACTCCTTACCATTCCATTTCTAGAATTAATATCTTTTAAATAACGACGTCTGTTTAATACCGTTTTTACATAGCCATGTTCTCTTGCAAATTCTATTTGAGAAGTCATGTAGGCTTTTAGTTTTGGATAGGTTTCATAGTAGGTGTCTATCAACTCTTTTGCTTCTGCTCTAGACAAATCGGTTTGATTGCTCAATCCAAAAGCAGAAACTCCATAAATTATTCCAAAGTTTACTGTTTTTGCATTACTTCGTTGTGCTCTGGTAACTTCATCAATTGGAACGTTAAATACTTTTGCAGCGGTAGAAGCGTGAATATCTTCTCCATTTTTAAACGCATTAATCATGTTTTCTTCCTCGCTTAAAGCAGCTATAATTCGCAATTCAATTTGACTATAATCTGCTGCTAATAAAACATAATCTTCATTTCTTGGCACAAAAGCTTTACGCACTTGTCTTCCTCTTTCTGTTCTTATAGGAATATTTTGCAAGTTAGGATTATTAGAACTTAGCCTTCCTGTTGCTGCAACTGCTTGCGCATAAACCGTATGAATTCTATCGGTTTTTGGATTGATTTCGTTTGGTAAAGCATCTACATAAGTACTCTGTAATTTTTTATACTGACGATACTCCTGAATATCTCTTATAATTTGATGGTCTTTAGCCAAATAGCTTAGTACATCTTCTGCTGTGGAATACTGCCCAGTTTTTGTTTTTTTAGGCTTATTTACCAGTTGTAATTTTTCAAAAAGGATAATTCCTAGCTGTTTAGGAGAGCCAATATTAAACTCTTCTCCAGCTTGTTCATAAATACTTTTCTCTAGTCGCTCTATGTCTTTGGCTAATGCTATAGAAAGTTCTTTTAAGTAGTTGGTATCCACATTAATTCCCTCAATTTCCATAGCTGTTAAAACCGATACTAAAGGAAGCTCAACATCGTTAAATAAAGTGGTAACATCTCCACTCGTTAATTCTTTTTCAAAATGCTCTTTTAGTTGCAAAGTAATATCTGCATCTTCTACTGCATATTCTGTTTGATCTTCTATAGGTACAACACGCATAGATAATTGATTTTTACCTTTTTTACCAATTAACTCTGTAATAGAAACAGGTTGGTAGTTTAAATAGGTTTCTGCCAAAATATCCATATTATGGCGCATATCTGGGTTTATTAAATAATGCGCAATCATAGTGTCAAACAATTTTCCGTTTACAGGCATGTTGTAATTAGAGAGTACCTTAATATCGTATTTTAAATTATGCCCTATCTTTTCAATTTCTGATGCAAAAAAGGGTCTAAATTCTTCTAAAATGTGTTTGGTTTCTTTTTGATTTTCTGGAAAAGAAACATAGTATCCTTTTCCTTTTTCCCAAGAAAAAGCAATTCCTATTAATTCTACTTCAAGAGCTTTTAGGCCTGTTGTTTCTGTATCAAAACAAACCGATTTTTGCTGCATTAACTTTTCTAGAAGTAGTTTTCTTGCTAAGGGAGTTGCCACATGTTGGTAGTAGTGGTTTACCGTTTTAATAGTTTTTATTCCAGAAGCCAAATCTTCTTTAGAGACGTTTCCTCCTCCAGGAGAAGCAAACAAATCAAACTGTCCTTCGTTATTAGCATTGGTTTGTTTAATGGGTTTTTCTTCCTTTTTCTCGGAATTAGGAGCTTCTTTTGTGAATGTTTTTAAGAAATTAGTTAGTAATTGACGGAATTCTAATTCGTTAAAAATCTCTTTAACCTTTTCGATGTCAGGATCATCTAAGGTAAAATCTTTCGCATCAAACTGCACAGGTACATCTAGCATAATTCTTGCTAATTTTTTAGAAAGCAACCCTAGTTCTGCATTAGCTTCTACTTTTTCTTTCATTTTACCTTTTAGCTGATCGGTATTTTCTAAAAGCCCTTCCATAGAGCCAAATTGCTTCAGAAATTTTTTTGCTGTTTTTTCGCCCACACCTGGTAATCCAGGAATATTATCTACAGAATCTCCCATCATTCCTAAGAAATCTATAACTTGCTCTGGGCGTTCTACCTCAAATTTTTGTTGCACTTCTGGAATTCCCCAAACATCATAACCTCCTTTAAATCGAGGTTTATACATAAAAATATTTTCTGAAACCAATTGGGCAAAATCTTTGTCTGGTGTTACCATATAGGTTTGAAAGCCTTCATTTTCTGCCTGTTTTGCAAGCGTTCCTATTACATCATCTGCTTCAAAACCTTCTTTTACCATGATTGGAATATGCATGGCTCTTAGTATTTGTTCTATGTAGGGAACTGCGTTTTTAATGGCCTCAGGAGTTTCGTCTCTGTTTGCCTTATAAGCATCAAACAATTCTACACGATCTACACTACCTCCTTTATCAAAACAAACAGCCAAATGATCTGGTCTTTCTCGCTTTATAACATCTAAAAGAGAGTTCATAAAACCCATAATTGCAGAGGTGTCTAACCCTTTTGAATTAATTCTTGGGTTTTTGATAAACGCATAATATCCTCTAAAAATAAGTGCATAAGCATCTACTAAAAACAATCTATTTTGATTAGCCATTTTGATAAATTTTAAGAAGCATAAAGCTACAAAATATAATAATGAATATATATTTGTAAATTAGATTTGTAACAATTTGTATCTTAAAGTGACTAACTTATAAAAGAATAAGATGTGAATTTGTTTCTAAAAATTTTAGCGGGTCTTTTTGTGGTACTTATTTTGCTTTTTGTTGGAGCATTTTTTTATTTAAAAAGTAATGCAACAGTTGGTGTTTTAGAGGTTAATGCTAACGAGACATTATCAAATAAACTTAAACAAGCAGATAAATGGCTTGCCAAACTTCAAGAAGATAAAAAATTTAATGGAGCTGTTTTACTAATAAAAAATGATGCTGTATTATTAAAAAGTGTCTATGGATTTACAAGTGCCAGTCAAACAGAGAAATTACAACTCAATTCTAGTTTTAGATTGGCATCTGTATCAAAACAATTTACAGCTGCTGCAATTATGTTGCTTAAACAACAAAACAAGTTAGATTTTGATGATGCTATTACAAAGTTTCTGCCAGATTTACCTTATAGCAATGTAACTGTTAGAAATCTTCTAAACCATACTTCTGGGATTCCTGATATTTATATGACTTTTGATAAAAAATATACTGCAGAAATCGGAGATTATTTAACGGTTTCTAAAATGGTAGATTTGTTAGTTAAAGAGAATAAACCTTTAGAATCCAAACCAAATTCCGTCTATAAATATAATAATACAGGTTATGTTTTACTTGCGGCTATTATTGAGGCAATATCCAATACTTCTTTTGAAGAGTTTATGCAAAAGCAGCTATTTGATAGGTTAGAAATGCAAGATACAAGAGTTTGGAATTTGGCTTCTAAAAGTACTGACTTTGAAAATAAAACAGCATCTTTTCAGTATATATTAGGTTCTGCACTTGGTTTTGAGCCATCTATTTTAGACGGTGTTGCAGGTGATGGAAGTGTATTTTCTAGTATAAATGATATGGTAATTTGGAATCAGTTTTGGTACAATAATACACTTATTACAAAGGAAATAATGCAAGAAGCTTTTGTAACTCCTGTTTTAAATGATGGTTCTACCTCTGATTATGGTTTTGGATGGATTATTACAAAAAACAATGCCATGTGGCACAATGGTTCTTGGCTTGGAGCTAGAACTATGATTATTAGAAATCCACAACTTAAAAATTGCTTGGTACTATTAGATAATTCATCTAGTAATAATCTAGATAAGATTGCAGCGCAATTGGTAAAAGTTTTAAAGTAACTTTAATTTGCTTTATACGATGCAGATTTTAATCCTTTCTGAAAAGGCGCTTTTAATTGATAAGCGATATCATCCGATTTTTCAGCATCCAAAATGTCTACACCATACACAATGTCTTTTGTGTCTTTATAAAGAAAAGTTCCAAAAATACGATCCCAAAAAGAAAAAATATTTCCAAAATTAGTATCTGTCCAAGGCATTACATGATGATGGTGAAATTTGTGAGTATTAGGAGAAATAAACACATAACTTATACTTTTATCTAACCATAAAGGTAAACGAATATCAGCATGAGTTACATAGGTAAATAATACCGTTAAAATACGATACATTAAATAATACGCAACAGGAAGACCAGCAATAAGAACACCAATTAATGCAAAGGTTTCTCTAAAAATAAAATCAACAGGATGGTGTCTTGTTCCTGAAGTTACATCTACATGGGTATCACTATGATGAACGGTATGGAAACGCCACATAAATGGAACTTTATGCAACAAATAGTGCACTAAATATTGCGATACAAAATCTAAAATCATAATAGCAACAAGAATTTCTGCCCAAATTGGCCAGTCTACATGGTTTAATAACCCAAAATTAGAACTTGCAATCCATTCAAAAACACCAACAGTAACTAATCCAAAAACAACGTTAATTATCATCGTAGAAAACAATAAAATAAAGTTTGTTTTTGCATGTTTCCATTTGTTATATTGGTGTTTTTTTAAAGGATAAATACCTTCTAAAATCCAAAAAACACTTAAACAAGAAACTATCCAAATAAACTTTTGCAAGCTGGTTAAATTCTCAAAAAAAGCAACAATATTTTCTAGCATAAATACTTGTTTTAGAGTTACTAAATTAATAAAAAACTTTAACAACATCTTAAAGTCCTTTTTTTGAATTTACGAGTAATTTTGTTTGCACAAAAAATTAGCAAATGGCACGTTGGGTGTTTACCTTTATCATAGTCTCAGTTTTAGCACTTCTTTTAGAATATTATTCTTTTCAAGCTTTAAAAACAATATCTAAAAGTAAATTAATTCGCTTTGGATTTTTAGCAATAAGTGTATTTGTATACGTCTACTTTTTATTTACCATTCTTACTTACGATAGAAGCAATGGGCAAACGCCGCAATTTCAGATGGCAGCAGGTATATTACTTACCTTTATGATTCCGAAAATAGTAGTAGTAATTTCACTTTTTGGTGAAGATGTTTTTCGTTGGGTCACAAAAGGCATAACTACTTTATCAGACACTGGTACACAGCCTTTGGCGGGAAGAAGAAAGTTTGTATCGCAACTAGCATTAGGTCTTGCTGCAATACCTTTTATTTCCTTCTTATACGGGATTATTCAAGGTAAATACAATTACAAAGTTTTAAAATACCAACTATCTTTTACAGATTTACCAGATGCTTTTGATGGTTATACCATTACACAGATTTCCGATATTCATTCTGGTAGCTTCACCAATAAAGAAAAGATAACCTATGGTGTAGATCTAATTAATGAGCAGCAATCAGATTTAATTTTATTTACAGGAGATATTGTAAATAATAAGGCAGATGAAATGGACAATTGGATAGATGTTTTTGCAAAGCTAAAAGCAAAAGATGGTAAATATTCGATATTAGGAAATCATGATTATGGAGATTACATGAGTTGGAAAAATCCAGAAGATAAAGTAAATAACTTTAAAGCTGTTAAAGACATTCATAAGAAAATTGGTTTTGATTTACTGCTAGATGAACATCGATACTTAGAAAAAAATGGAGAGAAAATTGCATTACTAGGAGTTGAAAACTGGGGAAAAGGATTTAATCAAAAAGGCGATTTACAAAAAGCTTCTAAAGACATACAAAAAGAAGATTTTAAAATTTTAATGACACATGATCCTTCTCATTGGGAGTATAAAGTGAAAGAAAACGATTTTAACTACCAACTAACCTTAAGTGGCCATACGCATGGTTTGCAAATGGGTATTGAAATTCCTGGATGGATAAAATGGAGCCCATCTAAATATGTATACAAGCAGTGGGCAGGATTGTACCAAGAGTTTGGCAGGTACATTAATGTAAACAGAGGTTTTGGGTACCATGCTTTTCCTGGTAGAGTAGGTATTTGGCCAGAAATTACTGTTATAGAATTGAAAAAAGCTTGATAATCAGCATATTTAAGAAAATTGTATA
>CAYZDK010000048.1:0-17449 GCA_964477255.1 uncultured Polaribacter sp.
AAGGCATTCGAGTTGACGATGGCTTTGAAGAAGGAATGGAAATACCTATTTATTACGATCCAATGTTAGCCAAATTAATTACTTATGGTAAAACAAGAGAAGAAGCCATTCAATTAATGATTGAAGCAATAGACAACTATCATGTAGAAGGTGTAATGACAACACTACCATTTGGTAAATTTGTATGTGAACACCAGGCTTTTAGATCTGGAAATTTTGACACTCATTTTGTTAAAAATTATTACACACCAGAAAAGTTAAAAAAAGCCACTGAAGAAGAAGAAAAAATAGCTGCACTTGTTGCGCTTAAAGTCTATTTAGAGGACAAAAAACAATTACGAATTCCAAACACCCATTAACACCTAAAATTTGTTATAGTATGAAACAAATGGACATAAAAATAGAGAACCTTAACAAACGCCTAGAGTTAGCATATGCTGGTGGAGGTGATAAAAGAATTGAAAAACAACATGCAAAAAAGAAATTAACAGCAAGAGAACGTATAGATTATCTTCTTGATGAAGACTCGTTTGAAGAGATGGGAATTTTAGTTACACATCGTACTACAGATTTTGGTATGGAAAAAGAACTCTATTATGGTGATGGAGTTGTAACTGGTTATGGAACTATAAATGGAAGACTTGTTTATGTTTTTGCACAAGATTTTACCGTATTTGGTGGTGCTTTATCAGAAACTCATGCAGAAAAAATCTGTAAAATAATGGATCAAGCGCTAAAAGTTGGTGCACCATGTATTGGATTAAACGATTCTGGTGGTGCTCGAATTCAAGAGGGTGTAAAATCACTTGGTGGTTATGCTGATATATTTCATAGAAACGTAAAAGCTTCAGGGGTAATACCGCAAATTTCTGCAATTATGGGGCCATGTGCTGGTGGTGCAGTTTACTCGCCAGCAATAACTGATTTTACTTTAATGGTAGAAGATACAAGTTATATGTTTGTTACTGGGCCAAATGTTGTAAAAACTGTTACCAACGAAATAGTTACGGCAGAAGAATTAGGTGGTGCTAGCACTCATGCTACCAAATCAGGAGTTACTCATGTTACATCTCCAAATGATATGGAATGCTTAGAAGATGTAAAAAAGCTTTTAAGTTATATGCCCCAAAGTAATAGAGAAACACCTAAAAAAATTCCTTTCACATTAGGGGATGAATTACGACCAAACTTAACCAATCTCATTCCAGAAGGAGCAAATCAACCTTATGACATGAAAAATGTAATTCATGGTATAATTGATGAAGACTCTTTCTTTGAGATTCATAAAGACTATGCTGAAAATATTATTGTAGGCTTTGCAAGATTAGCAGGACGCAGTATTGGAATTGTAGCAAACCAACCTCTACAACTAGCTGGGTGTTTAGACGTTAATGCATCTGTTAAAGGTGCTCGTTTTACTAGATTTTGCGACAGCTTTAATATTCCACTTTTGGTATTGGTTGATGTACCAGGGTTTTTGCCTGGAACCGATCAAGAATGGAATGGAATTATTACTAACGGAGCAAAATTATTATATGCTTTAAGTGAAGCTACAGTTCCTAAAATAACAGTAATTACAAGAAAAGCCTATGGTGGTGCTTACGATGTAATGAATTCTAAACATATTGGTGCCGATTTAAATTTTGCTTGGCCAACTGCAGAAATAGCTGTAATGGGGGCAAAAGGTGCTGCAGAGATTATTTTTAGAAAAGAGATAGCAGCAGCAGAAAATCCGGAAGAAAAATTAAAAGAAAAAGAAGCTGAGTATGCACAGAAATTTGCTGATCCTTATAGAGCTGCCAGAAGAGGTTTTATAGACGAAGTAATTTATCCAAAAAACACAAGAAGAAAGTTAATTAAGGGGTTTCAAGCACTTGAAACAAAAGAAGAAAATAGACCTTTACGCAAACATGGTAATATTCCGCTTTAAAAATCACAAAAAAACTCACCATTGGTGAGTTTTTTTATTCTAAATATTGTCTAAGCGCTATTCTGTGCTCTGGTTTACTCTTATCATAATTTTCTACCAAAAGCTCTAGAATTTCTGGTGAATTCACTCCAATTTCTTTGCTAGACTTATACCTAGCAACGTATAAATTATAGTAAGATGTTAGTTTCTCGAAAATTAAAAAATGGGTTTCGTTTAAGTACGTATAAGCAATCTCATTACCACTAAAAGAACCTGATTCGTCTTTAAAGAAAGACGAAAATTCATAATACTTAAAAATGTTTTCCATACTATACCAATTCTGCAGATAAGCCTAACTGTAGCAATTTAGAACATCTTGGTTCTAAATCTTTATACTCGCCAGACTTTACGGTACACTTGCCTTTGTAGTGCACTAAAATAGTACATTGTTCTGCTTGCTCTATGGTATGATCGCAAACATTCATAAGAGACTCTATTACAAAATCGAAGGTGTTTACATCGTCATTATGTAAAACAATTTCATGCTGAAATGTCTCTTGTTCTAAAACATCTAATTCTTCCTGTTTTTTTTCTCTTGTACTCATATTACAAAAATACAAATTATTATGATTGCTTTCTATATTTAACAGCTGCCCAGTTATTTTTTACTATGGTAGATTCTTTTTTTAAGTTATATTTGCTAGTTTCTTTTTCTAAGGAAGCAATATCATCTTCATAAAATCCGCTTAATAATAATACACCGTTTTTACTTAAACAGGAGGCATAAACAGACATATCATTTAATAAAATATTTCTGTTAATATTTGCGATAATAATATCGTATTCTTTTTCTTTTAAAAGAGAAGCATCTCCTTCATAAGCAGTAATTTTGTTACAATTGTTTCTTTCTATATTTTCTAAAGTATTTACATAACACCAATTATCTATGTCTATTGCATCTATGGGTTTTGCTCCTCTCATTTCTGAAAAAATAGCAAGAATTCCTGTACCACAACCCATATCTAAAACTTTCTTCTCTTTAATATCTAGTTGCAATAAATGTTGAATCATCATATGTGTTGTTTCATGATGCCCAGTTCCAAAACTCATCTTTGGTTCGATAATAATATCATAAGGCAGATTTGGATTCTCATGAAATGGTGCTCTTATACTAACTTTTTGATCTACTTGAATTGGGTTAAAGTTTTTTTCCCATTCTTGGTTCCAGTTAGTTTGTGCAATTTCTTCAAAAGTAAATTTGATATTAAATTCTGGAGATTGTAAAACAAATAAATCTGCTAAAATAGTTTCGTACCAATCTGTCTTTTGAATATATGCAATTACCCCTGTTTCGTTTTCAACAAAACTTTCGAAACCAACATTACCTAATTCTGCAATTAGAATTTCGGTTGCAGGTTCTTTAGGAGAAATTGTAAAAGTGTACTCAATATAAATAGTGTCTTTCATAAAAAATGCATCAAAAAAACTTGATGCAAATTTAATTTAATTTATGGAAGTAAGTGTTTTAGATTGCTTTTATAATTGCACAAAAATCATCTGCTTTTAAAGAAGCACCACCAATTAAGCCACCATCTACATCTGGTTGCGAAAATATTTCTTTTGCGTTTGCTGGTTTTACACTTCCACCATATAAGATGGAAACATTATCTGCAATTTCTTGATTGTATTTTTTTGCGATAGCATTTCGTATAAAAAAATGCATTTCTTGAGCTTGTTCAGGGCTAGCAGTTTCTCCGGTTCCAATTGCCCAAACAGGCTCGTATGCTAAGATAATATTGCTCCAATCTTCCGGTTTTAGATGAAATAAAGATTTTCTTATTTGGTTTCCAACTTCTAATAAATAATTATCGGTCTTTCTTTGCTCTAACTTTTCGCCAATGCAAAAAATAACTTCTAATCCATTTGCTAGAGCCATATTAATCTTTGATGCTAACAACTCATTGTCCTCTGCAAAATAGGTTCTTCTTTCAGAGTGCCCAAGAATTACTGTTTTTACACCAGCAGAAGTTAACATTTCTGCAGATACTTCTCCTGTAAATGCACCATTACTCTCTTGATGCATGTTCTGAGCAGCAACTTCTATTGTAGAATCTTCTGTTTGGTTTAAAGCAGATTCTAAACTTACAAAAGATGGTGCTATTATAACTCTTGTATTTTCTAATGAAAAATCAGTAATTGTGTTTTTTAAATCGGAAATTAAGTCTGTGGTTGCTTGTTTTCCATTATTCATTTTCCAGTTGCCTGCTACAATTTTATGTCTCATAACTTTTTTAAAATTAGTTGAAAAACAAAAGTAAGTAAATGATATTTGTTTGGCTATTGGTTTGTAAAATTCTTACTACAACGATTGCAAAACCTACTCTTGTAGTGCAATTTCTATATCTCTATCAGAAGCTTTGTTTGCTTTAAACAATGCTATTTTACCTTCTTCATTTATAATCATATATCTAGAAATTCGGTTTAAACGAATAAACTCAACTAAATCTCCTTCATTCATTCCTTTAGGTAAGTTGTAATGTAATCCTTCTAATTTAAATTTTTCTATGGTCTTTTTCCAAGATGGTTTTCCAAAATCAACAGACAAATAAACATATACTACATCTGGATATTTTTCTTGTAGCTCTTTTAATTTTGGAAAATCATAAATACAGTCTTTACACCACGAAGCCCAAAAATTTAGCAATATCTTTTTGCCCTGATTCTCTAAGAGAACCTCTCTAAACGTTAATTTTCTACCCTTTTGAGTAATTAACATATCTTTTAATGCAAGCTCTGAAAACTCTTTTGGATAGTTCGTATTACAGCTTATAAACAGCAAAGAAATAAACAAGAGTATTTTTTTCATAAAACACTTTATTAAACTAGTTTACACACAAAGATTATAAATAGAAGTTTAAAATAAGTACTTTTGTAAAACTTTAACTTTTTGCAATGACAACAGCAGATTTAGTAAATCAAATAAAAAAGAAAAAATCATTTTTATGTATAGGTTTAGATGTAGATATTAATAAAATTCCGAAACACTTACTAGATAAAGAAGATCCGATTTTTGAGTTTAATAAAGCAATTATTGATGCAACCCATCATCTTTGTGTAGCTTATAAGCCAAATACTGCATTTTATGAGGCTTATGGAGTAAATGGCTGGAAATCTTTGCAAAAAACCATACAATACATTAATACTAATCATCCTGAAATATTTACCATTGCTGATGCTAAGAGAGGGGATATTGGAAATACCTCAACAATGTATGCCAAAGCATTTTTTGAAGATTTAGAGTTCGATTCTATAACTGTTGCTCCTTATATGGGAAAGGATTCTGTAGAACCTTTTTTAGCTTTTCCTAATAAACATACTATCTTATTAGCACTAACCTCTAATGCTGGTGCTTTTGATTTTCAAACGCAAAAAATTAAAGAACAAGAAGTATATAAAAGGGTTTTAGAAGTATCTAAAAGTTGGCAAAATGCAGAAAACTTAATGTATGTAGTTGGTGCTACTAAGGCCGAATATTTTAAAGAAATTCGCAAAATTGTTCCTAATTCATTTTTATTGGTTCCAGGTGTTGGTGCACAAGGTGGTAATTTACAAGATGTTTGTAAACATGGGTTTGGAAAAAATGTTGGTTTGTTAATTAACTCTTCAAGAGGAATAATTTATGCTTCGCAAGACGTTGATTTTGCAAAAGAAGCCAAGAAAAAAGCAGAAGAATTACAGCAACAAATGAAATTGGAATTGAAAAAAAATGGAATGTAAAGACCAATTAGGTTATACAGTTTCTCTAGATAAAACTCCAAAAAGAATCGTATGTCTAGTGCCAAGTTTAACAGAACTTTTGGTTGATTTAGGTTTAGAAGAAAAAATAGTAGGTGTTACTAAATTTTGCGTGCATCCTTCATATATTCGAAAAACCAAAACAATTATTGGGGGTACAAAAACACTAAAAATTGATAAATTAAAACAGGTTAATCCTGATTTTATTTTATGTAATAAAGAAGAAAACACAAAAGAAATAGTAGCTACTTGTAAAGAAATAGCACCTACATATGTCTCAGATATTAATTCTATAGAAGATACCATTGCTTTAATTAAAGCACTAGATACAATGTTTAAGTGCACCAAAGAAAGTACTTTTTTACAAGATAGATTAACCTCCCTTATAAATAATTTTACAGCTTTACCGAGCACCAAAAAAGTTGTGTATTTTATTTGGAAAGATCCTTGGATGGTGGCTGGTGCAAACACATTCATTAATCATTTACTAGAATTAAATGGCTTTTCTAATGTTTATGCAGATACTAGTAGATACCCTGAAATAGGTTTAAAAAGTTTACAAAAAGTAAAAAGTATAGACTACATTTTTCTTTCTTCTGAACCTTACCCTTTTAAAGAAAAACACCTTTCTTTCTTAAAAACTGAATTTCCAAATACTAAAATTCTCTTGGTAGATGGTGAGTTTTTTTCTTGGTATGGCTCTAGGCTATTGAAGGCTTTCGATTATTTTAAAAAGCTACAAACTCAATTATAATAAAGATTCTCTTTCTAAAAATCTAATTCTATTTAATTTGTCCATCAACTTCATTGCTTTGAAAGCGGCTTCATCACTTGCAGATTCATCTTCAAAACGATAATTATTAGATTTTTCTAGTAGCCTAACATACCTATCCTTCAGATGACGTTTATAGTTGCGTAAGTTGTTTAATTGACTCATAAGGATTGATTTAGAGTTAGTTATTTAAATGTACATAAAATAAAAGTACTAAGAGAAGTATTTTAAGTAATGTAATAAGTGGTAATTTTAGAGGAATAAATGCAATTAACCCACTACTTCTTAAAGGTATCTGTTTTCTTATCGTAACCATAAGGGCAATGTTTACAGCCACTTTTGCAGCAATAGCCTCTTTTTAAATGGTATTTTTCTGTGAAAACTTTGTATCCTTGGTCATTTAGATAATAATCATCCTCTTCTAACTCAATTCTTCTTTTAAACATAGTGTAAAAATAATTGTTTCTTATTTTTTAAACGAATTCTAGACGTTGGTCTTTTAGCGAATTTAATCGAAGAACTTTATAATCTAAAATGTAATTTTGATACAATCTCCAAGGAAAACGATCTCCTTGTTTAGGTAAAATGGATTTTGCCCTATGAATATAGCCAGAATCTAAATCAATAAGCGGTAATTCGCCCAAATGTTCTTCTATTACTTTTGCTTTAATGCTTTGGTAATTGTTTTTATCTAAATATTTTAAAACTCTAGAAATATACTCGCTAGTTAAATCGCTTTTTAACGTCCATGAAGCATTTGTATACCCTGCAAAAACAAAAAAGTTTGGCAATTCACTTAACATTAAACCTTTGTAGATAAACTGTTTTGTTATATCAAATGTTTTGCCGTTGAGTGAAATTTTTGCGCCTCCAAAAGGGAGAAGTTTTAGACCAGTTGCACTTACAATGATATCTGCTTCTAGAACTTTACCTGATTTTAATTGAATTCCGTTTTCCACAAAAGAATCTATTGTATCTGTAACAACATCTGCTTTTCCTTTTTTAATCGCCTTAAAAAAATCGCCATCAGGCACTAAACAAAATCGCTGATCCCAAGGTTTATAGTTGGGTGAAAAATGAGGTTCTATTGGAAAAGATTCTCCAAGTTCTTTTTTTATCCCTTTTAGAATAAAGTTTTTCATGGTTTTAGGATATTTTCTACATAGCTCATAAAAAACTAAATTCCCAACGATATTTTTAACACGAACCATTTTATGGGCTAGCTTTTTTGGTAGAATACTTTTTATAACCTTGGCAATTTTATCTTTATTTGGTAATGCAGAAATATACGTTGGAGAACGCTGTAACATAGTAACTTTTGTAACTTCTTCTGCTATTTTTGGCACAATGGTAACTGCTGTTGCACCACTTCCTATTACAATAACTTTTTTGTTTTTGTAATCTAAGCTTGTATTCCATTTTTGCGGGTGAATAAAGTTGCCTTTAAAGTTTTCGAAACCAGGAAATTTAGGAGTGTAACCATTATCATAATTATAATAGCCACTGCAATTAAAAATAAATTGAGAAGTATACTCTGTTACTTTCTTGGTTTTAGAATCTACAGCTTGTAAAGACCAAGTATTAGATGCGCTATCAAAATTGTAAGAAACAACTTTCTGATGAAATTTAATATCTTCTTTTATTTTATATTCTTCTGTGGCTTCTCTTAAATATTTTAAGATAGAAGGTGCATCTGCAAAAGATCTATCATCATCCCATGTTTTAAAGGAGTATCCAAAGGTATACATATCAGAATCTGAACGAATACCTGGGTACTTAAAAAGACTCCAAGTACCGCCAATTTCTTCTCTGGCCTCTAAAATTATAAAAGATTTATTTGGGTTTTTTCTTTTTAGATGGCATGCAGCACCAATACCTGATAAACCTGCACCTATGATTATGATATCGTATTTCATAAAATATTTTCTAGTTATTCTTTATCTCTCTTTTTCGCATAGGCATACCATCTATTAATGCAAATATTTTTTTAGTAGAAAGTATCTTAAATGAAGTTAATTTAGTACCACCATCTAAACCAACTAAAAGAATTTGAAACGAATTTGATGTATATATATATCTATTAAAAAGCACAGGCGATTTTTGCCAACTTTTACCAAAATCATTAGAAAATTCTGAACTGGTAAATAGATATATTTTAATTTTCCGTTCTTTTAGGCCTTTACCATTTTCTTTAAGAGTTTTTAGTTGTTCTTGCAGTAAGTTAGATTCCTTATGATTGGTATAAATTAATAGTAATCTATCCTTCCATTGGTGTTTGGATAAATCTTGACTATAACCTTTCACAATAACACAAAAAAACAGTAATAACTGTATGAATCGCAATACTTCCCTTTTTATTTTTTTACCGCTTTTAAAAACATATCTTTTCCTCCAACAATTGGAATTGTAATTTCTGTACCAGATAAATCAACAGTTAGCTCTGTACCTGGCTCAGGTAACAAAGTATATTGGTTATCACTAGAAAAAATCATTAGTCCTATTTGCTGTCCTTTTTTAATAATTTGATCATCAGGTTGCAAATCAAACTTCATTTCATAAAATTTACCAGGTGTTAATGGTTCGCTTTCTGATAGTGACTGGTAATTTTGTAAATCTGCCCAACCTCTGGTAATGATATTGTCTGTTATTTTTATTCTTCTACCTTCATTCCATGGTAAAGAAACCAAATAAACAGACAAATTAACTGCTGGTTTAGAACTAGAAGCTTTTATTTTAATACTAGGAATTCCAGAAATATGTAAATCTTCTTTTAAAATTGGCGATACATATAGAAGTCTATGGTTCGTGTATTCTGCTTTTGCAAGTGTTTCTGCTGAAAAAGAATAATTATCTATTAGTGTTTCTTTTCCTGTAGCAATATCACTTTCTAAAACTAAGTCACCTGCTTTAGGAGCATTTCCTTTTAAATAAAAGGAAACATTATCGGCATTTGGATTTGGGTAATTTGCATAAGGTGTTGGTTTACTTCTTTCATCATTTTCTCTTACTATCCATGCCTTAGCGTCGTTTTCTACATCATTTTTAATTCCAAACAAATACCTAGTAAACCAACGATTCATCATTTTTATTGGAGGTGGACCACCATGACCATTTTGATGGTAATAAATTTGTGTTGGTAAACCCATTTCAGAAGCTTTCTTATAAATACGATAGCTATGCTCTGGCATCACATTCCAGTCGTTAAAACCGTGAGACATAAGTAAGGCTGCTTTCATGGATTTCATGTCGTTTAAATAATCTCTTCCTGCCCAAAAATCATTATAGTCGCCAGTTTTACGGTCCATACCATTTGCCATTTCTGTATCTCTAACTTTTGCATTGGCATAATCTCTTTTTCGAATAAGTTTTTTAAATGCTCCGTTATCTTTTAAACCTATTTTATTTTCTATTAAATCTTCTCCTCCACTGTGAATAAAGTCGTAGAGAACATCTATATCTTCACCTAAATAGCCTCCTGGAGACCTAACCAAACCATTAGACCTATAGTAATGATAATAAGAAGTATTTGGAGCAACAGGAATAATAGCCTCTAAACCTTCTACACCAGTAGTTGCAGCTGCTAATGGAATAGTTCCGTTGTATGAGGTTCCTGTCATACCAACTTTACCCGTAGTCCAATATGCTTTTACCTCTTCTTTCCCTTTTCTAGATTTATATCCTTTAGCTCTTCCATTTAACCAATCAATAACAGCTTTTGGTGCTAAAGATTCGTTATCTCCCCCAACAGTAGGTGCTCCATCAGACAATCCTGTTCCAGGTGATGAAGAATGTACAACAATATAGCCTCTAGGTACCCAAGTTTTAATTTGAGAATTAGAAATTATAGGTCGTTTACCTCTTCTTTTTACTTCTGGGTGCACTCTTGGTTTTGCATCTTCTCCAATTTCGTGTTTTACATCCCAGAAAATTCCTTTTGCATTACCAGCAGTACCTGCATAATAAGGACTAGATTCGTAAACAACTGGTAGCTTTAATCCGTTTTCTGTTTGTGGTGGTCTTGTTACTGAAACATGCATTCTATCTAATCTTCCATCACCATCTGTATCAAATGTAGTTTCTACCCATAAATCGTGACGTAACCATTTAGAAGGATCATTAAAAGCCTCAACAATCTGAGCTTCACCATTTTTAAATGTAGGTTTTGCTTCTTGTCCTTGAACATGATAACAAATTGCTATCCAAAGAAATACTATTATTTTTTTCATTTTGTATTTATTTTAAAACAGTAAACTCAATACTAGAATCTGTAAACACTGTGTGTGTTTGTGTTTTAAAATCCTCTTCATTAGCCTTGTAAATATTATCTACATAGGTTTGCGGATTTAAATCGATTAGTGGAAACCACGTACTTTGTACTTGAATTTGTAATTTATGTCCTTTTTTAAACGTATGAAAAACATCTTGGAGTTTGATATTTACATCAGTTTTTCTATTAGGTTGAAATGGTTCTGGTTTTTCGAAACTATTTCTAAAACGCCCTCTCATAACTTCGCTTCTTACCATTAAATGGTAGTTACTCATTTTTAAATGATCTTGCATGCGTTTGTTATTCTCTTCTGCATCTGCTGGATGAACATCTACTACTTTTACAATCCAATCTGCTGCTGTACCAGTGGTAGCCACTTTCAGTTTTGCTATAATATCTCCAGCTAATGTTATGTCTTCTTTTAAAACATCTGTTTCAAAAACTAAAACGTCTGGTCTTCTTGCTGCAAAACGTTGGTCATCTGTCATATACTTCCTTGGCGTGAAAACAGTTTTAATATCTTCTGAATAAGGTACAGGACGTTTAATATCACTAATAAATTGGATACCTTTTGTAGGTTGTTTGGATTTGGTTAATTCTTGATTATCAGATAAGAACCAATCTTCTTTAACTGTCTCTTTTGGTGGCCAATTATCATATGATTGCCACTCTTTTTTTCCTGTATCGTAAACATAAGCTTCTGGAAGACCACTATTCTTATCTCCTTCTCCTTTTAAAAAGTGATTGAAAAACTTGGTCTCTATTTGTGTTTGGTATTTTAAAGAAATTGAATCGCCAAAATAGTAGTTTCCTACTGCATTTCTAGCACTACTTCTAGACCATCCTCCATGATCCCAAGGGCCAAAAACCATTGTGTTGTAGTTTTCCTTTCCATTCTTTTCTATTCCTTTGTACGTTTCTAAAGGTCCATATAAATCTTCTGCATCAAACCAACCACCAACTACCATTGTAGCTACAGAAGAAGGAACTTTATCCATATGTTGAATAATGCCTTTACTCTGCCATACAGAATCGTAATTTGGATGTTCAATGATTTCTTTCCAGAAAAAGTCATCTATTTTTTCTTTTCTTTCTTCGGTAGAACTCACGTCTAACTTATCATATTGAAAATACTCATTTAAATTCTTAAGTGGTCCTTTGTCTAAGAAGAATTGGTATTGATCTTTAGTATCTAAATTTGGTAAAGAATACCAAGAAGTATCTGTAGGTGTATCTTTATAGGTACCAAATAAAGAAACTGCTCTAAAGTAACTTAATAAAAAAGCTCCATTGTGATGAAAATCATCAAAGAAGAAATCTCCAATACATGCTTGTGGAGATGCTGCTTTTAAAGCAGGGTGAGCATCTATGGTAGATACAGTTGCGTAATGACCAGGGTATGAAATACCCCAAGTACCTACTCTTCCATTATTATTTTCTACGTTATTAACTAACCATTCTATTGTATCGTAAGTATCTGAAACTTCATCAGACTCGTTTTCTTTTTTATTTGGCAAATAAGCTCTCATATTGTCATAAACACCTTCACTCATCCATCTACCTCTTACATCTTGATAAACAATTATATTTCCTTCTTTCATCAGATGAATATTAGGCCCTATCTTGGTTTTCATTCCTGCACCATAAGGCCTAGAACTGTAAGGCGTTCTTTGCATTATAATTGGGTAGGTTTTAGATTTGTCTTTAGGTGAGTAGATTGTTGTGTGAAGTTTTACACCATCTCGCATCGTAATTTTCACTTCTTTCTTGGTGTAATTATCTGCAACAAAAGTATCTTTTTTACTTTCTTTTTCTTGCGATGAATTACAAGCCGAAAGAACTAATAGACTTGTTAATAGAACTAAGAAAATTTTCTTCATTTTGGTTATTTTATAGTTTTTCTAAAGATATAAAAGTATTGAGTTAGTAAAAAATTGTTAGATTAAAAATATTGGTAACAACAACTACGCTTGTTTAAAATCTTTTGCATCTTGGTGTTCATCAAATTTTAGTACTTTTACTATTCATGAAAATTTTAGGATGTTAGAGTTTATTGATTTTTCTTTTTTAGATGTATTAGATATTCTTTTGGTAGCTATACTTCTTTATTATATTTATAAACTACTAAAAGGAACAGTTGCTATAAATATTCTTATTGGGATTGCAATTATTTTTATAATCTGGAAAATTACTGAAGCATTAAAAATGGAAATGCTAAGTAATATTTTAGGCACACTACTTGGTGGTGGTGTGGTAGCATTGATAATTGTTTTTCAGCAAGAGATTCGAAAATTTTTACTTATGATTGGTACCACTAATTTTACCAGTAAAAAAGGATTCTTTAACCAATTAAAGTTTTTAAAGTCTGAAATTGTCTCTGATGTAGATACGGAAGCTTTATTAAAAGCTTGTAGTACAATGTCTAAATCTAAAACAGGAGCTTTAATAGTAATTGAGCGCACCAATAATCTAGATTTTTTAATTAATACAGGTGATAAAATGAATGCTTTGGTTAACGAAGTTTTATTGCAAAGTATTTTTTTTAAAAATAGCCCTTTACACGATGGCGCAACTATTATTAGAGATAACTTTGTGGTTGCTACGCGTGTGGTTTTACCAATTTCTGACAGCACTAAAATTCCTTCGAGATTTGGACTAAGACATAGAGCAGCAATTGGCGTAACTGAAAAAACAGACGCTGTATGCTTAATTGTTTCTGAAGAAACTGGTGAAATTTCGTATATAAAAGATGGCGAATTTGTATTGTATACAACCCAAGACGAACTGAATGAAAAACTAAAACAAGATTTGGTTTAAGATGCAATTTCTAAACTAAACTGTTTGTCGTATAAGTTTTTATAATATCCATCTACTTTTTGTAATAGTTCAGCGTGTGTACCCTCTTCTACTATTTTGCCTTTATCCATTACAATAATTTTGTCTGCCTTTTTAACTGTTGCTAAGCGATGCGCAATAATAATAGAGGTTCTATCTTGAGTTATTTTATCCGTTGCATGCTGTATAAGTTGCTCTGCATGAGCATCTACAGAAGAAGTGGCTTCGTCTAAAATTAAAATACTTGGTTTACTTACATAAGCTCTTAAAAACGCAATTAACTGTCTTTGACCAGAAGACAACATTACACCACGTTCTTTAACGTTATACTGGTAACCACCAGGTAAATTCATAATAAACTCATGAATACCTATTTTTTTAGCTGCATCTTTTACTTCTTCTAAGGTTATCGATTCGTTTTTTAACGTTATGTTATTATAAATTGTATCTGAGAATAAGAAAACGTCTTGTAGTACAATTGCAACCTCGTTACGTAAACTATTTATTGTATAATCTTTTACAACATCACCATCAACTAGAATAGAACCACTATCTATCTCATAAAAACGATTAATTAAATTGATAATTGTTGATTTCCCAGCACCAGTTGCACCAACAATTGCAACTGTTTGTCCACTTTTTACGTGTAAAGAAACCCCTTTTAAAACTTTTTCATTTGGCACATAACTAAATGTAACGTTATCAAAAACAATATCTCCTTTTAGGTTTTTTGCTTCTATTTTTCCGTTTTTATCTATAGAACTTTGTGTATCAATAACTTTAAAAACGCGTTCACCAGCAACTATTCCCATTTGTAGTTGGTTAAATTTATCTGCAATTTGACGTAAAGGTCTAAATAACATTTGTGCATACTGAATGAAACCCATAATCATACCTACACTTATCCCTGAGTCTTGCACAACTTGACCTCCACCAAACCAAACAATTAATCCAATTCCAATGGATGATAAAATTTCTGCTACAGGAAAGAAAACGGAATAATACCAGATGGTTTTAATATAAGCTTTTTTATGTTTTTCATTAATCTCTTTAAAATTTTGATATTCTATCTTTTCTCTATTAAAAAGCTGCACAATTTTCATTCCTGTTACACGCTCTTGCACGAAACCATTTAAGTTAGCAACCTGATTTCTAACCTCTTGAAATGTAGCTTTAATAGCAACCTGAAAAAGTTTTGTTGCGTATACTAATATTGGTAAAATAGCAATTGTAATTGCTGCCAATTTCCAATTTAAAATAAACATTATTACGGTTACAGCTAACATTTTTAGTATATCGCTAATAATGGTAAAGACACCATTGCTAAAAAATGCTGCAATAGTTTCTATATCTGAAACTACACGTGTTACTAATTTTCCGACAGAATTTTTATCGAAATAAGACATTTTAAACTGCAAAATATGTCTAAATATCTTTGCGCGAATATCTCGTATAATATGTTGCCCTACCCAATTTGCAAAATAAATAAAGGTGAATTGCAAAAGAACTTCTATTAACAAAACACCTAGCATTAACATGGTATAATTTAATAAACCAACTTTATCTTTGGTTAGAATATAATCATCTACTGTATTAATTAAAATGTATGGCGATAGAACAGAAAATAAAGCAAGAAGTATGGTAGAAGTTGAAGCTATAAAGAAGTATAGCTTGTATTTTTTTGCAAAAGACATGAGTCTTGAAAAAATCTGAATATCAAACGCATTACCTGTTTTATTTGCCAAAACTTAATATTTAATCTTTGTTAAAAATAATCCTTTTGCAGGAACAGAAAGTCCTGCTTTGCTTCTATTTTTACTTTCAATTATAGATTTAAAATGGTTTATGGTAGTTTTATGCATACCAACGTCTATTAAAGTACCTACAATTGCTCTAACCATATTTCGTAAAAAACGATTTGCGGTAATATGAAAAGTTAACCCATCTCCTTTCTGTTTCCAAACCGCTTCTGTTACAGTACAATTATAGGTGTAAACGTCTGTTTTTACTTTAGAAAAACATTGAAAATTCTCATATTCTAAGAGTAATTTAGCAGCTTCATTCATTAAATATACATCTGGTTTCTTGGTGTGAATTTGCCATGAAAAATCTAATAAAAAAGGGTTTCTACCTAACCAAATTTTGTACTCGTAACTTCTGGAAACAGCATCAAATCTTGCATGTTTTCCTTCTTCTACTTCATATATTTTTTTAATTACGATATCGTTTGGCAATAAAGAGTTTAGTTTAAATACTAATTCGTTAACTAACGTCTTATTTACATCAAAATGTGCAAACATCTGAGATGCATGCACGCCTGTATCAGTTCTTCCAGCACCAACAACATCAATTTTTTCTTGTAAAACAGTACTTAAAGCATTATTTATTTTTTCTTGTATTGATATTGCATCTGGTTGAATTTGCCAACCGTGGTAATTTTTTCCGTTATATGAAAGTTCTATAAAATATCTCAAAAACAATAATTTTTGAAGCCCTCAAAATTAATCATTTTATTTTGTTATCCTTACTTTTGGAGTCAATTACATCGTTAAACTTTTCTTACAATTTTTTATGAAGAAAATTCTGCTTTTATCGGATACCCATAGCTTTATAGACAAACAAATCATAAAGTTTATTAATCAAGCTGATGAAATTTGGCATGCAGGTGATATTGGAGATCTTAAAGTTACCGATACAATTAAGCAATTAAAACCTTTGCGAGCAGTTTTTGGAAACATTGACGGTAAAGAAGCTAGAGCAGAATTTCCTTTAGATAATAAGTTTATTGTAGAAGGCTTGTCTGTTTGGATGACTCATATTGGGGGTTACCCAAATAAATACCATCAAAGAATACGAGAAGAAATAAAGCAAAATACGCCTAAACTATTTATTTCAGGCCATTCTCACATTCTTAAAGTACAATATGATAAAAAACTAAATTTACTACACATGAATCCGGGAGCTGTAGGTAAACACGGTTTTCATAAAATTAGAACCATGCTTCGTTTTGAAATAGAAAACGCAGAAATTAAAAATTTAGAAATTATAGAGCTTGGTAATCGAAACTTATAGTTTCTTTTTCTACAACAGGTACTTCCATATAAATATGTGTTCCAGATTTTCTGGAGGACTCTATTTGAAACTTTCCATGCATTACTTGTATCCTAGCTTCTATCTGATTAATTCCTAAACCATCTTTTTGGGTTATTTGACTTTTATCGAAACCAACTCCATTATCTATAACAGATACAATAAGTTTATCGTTAACCTCTCTAATAGCTACACTTGCATTAGTTGCTTTACTGTGTTTAATAATATTATTAACAAACTCTTGAATGATATTATGCACTTTAATTTCGAAACGTTGGTGATAACGTCTAACATTTTTAAAACTTGAAGTTATTTCTAATTCTGAATTCGAATATTTTTCTGCCATTTCATTTATGGCATATTTTAGACCAAATTTTAACAAAACCGAAGATACTAGTGTGTGCGATAAATCTCTAATCTTATCGGTTGCTTCATGAATAATTTTTTGAGTTTTATCAATTTCCTCTGGTGTTTCACCATTTATTTTTCTTCTTGTAGCTTGTAAATGTAAGTTCGCAGAAGAAAGTAAGGCGCTAACACTATCGTGTAAAGTTTCTGCGATATCTTTACGTTCTATTTCTCTACCATCTATGGTAGCATTTAAAACTTTAATTTGTAGTTCGGATTTAACTCTAGCTAGCTCTTGATTTTTCTCTACTTCTGTTTTTTGAAGTTTTAGTTGATTTAGTTTTAACCAATACAATAATGAAATTATAATAAGAATTGCAAAAATACCTATTATAGAAAATGTGCGTTGCGCTTTTAAGCGCTTGTTTTCTTC
>CAYZDK010000049.1:0-17064 GCA_964477255.1 uncultured Polaribacter sp.
CGACCTCCGCGTCCCAAACGCGGCGCGATAACCGGGCTACGCTACACCCCGAAAAAAAGGTTATCTATTGAGGACTGCAAATATACTTTTTTTATTGATTTAAAATAACTAAATATTAGGAAAATTTATTAATTCAAAGTACTAATTTAGCTTACCCAATTAAAAACATATTTTTTTGATTTTTTTAGTGAAAAGATTAGTAACGATAATTCTTTTTTTTAGTTGTGCAAAAAGTTTTAGCCAGAGCTTTAGTAAAGGTAAGGTAGTGAATGAAAACGGTGTTGCTTTAGAAGAGACTATAATTGTAAATACCAATAACAAGATAGTAGCAACTTCAAACAAAGATGGTATTTTTAATGTTGAAAAAGAGGGGATGTATACCTTTCAAAAGAAAGGATATTTAACAAAACAAGTTCTGTTAAAAAATAATCAGTTTAGGGTTATTCAACTTTCCATTAATTATCAAGAGTTAGATGAGGTAATTATCAGTGCCAAGCACCTGCCTCAAAAATTTAAAAAAGCTACAGCAGCAATTTCTTTAATTTCTAATAAAGATATTCAGCGTTCTAATAACACCGATTTTGCTCCTGTTTTAAACAGAACTACAGGAGTTTTTATGCAAAGTGGTGCTTTAAATACGAATAGAATAACCATAAGAGGTATAGGTTCTAGAAACCTCTTTGGGACCGCAAAAATACGAGCCTATTTTAAAGATATTCCTCTAACTAATGGTAGTGGAGAAACTACAATAGAAGATTTTGAATTAGCATCCGTTGCTAATATCGAGATAATTAAAGGAGCTGCATCTAGTGCCTATGGTGCAGGTTTAGGAGGTGTTATTCATATCAATCCTCAGCAGGTCAGTTTTAATGAATTTTCTATACAACCTGAATTTTCTGTTGGTTCTTTTGGATTAAATAAAAGTGTTGTTACTGCCAATTACGGACAGGAAAATAGTGCGTTTAAAGCAGTGTACAGTAATACATTTGCAGACGGTTATCGCGATAATAATACATATGATAGAAAAACATTTACATTACATTCAAATCATTTTTTTGATGAAAACAACGAACTAACCGTTTTGGCAAGTTACGTAGATTTAAAAGCTTTTATTCCAAGTTCTATAAATGAAGAAACATTTATTAATAATCCTGAAGCAGCTGCGTTTACTTGGCAAAGAGCTAAAGGTTTTGAGGATTCTAGAAGATTTATTTTAGGTGTTTCTTGGAATCATAAATTCAACAATACAATTTCTCAGGTAACTAGTGTTTTTGGTTCCTTTAGAGAAAATTATGAACCAAGACCTTTTAATATTTTAAATGAAGAAAGTTTTGCTTTTGGTATTAGATCGCGTCTTTTAGGAAAACATAAAGTATATGATAACGATTTTCAATGGACAGTTGGTGTAGAACTATTTGATGAAAACTATACCTATAACACTTTTGAAAACCTTTACAGAGATTTTCCAGAAGAAGTAGGCAGCGTATCAGGGGAACTACTTTCGGATTTTAAAGAAAAAAGGAATTACTACAATGTTTTTGCGGAAGTAAATTATGATTTATCAAAAAAAACTACCGTTTCCATTGGCTTAAATGTAAATAGAACGTGGTACAATTTAAACGATAGGTTTACTGTTTCAGAAACCAATCCAGATCAATCAGGATCTTTTTATTTTGACAATATAATTTCACCAAAAATTGGATTATCACATTTGCTATCGAAAAATATAAGTTTATTTTCTAGTATAAGTCATGGTTTTTCGCCCATATCTTTAGAAGAAACATTATTGCCTAATGGACAAATAAATACGAATTTAGAACCAGAAACAGGTTGGAATTTTGAAATTGGTACAAAAGGTTATTTTTTAGAGAATAAATTACTTTTTAATTTTTCTTTGTATCGATTGGCAGTAAAAAACCTACTGGTTTCTAGAAGAACCAATTTTGATGAATTTATTGGAATTAATGCAGGAAGCACCCATAATGATGGTTTAGAAGCAGAAGTAAATTACAACTGGATTGCCACAGATAAAATTACCATTAGCACTTTTACAAACTTTACCTTAAATAATTATATTTTTAAAGAGTTTATTGATGATGATAATGATTTTTCTGAGAATGAATTAACAGGTGTACCTTCTTCTGTTTTTAATGCAGGGCTCGATTTTAATTTTGCTTTTGGGTTTTATGGAAATATCAACTACCAATATGTTGGAAGCATGCCAATTACTGATGCTAACAATTTATATTCAGAAGATTATCAACTAACTAATTTTAAAATTGGTTATATTTTTGCCCCTCTAAAAGCACTTACTGTTAATGCATTTTTAGGTGTAAACAATCTTTTTAATGAAGTTTATGCATCTCAAATTTTAATTAATGCCTCTGGTTTTGGAGGAAATGCACCAAGATATTATTATCCAGGAAATCCAGTGAATTACTTTTCTGGAATCAATTTTAATTATGTTTTTTAATGTATTTTTAAATAAAAAAAATGAAACCAACTTTTAAACTATTACTATTTTTACTCATACCATTTCTTGCATGCGGCCAAAAATCAAACACTAAAAAACCTTCAAAATTTTCTTACACTACAGAAGTTGTAGTTTCAGAGTTAAATATTCCTTGGGGTTTTACTTTTTTACCAGACAACTCCATTTTAATCACCGAAAAATCTGGCGAATTAATACATTTTAAAGATGGCAAAAAAACCATTGTATCTGGAATGCCAGAAGTTACCGTAAGAGGGCAAGGAGGTCTAATGGATATTGAGCTGCATCCTAATTTTGAAGAAAATAATTATATCTATTTTACCTATGCCTCTTCAGAAGGTGAAGAGCGTGGGGCAAATACATCGCTAATGAGAGCAGTATATAAAAATGGAGCGCTTTCTAATCAGCAAATACTATATAAAGCATATCCAAATAGTAGAAGAGGACAGCATTTTGGCTCTAGAATAGCTTTTGATGCCGATAATAAAGTTTATTTTTCAATAGGCGATAGAGGAAATAGAGATGTTAATCCGCAAGATATAACAAGAGATTGTGGTAAAATATATCGTTTAAATGATGATGGTAGTATTCCAAAAGACAATCCTTTTGTTGGTGTTGAAAATGCAAAAGAGGCAATTTTTTGTTATGGCAATAGAAATCCACAAGGAATGGAAACAAATCCGTTTACCGGAGAAATTTGGGCACATGAACATGGACCAAGAGGAGGAGATGAAATCAATATCATTCAAAAAGGTAAAAATTATGGCTGGCCTGTAATTAGTTACGGAATTAATTATTCGGGAACAAAATTTACGGAAATTACAGAAAAAGAAGGTATGGAACAACCTTTACATTATTGGGATCCTTCTATTGCACCAAGTGGAATGGCTTTTGTAAATTCCGATTTATACCCAAATTGGAAAGGAAATGTACTTATTGGCTCCTTAAAATTTAACTACATAGCTAACTGTTATTTAGAAAACGGAAAAGTAGTTAAGGAAGAAAAAATTGCGGAAAATTTAGGTAGAGTAAGGTCTATTGAACAAGGTAATGACGGTTATTTGTATGTTGGTGTTGAAAATGTTGGAATCGTAAAAATTGTACCTAATTAATATGAGAATTTTAAGCTTATTGCTCATTCTACAACTGTTTTTTCTTAATCCAAAAAATGAAAAGCCAGTTTATAAGACAGTGTCACAAGAAACTGCTTTGCAACAAAGTATAAAAAGAGGAAAAGTTTTGTATAAAGATATGTGTGCTACTTGTCATTTACCTAATGGAAAAGGGGTGCCTAAGGTTTATCCACCTTTAGCAAAATCAGACTATCTCATGAACAAAAGAGAAGAAAGTATTAAAGCTATTAAATATGGTCTTCGTGGTAAAATTGTTGTAAATGGAAAAGAGTACAATAATATAATGTCTAGCTTAGGATTATACGACGATGAAGTAGCAGATGTAATGAACTATATTACCAACTCCTGGGGTAACAAAAACACTAACATGATTACAGAAGAAGAAGTAAAAAACACAAAGAAATAACCTTTAGCCATTACTTCTATTTACTGTATCAAATTTTGTTATTAACAAATTGGTAGAATTCATAAACAACTAATTAAAAAGTAAATCAAAAAAAATACATTTGTAAACTAATTTGATAGAACAAATATGTCAGAGAATATAGAAAAAATTAAGTGTTTAATTATTGGTTCAGGACCTGCTGGTTACACTGCTGCAATCTATGCAGCAAGAGCTGATATGAAGCCTGTAATGTATACAGGAATGCAAATGGGTGGGCAATTAACTACAACTACAGAGGTTGATAATTTCCCTGGTTATCCTAATGGAACTGATGGTACAGCAATGATGGAAGATTTAAAAAATCAAGCAGAAAGGTTTGGAACTGATGTTAGATTTGGTCAGATAACTAAGGTAGAGTTATCTAAAGAAGTAGGAGGTATTCATAAAGCAATTGTAGACGGTTCTAAGCATATAGAAGCAGAAACAATTATAATTTCTACTGGAGCTACAGCAAAATACCTTGGGTTAGAAAGTGAGAAGAGACTTATGGGTGGTGGTGTTTCTGCCTGTGCAACCTGTGATGGCTTCTTTTATAAAGGGCAGGATGTTGTTGTTGTAGGAGCAGGAGATACTGCAGCAGAAGAAGCAACTTATTTAGCAAACATTTGTAACAAAGTAACCATGCTTGTAAGAAAAGATTATATGCGGGCTTCTAAAGCAATGCAACATCGTGTAAACAAAACAAAAAATATTGAAGTTCTTTTTAACACAGAAGTAGATGAGGTTTTAGGAGACAATGTAGTAGAGGCTGTTCGTGCAGTTAATAATGTTACTAAAGAAAAATTTGAAATTCCAGTTACTGGAATGTTTGTTGCTATAGGGCATACCCCGAATTCAGACTTGTTTAAAGGTGTTTTAGATATGGATGAAACAGGATACTTAATTACACAAGGTAAAACAACAAAAACAAATATACCAGGGGTGTTTGCAGCTGGAGATATTCAAGATAAAGAATATAGACAAGCAGTAACTGCTGCAGGTACTGGATGTATGGCTGCATTAGATGCTGAACGTTATTTGGGAGCTTTAAAATAACACTCTATATTTAATTTTAAGAAATAAAAAAGAGGTTGCTACGGCAACCTCTTTTCTTTAACTGTAACTTTTATTTAAAGTGATTCTTCATAAAGATAGGTATCTAAATTCTGTACCGCTTGAATAATGATTTTAACAGCTTCTATATAAAAATCAGGGTTTATAGTCGCAAAAGTATCTGTATGTCTATGGTAGTCTTTATGGTCTTCTACACCAAAATACATAAAAGGGATGTCTTCTTCAAAGAATACCCTATGATCAGAAGAATTGGTCCAGTCAGCTTGTTCTCTATTGCTAGGATCATCATGCCCAAATAGTAGCGTTACTTTTTCAGAGTAAATATCTTCTAGAGGGTCTCTTAACTCAGGAAAATAAAACAAGCCACAGCCAAAAAGTTCTGGATCATAGTCGCTATGCGAAATCATATCCATATTAATATTTAGAACAATATTGTCTTTTTCTTTAAAATTATCTAAAAAATATTTTGCCCCTAAACTACCAACTTCTTCAGCATCTACAGCAGCAAAAATTAAATTATGTTTTAAAGGTTTATCTTTAAAATATTTGGCAATGGCAAAAAGTGCAGAAGTTCCAGAGGCATTGTCGTCTGCTCCATTATAAATACGGTCTCCTTTAACTCCCAAATGATCAAAGTGTGCCGTAATTACAATGTATTTGTTCGTTTCTCCTTTAAGCATACCAATAACGTTTCCACCAACTAATGTTGTGTCTGGTACGTTAGAGTAATCGTCTAGAGGATTTTTCTTTATAGGAAAGATATCTTGCCTTCTTCTTTTTGTTAATGTGGCAGAAAACTCTTGTTCATAACCAGAATCTAGTACTTTTTCTAAACCAATTTTTTCAAAGTAATTCGCAATAAAACTTCTTGCTCTATAGTTTTGTTCTGAAGAAAATAATCTTCCTTGATAAGAATCATCAGCTAATGTTCTTAAGTCTTCTAATAGAGCTTGTTCATCAATAACGATATTAATAGGTTCTCTTTTACAAGAAGTAAATACCAACAAAAAACAAAGAATAGAAAATAGTATCTTTCTCATTTTATTTAGGGTAACGGTTAAAGTTAAGTGGGAATAGAAAGGCAAAATTATAAAAATTAGTATTTAGAAACTAACTTTTAGATACTTTTATACGCTCCATAACATAAAAAAAGACCATTTTACTGGTCTTTTTAAACAAACAACTAAATTCTAGAACTTTTTTTAGTTCTAAAATGGTATTTTAAAAGCAATATTTATTTTCTTGCTTTAGTTTTTCTGCGATAGTGTTTCTTAGTGCAACTACATTTGGATAATTTGCATACTTTGTAAAACGTTTTAAGCCCATTAATAACATTCGTTGTTCATCACCTTCTGCAAAAGATACAATTCCTTCTCTACCATTTTTAGCTACAATTTCAACTGCATTGTATAGGTAAAGTTTCGCCATTGCAATTTGCCCTTCTTGTGCATCTTCTCCAAATCGTTTCGCATTCTTTTCTGCACGCAGTAAGGTAGATTCTGCCATGTATATTTCATTAAGAATATTTGCAGCAGCTAACAATAATTGTTGGTGTTGCTCTAATTCTGTTCCGTATTTTTGAATGGCAGCTCCTGCAACCATTAAAAAGACTTTCTTCATTTTAGCAATCATTTCTTTCTCTTCTGCAAACAATTCAGAATAATCTGGAGTTTCAAATGAAGGAATTCCCATTAGTTCATTTCCAACTGCTGTTGCAGGTCCTAATAAATCTACGTGTCCTTTCATTGCTTTTTTAATTAACATACCAACCGAGAGCATTCTGTTAATTTCATTGGTTCCTTCGTAAATACGAGAAATTCTTGCATCTCTCCATGCAGCCTCCATTGGCGTTTCTTCAGAAAAGCCCATACCTCCAAAAATTTGAATACCTTCATCAGCACAATTTTGTACATCTTCAGAAACTGTAACTTTTAAAATAGAACACTCAATAGCATATTCTTCTACACCTTTTAACTCTGCTTCTTGATGAGAATTTCCTTCAGCCATTCTTATGGCAATTCTATCTTCAATATCTTTAGCTGCTCTATAACTTGCAGATTCACTAGCATATGTATTAGTTGCCATTTCTGCTAACTTTGCTTTTATTGCGCCAAAATCTGCGATAGGAGTTTTAAATTGCTTACGCTCGTTAGCATACTTTAAAGCTGTTGTAGTAATTCTTCTTTGCGAATCTAAACAAGCTGCTGCCAATTTAATACGACCTACATTTAAAGCATTTACAGCTATTTTAAATCCACCACCTCTAACAGAAAGCATATTTTCTGCTGGCACAACAGTATCGTTAAAGAAAACTTGACGTGTAGAACTTGCTCTAATACCAAGCTTGTGTTCTTCTTCGCCTAAAGTAATACCGTTTGGATTTTTAGCATCATATTCTACAATAAATCCAGTGATATTTTTATCGTCTTCTATTCTTGCAAAAACAATCATTAAATTACAGAAACCAGCATTAGAAATCCACATTTTCTGTCCATTAATTTTATAGGTTTTTCCATCTTCAGACAATTCTGCTGTAGTTTTTCCTGAATTTGCATCAGAACCTGCACCAGGCTCTGTTAAACAATATGCGCCCATCCATTCTCCAGAAGCCAATTTAGGGACATATTTTTTCTTTTGTTCTTCTGTTCCGTAGAGTGTAATTGGCATTGTTCCAATTCCAGTATGTGCGCCAAAAGCGGTACTGAAAGATCCGTTTCCACTAGAAATGTACTCGCATGTAATCATTGTAGATACAAATCCCATTCCTAATCCACCATATTCTTCTGGTACTGCTACTCCTAAAAACCCAAGTTCTCCAGCTTTTTTCATTACCTCTTCTGTTAACTTGTAATCTTTAGCTTCAAAACGTTCTCTATGCGCAACAATTTCTCTGTCTGTAAATTCGCGAACAGCATCACGCATCATAGTTTGTTCTTCAGAAAAATCTTCTGGTGTAAATACATTTTCACACTTTGTTTCTTTTACTAGAAACTGACCACCTCTTAAGATTTCTTTTTCTGTTGTTTCCATAATTATCCCTTTTACTTGTGTTTTTAGTTTAAAAATTCAAAAATACCAGCAGCTCCTTGTCCTGTTCCTACACACATGGTTACCATACCGTATTTGTTATTCATATTTCTTTTACGCATTTCATCAAACAATTGCACAGATAATTTAGCACCTGTACAACCAAGAGGATGTCCTAATGCAATTGCACCTCCATTTACATTGATGATATCTGGATTTAGATTTAATTCTCTTATTACTGCTAGCGATTGAGAGGCAAAAGCTTCGTTTAATTCTATTAACTCCACTTCATTTTGTTGCAAACCAGCTTGTTTTAAGGCTTTTGGAATTGCTGCAACAGGCCCAATACCCATAATTCTTGGAGGTACACCTGCAGCTGCATAACTAGCCATTCTTGCAATAGGCTCAAGGTTTAATTCTTTTACCATATCTTCACTCATTACCATTACAAAAGCAGCACCATCACTCATTTGAGATGAGTTTCCAGCAGTTACGCTACCACCTTGTGCAAAAACAGGTCGCAATCTTTGTAAGCCTTCTATATTTGAGCCTTTACGAGGACCTTCATCTTTAGTTACGGTGTATTTCTTTGTTGCTTTTTTACCGTTTTCATCAACATAGGTTTGTTCTACGTTTATTGGTACAATTTGGTCTTTAAATCTATCTTCTGCTTGTGCTTTTAAAGCTTTTAAGTGAGAGTTTAGCGCAAATTCATCTTGATCTTCTCTAGAAACGTTAAATTCATTCGCTACAGCTTCTGCTGTATTTCCCATTCCCCAATAATACTCTTCATGCCCAGATGCTACTGTGTTGTAGTTTAATTCTGGTTTAAAACCTGTCATTGGAACAGAGCTCATACTTTCAGCCCCACCAGCAATAATACAATCTGCCATTCCAGCCTGAATTTTAGCAACAGCCATACCAATGGTTTCTAATCCCGAAGAACAAAACCTATTTACAGTTACTCCAGGAACGTCTTCTATCTTAAGCCCCATTAAGGAGATAAGTCTTGCCATGTTTAAACCTTGAGAGCCTTCTGGCATTGCGTTACCTACAATAACATCGTCAATTCGTTTTTTATCAAAGTCTGGCAGTTCATTCACCATATATTGAATGGTTTCTGCTGCTAGTTCGTCTGCTCTTTTAAATCTGAACAATCCTTTAGGCGCTTTCCCTACGGCTGTTCTATATGCTTTTACTATATATGCTGTTTTCATATTTTAAAGTTTTAAATCTTTAGTTTTAGCGAATCTATCTTAATTAGAAATTCACCACTAATAACTCATAATTTTAATTACGTAAGGGTTTACCAGTTTTTAACATGTGTTGTATACGCTCTAAAGTTTTACGTTCTGTACACAAACTTAAGAATGCTTCACGTTCAATATCTAATAGGTATTGTTCTGTAACTTTAGTAGGTTCTGATAAATCACCACCAGCCATTACGTAGGCTAATTTATTGGCGATTTTTTGATCGTGTTCTGAAATATAATTACTAGCCTCCATGGAGTCTGTACCTACTAAGAACATTCCTAACGCTTGTTTACCAAGTACTAGTACATCTTTTCTTTTAACTGGTTGAGTATAACCAGCTTCTGCCATTAATAAAGCATGTTTTTTTGCTTCTGCAATTTGTCTATCTTTATTCACAACAACAATGTCTTTTCCTTGTTGCATTAGTCCTAAATCATAAGCTTCGTAAGCAGATGTACTTACTTTTGCCATTCCTATTGTTAAGAAATACTCTTGTAGTACATTTAGTTGCACATCTCCTTTATGGAATTGATCTGAGGCTCTTAAGGCCATTTCTTTAGATCCACCACCACCTGGAATTACACCAACGCCAAACTCTACAAGTCCCATGTAAGTCTCTGCTGCTGCAACAATTTTATCTGCATGAAGGGATATTTCACATCCACCACCTAAAGCCATTCCATGAGGAGCAGAAATAGTAGGTATTGCGGAGTATCGCATTCGCATCATAGAATCTTGAAAATACTTTATAGCCATGTTTAACTCATCATATTCTTGCTCTACAGCCATCATAAAAATCATACCAATATTGGCACCTACTGAGAAGTTAGCAGCTTGATTTCCTACTACTAATCCTTGGTAATCTTTTTCTGCTAAATCAATAGCTTTGTTAAGAGCGCCAAGAACATCACCACCAATGGTATTCATTTTAGAACGGAATTCTAGGTTTAGAATACCATCTCCTATATCTTCGATAACTGCACCAGAATTTTTCCAAACTTCTTTAGATTTTCTAATATTGTCTAGAATGATAAATGCATCTTGTCCTGGTTTTTTCACTTGTGTTTTAGAAGGGATATCGTAATAATAAGTAGCTCCATCTTTAATTGTGTAGAAAGATTCGTTACCGTTCTCTAGCATTTCAGTTACCCATGAAGCAGGCTCTAATCCTTCTGCTTTCATAAGTTCTACTCCTTTAGCAACACCTATTGCGTCCCAAATTTGAAAAGGTCCATGTTCCCAGCCAAAACCTGTTCGTAAACCATCATCTATTCTATATAGTTCGTCTGATATTTCTGGTATTCTGTTCTGTACATATGCAAATAAAGAAGTGAAAGATTTTCTATAGAAATCTCCTGCTTTGTCTTTTCCGCCAACTAAAACTTTAAATCTATCCACTACATTATCAATCGTTTTCGTAAGTTCTAAAGTTGCAAATTTTGCTTTTTTACTTGGACGATACTCCATGGTATCTAAATCTAAAGCTAAGATTTCTGTTTTACCTTCGGCATTTTTGGTTTTTTTATAAAACCCTTGTTTTGTTTTACTACCCAACCATTTGTTATCTACCATGGTTTGGATAAAATCTGGAAGTTTAAAAACTTCTCTTTTTTCATCGTCTTTGCAATTCTCATACAAACCATTTCCTACATGTACTAAAGTATCTAAACCAACCACATCCACAGTTCTAAACGTAGCAGATTTTGGACGACCAATAACTGGACCAGTTAGTTTATCTACTTCCTCTACAGTCATTCCTAAATCTTTAATTACATTAAAAAGCGAAAAGATGCCAAATGTTCCTATTCTATTCCCTATAAACGCTGGAGTATCTTTGGCTAAAACAGAAGTTTTTCCTAAAAACTTATCTCCATACATCATTAAGAAATCCCTAACTTCTTGCTTGCAATTTGGACCAGGAACAACTTCAAATAGTTTTAAATACCTAGGAGGATTAAAAAAGTGTGTTACTGCAAAGTGTTCTTGAAAATCTTTGCTTCTTCCTTCATTCATGAATTTAATTGGAATTCCTGAAGTATTGGAAGTAATTAAGGTTCCTGGAGTTCTATATTTTTCTATTTGTTCAAAAACACTTTTCTTGATGTCTAAACGTTCTACCACAACTTCCATAACCCAATCTACATCTTTAATTTTATGTAAATCGTCTTCAAGATTTCCAGTAGTAATTCTATCTGCAAATTTCTTATTGTAAATTGGTGAAGGTTTAGATTTTAAAGAGGCAGCTAAAGCATCATTAACCAATCTGTTTCTAACTACTTTATCATCTAAAGTTAAAGCCTTTGCCTTTTCTTTGTCGTTTAATTCTCTAGGAACAATGTCCAATAAAAGAACTTCTACGCCAATATTTGCAAAGTGACAAGCAATACCAGAACCCATTATACCAGATCCTATAATTGCTACTTTTTTAATTCTTCTTTTCATTTTAACTGTTATTTATCTTGTGAAACGTTTTCGAAAATCTTTTTCTCTGTTATTAATTCGTTTATTTTATGCATTACTCTAAAAAAAGCATCTAAATCTTCTTGTGGGATGTGATCTCTTATTGTATTGTTAAATTGGTATACGTGACTTCTAGAAAATTTACGCATTTCTACTCCGTAATCTGTAAGTTTTATAATGACACTTCTTCCATCTGCAGGATTTTTTTCTCTGCAGATAGCACCCTTTGCTTCCATCGACTTTAAAATTCTAGAAAGGCTAGTGGGTTCCATACCCATTAAAGGGCCAAGAGCTGTAGAAGGTGTGCCGTTTTTCTCGTCTATATTTAATAATACAAAAGCAGTAGCCATGGTACTATCGTACTTTGCGGCTTGCTCATTATAGAGTTTGGCAACTGCTTGCCAAGTTGCTCTTAATTGGTGATCTATAGAAATTGTTTTATCCATCTCACCAAAGATAGAAAAATTTACTATGCACGCATAGTAAATTTAAGAAAATTATGCATGCATAGTAATTTTTTAACATTTATATAATTGTAACCTTTTTAAATACGTTGCAACTAATAGGGTAATAATTATGTAAGTTTGTATATACAATTAATAAAAAAACAATGAATAATTTGTTAGAGATTAATAACGTAGTAAAAAGATATGGAGATTTTACTGCATTAAACGACGTTTCTATTCATATTCCAAAAGGAAGTGTTTATGGATTGTTAGGGCCAAATGGTGCTGGAAAAACTTCTTTAATACGTATCATTAATCAAATTACGATGCCAGATAGGGGCACAGTCTTCTTAGATGGTGAAGCATTAGCACCAAAACATATTGCAGATATTGGTTATTTGCCAGAAGAGAGAGGATTATATAAGTCTATGAAAGTTGGGGAGCAAGCTTTATATCTTGCGCAACTTAAAGGCATGTCTAAAAAAGAAGCTAAAAAAAGACTAAAGTATTGGTTTGATAAATTTGATATTGCTAGTTGGTGGGATAAAAAAATAGAAGAACTTTCTAAAGGAATGGCACAAAAAGTACAGTTTATTGTTACGGTTTTGCATCAGCCTAAATTGTTAATTTTTGATGAACCTTTTTCTGGTTTTGATCCTATTAATGCACAATTAATAGCAAGCGAAATTTTACAGCTGAGAGAAGAAGGTGCTACCATAATTTTTTCTACCCATAGAATGGAATCTGTAGAAGAAATGTGTGATGAAATTGCCTTAATTAACAAATCGAATAAGATTTTAGATGGAAAACTAACAGATATAAAACGAACCTTTAGAACCAATATCTTTCAGGTAGGTTTGCATACTTCCCAACCAAAAGAAGTAGAACAAGCATTGCGAAAATCATTTACGGTTTTGCCTCCAGACTTTAAATTATTGGGAGATGAATTAACCCTAAACGTAAAGCTTCATTCAAATCAAACTGCAAATGATTTGTTATCTTTTTTAACTAATAGAGGAATTGTGCAGCATTTTGTAGAATTAATACCAAGTGCAAACGATATTTTTATAGCAGCTGTAAATCAAAATAATTAGCCATGAGTAAGTTACAATTAATTATTAAGAGAGAGTTTATTGCTAAGGTTCGTAATAAATCTTTTATTGTTATGACCTTTTTAAGCCCATTAATTATGGTAGGTATGGGCGCTTTAGTTTATTTTCTAATGAAAAAAAACGATGAAAAAGTAAAAGAAATAGCTTATGTAGACCATTCTGGCTTGTTTTCTAAAGAAGACTTCTCGGACACCAAAACCATACACTACAAAAATTACACTGCTCTTGGAGTTAATGAAACAAAGAAAAAAGTTGAAGAAGGAGAACATTATGGTGCTTTAATTATACCTAAAATAGATAGTTTAGAGATTTTGGCTAATTCTATAGAGTTTTATTCTAAAGATTCACCAGGTATGTCTTTAATGAGCTCTATTGAATCTAAGATTGAGCGAAAATTACGAAACAAAAAACTTACTAGTTTTGGTATAGATGTATTACAAATAAATGCAGCTAGAATTCCAGCTGAGATTAAAATGTTTAATTTTTCTGGAGAAGAATCTTCTAAGTTAATAAACGGATTAAAAATAGGTGTAGGTGCAGTTGCAGGGTATTTGTTAATGATGTTTGTAATAACTTATGGCGCATCTGTTATGCGAAGTGTTATTGAAGAAAAAACAAGTAGAATTATAGAAGTAATTGTATCTTCTGTAAAACCCTTTGAGTTAATGATGGGTAAAATTATAGGAAATGCCTCAGCAGGTTTATTGCAATTTTTAATATGGGGTATTTTGTTGTTTATCATTACAACATTGGCAAGTTCATTTTTTGGTATCGATATTTCAGAAGTACAAACTTCAACCTTGTCTGAAGAACAAATTAATGCAGCAAAAGAAGCAGCTGGTGCAGACAAAATGCAAGTTATAGTCCAAGAAATTTTAAGACTACCAATTCTAAAATTATTTGTTTTGTTTCTGTTTTATTTCTTAGGAGGTTATATGTTGTATAGTTCTCTTTTTGCTGCTGTAGGTGCTGCTGTAGATAATGAAACTGATACCCAGCAATTTATGTTGCCAATTATGTTGCCTCTAATTTTAGGGGTTTATGTAGGTTTTGCTACTGTAATTAACGATCCTCATGGACCAATCTCTGTAGCCTTTTCTTACATTCCACTAACTAGCCCTATTGTAATGCTTATGCGTGTGCCATTTGGAGTTTCTTGGCAAGAACTACTTTTATCTATGAGTTTACTTATAGTTACTTTTGTATTTATGGTTTGGTTAGCAGCTAAAATTTATAGGGTAGGAATTTTAATGTATGGTAAAAAACCTACCTATAAAGATCTTTACAAATGGTTAAAGTATAAAGGATAGTACAATGCAAAAAATAAAAGACTTCTTAAATTACTCTTTTGCGATAAGCGAAAAAATTCACATCGATGTAAAAACAGTTTTGTTTTTAATTGTTGTGTTAATTATAACCAACTTTACTTTAAAGTTTATAAAAAAGATAGTTAATCGAAGATTAAATCAAGAAGATCAAAATAAGTTTAAAGCTATTTTCTCTTTTTTAAAATACTTCGTTTATACTATTGTAATAATAATAGCTTTAGAATCTTCAGGAGTAGAAGTAGGAGTTTTACTTGCAGGTTCTGCTGCATTATTGGTTGGTATTGGTTTAGGACTTCAAACCTTATTTCAAGATATCATTTCAGGTGTTTTTATTTTAATCGATAAAACACTTACCGTAAACGATGTAGTAGAAGTAGATGGTAAAACTGGCAAGATTATTGAAATAAAATTAAGAACAACAAGATTGGTTACCATTGATGACAAAGTTTTAATTATTCCTAACCATAAATTTTTAACCCAATCTTTATTTAATTGGACACAAAACGGAATACAAACTACAGAAAGTGTAGAAGTTGGTGTTGCTTATGGTTCAGATGTTAGGTTAGTAGAAAAAATATTGTTAGAAGTTGCAACCAATCATTCAGACGTATTAAAAAATTCGAAACCAGTAGTGTTGTTTTCTAATTTCGGAGACAGTGCTTTAGAATTTAGACTGCTATTTAAAATTAATAATAGCTACGCTCACTTTAAAATTAAGAGCGATTTGCGTTTTGAAATAGACAAAAAATTTAGAGAAAATAATATCACCATACCATTTCCACAGCGAGATGTTCATATACATAATACGTAAATATGTCAAAAATTTTAATAATAGAAGACGAAGCTGCAATTCGAAGAGTTTTAACTAAAATAATCTCAGAAGAAAACGACAAGTACGCAGTAGAAGAAGCAGAAGATGGCTTGCAAGGTTTAGAGCTATTCAAGAAAAATGATTATGATTTGGTACTTTGCGATATTAAAATGCCTAAAATGGACGGTGCAGAGGTTTTAGAGAAAGCAAAAAAATTAAAACCAGAAGTTCCAATTGTTATGATTTCTGGCCATGGAGATTTAGAAACTGCAGTTAATACTATGCGTTTAGGAGCCTTTGATTATATTTCAAAACCACCAGACTTAAATCGTCTTTTAAATACCGTTAGAAATGCCTTAGATCGTAAAAATTTAGTTGTAGAAAATAAGCGACTAAAAAAGAAAGTAAGTAAGAATTACGAAATGGTTGGCAAAAGTGCTGCAATATTGCAGATAAAAGAAATGATAGAAAAAGTAGCGGCTACAGATGCTAGAGTTCTAATTACTGGCCCTAATGGAACAGGTAAAGAGTTGGTTGCACATTGGCTGCATGAAAAGTCTAACAGGTCTAAATCAAGTATGATAGAAGTAAACTGTGCCGCAATTCCTTCAGAACTGATAGAAAGTGAACTATTTGGTCATGTTAAAGGGTCTTTTACTGGGGCAAACAAAGACAGAGCAGGTAAATTTGAAGCAGCAAACGGAGGAACTATTTTTTTAGATGAAATTGGAGATATGAGTTTATCTGCACAAGCAAAAGTATTACGTGCATTGCAAGAAAATAAAATATCTAGAGTTGGTTCAGATAAAGACATAAAGGTAAATGTTAGGGTTGTTGCAGCAACAAATAAAAATTTAACAAAAGAAATAGAGGCAGGCAGATTTAGAGAAGATTTGTATCATAGATTAGCTGTGATTTTGATAAAAGTACCAGCTTTAAATGATAGAAGAGAAGATATTCCGTTATTGGTAGATTTCTTTTCCCAGAAAATAACTCAAGAACAAGGGATGCAATTAAAAGCCTTCTCTAAAGAGGCTATAGAATTGCTTAAAGCCTACGATTGGACAGGTAATATTCGTGAATTAAGAAATGTAGTAGAACGTTTGATAATTTTAGGTGAAAAACAAGTTTCTGCAAAGGATGTAAAGTTATTTGCCTCTAAATAGTATAAAACTATAGTTTATAGTTTTAGGTATAATTAAAGTTGATGAGAATATAAAAAGTTTTCATCAACTTTTTTATTTCTACCCCTAGACTACATTTATCTTTGTAAAAGAAATTAGAACAATAACTAAAAATAAATTAATATGGCAACAGCAGTTGGAAAAAAATTCCCAAATTTAAATGTAGACGCAATGAATGAAATGGGAGATACATTTAAGATTAATGTATTAGAAGAAGCAAAAAAGAATAATAAGAAAGTATTATTATTCTGGTACCCAAAAGATTTCACTTTCGTTTGCCCTACAGAATTACATGCATTTCAGGCAGCTTTACCAGAGTT
>CAYZDK010000050.1:0-15858 GCA_964477255.1 uncultured Polaribacter sp.
GCAGCAAACCAATTAAACCAAGAAGTTTATGTAATTGGTGGGTATGTTCGTGACTTTATTTTAGATAGAGAAAAACCAAAAGATATAGATATTGTTACCGTTGGTAATGGTATAGAATTGGCATTAAAAGTTTCTGAACTGCTTTCAACCAAACCAAAAGTTCAAGTTTTTAAAACATACGGAACAGCAATGTTGCGTTACAAAGACATTGAGTTAGAATTTGTAGGTGCAAGAAAAGAATCGTACACAAAAGATAGTAGAAACCCAAATGTAAAACCTGGCACTTTAGAAGACGATCAAAATAGAAGAGACTTTACCATTAATGCTCTGGCTATTAGTTTAAATAAAACAAATTATGGTGCATTATTAGATCCGTTTGATGGAATGCTAGATTTGCAGAAAAAAATAATTCGTACACCCTTAGATCCAGATGTCACTTATTCTGATGATCCTTTACGAATGCTAAGAGCAATTCGATTTGCAAGCCAGTTAAATTTCTCTATTGAAAAAGATTCTTTAGATGCCATATCTAAAAACCACCAACGAATTCACATCATTTCTAAAGAAAGAATTGTAGACGAGCTGCATAAAATTTTAGCGTCACCAAAACCTTCAAAGGGATTTTTATTGCTAGAACAGTCTGGCCTTCTAGAGATTTTAATTCCGGAATTAATTGCTTTAAAAGGAGTAGAGGAGGTAGAGGGCCAAAAGCATAAGGATAACTTTTACCACACTTTAGAGGTTGTAGATAACATTGCAAAACGCACGAATAATGTTTGGTTACGTTGGGCAGCTTTATTACACGATATTGGTAAAGCACCAACAAAACGTTTTCATAAAAAGAATGGATGGACATTTCATTCTCATGAATTTGTAGGTTCTAAAATGGTTTATAAGTTGTTTAAAAGATTAAAAATGCCATTGAATAATAAAATGAAGTTTGTTCAGAAAATGGTATTGTTAAGCTCTAGACCTATAGTTTTAGCCTCAGACGTAACAGATTCTGCAGTACGTCGTTTAATTTTTGATGCTGGGAATGATATTAATGACCTTATGACATTGTGTGAAGCAGATATTACTACTAAGAATCCGAAAAAATTTAAACGATACCATAAAAACTTTGAAATAGTACGAGAAAAAATTCAAGAAGTAGAGGAAAGAGATAGGGTTAGAAATTTTCAACCTCCAATCTCTGGGGAAGAAATAATGAATGCATTTAACCTTAAGCCTTGTAGAGAAATTGGTATCATTAAAGAGGCTATTAAAGAAGCAATTTTAGAAGGTGTAATACCAAATGAACATTCTGCATCTTATGACTTTATGATAAAAAAAGGGAAACAATTAGGTTTACAGTTAAGCTAAGCTTTGCATCGTAACCAGTTTGTGGTATTCTCCTTTTTTAGCTAAAAGTTCTTCGTGTTTTCCTTGTTCTACAATTTTACCCTTTTTCATTACTACTATCTTATTTGCTTTTTGAATTGTAGATAGCCTGTGAGCAATAACTAGAGATGTTCTATTTTGCATCATTTTTTCTAGAGCTAATTGCACCAATTGTTCAGATTCTGTGTCTAAAGCAGAGGTAGCTTCATCTAAAATCATAATTGGTGGGTTTTTTAGAACTGCTCTTGCAATAGATAAACGTTGCTTTTGGCCACCTGATAAAGAGTTACCACTATCGCCAATATTAGTTTTAAGCTGTTCAGGTAAATCTTTTATAAATTCCATAGCATTTGCAATAGCTGCAGCATCTTTAATTTCTTCTGGTGTGGCTTTATTAACCCCTAATTTTATATTATTTTCTACAGTATCGTTAAATAAAATAGATTCTTGAGTAACAATACCCATTAAATTACGCAACGATTTCTTTGAAATGTCACGAATGTCTACTCCATCTATAAAAACCCCACCTTTGTTTACATCGTAAAAACGAGTTATAAGATTAGCAAGTGTAGATTTTCCACTACCAGATTGCCCAACTAAAGCAACTGTTTCTCCTTTTTTAATGGTTAAAGAAAAATCTTTAATTACATATTCTTTCTTGTATTTGAAAGAAATATTTTCAAAACGAATATCTTCTGAAAAATTTACTTTATCAATAGCATTAGGTTTGTCTTTTATAGTATTTTCGGTATGTAATACATGCATAATACGTTCTGCAGAAGCTTCACCTTTTTGTAAGTTATAATAGGTAGTGGTAATAACTTTTATAGGGTTTAAAACAGTGTAAAAAAGAACAATATACCCCATAAATTCGTCAGGTTGTAAGGCGCTTGTTTTAGACAAAACCTCTGTTCCACCATACCATAAAATAGCTATAATAGTTGCAGATCCTAAAAATTCACTCATTGGAGACGCTAGCGTTTGTCTATGAATAACACTAGTCATTAGTGATTTAAATTTAGAAGTAGATTGTAAAAATTTATTACCAATTACATTTTCTGCATTAAAACCTTTAATAACTCTTAAGCCAGATAATGTTTCTTCTATAAAAGATAAGAAAGTTCCTGTTTCTTGTTGCGCTTTAACAGATTTAGCTTTTAGTTTTTTACTAATAGATGATATGATAAATCCAGATACAGGAAGTAGTATAAATACAAATAATGTTAGTTTAACACTCATAAATAGCATAATTGCAATAGCAATTATTACAGTTAAAGGTTCTCTAACAATAGATTCTATAGATTTTAAAATACTAACTTCTACTTCTTGAACATCTGCAGTCATTCTTGCAATAATATCTCCTTTTTTCTTTTCGCTAAAATAGGATACAGGCAGTTCTAGAACTTTATTATATAAATCGTCTCTTAAGTCTTTTACAATTCCGGTTCGTAAAAATGTTATTACATAAGAAGCTAAATATCTAAAAAAGTTTTTTAAAAAAAATAAGGATATAGCTAATAGACAAATAAATAAAAGCGCTTTTATTTCTCCTTCATTTTCTATTTTTTGAGAAATAAAATAGTAGAAACTATTTTTAAGATAGCTTCCAACACTTGTTATACCATCATAACTAGCTTGCGTGGTTACTTTTTTTTCTGTTCCAAAAAGAATACCAAGCACAGGGATAAATGCAAGTACAGATAATACATTAAAAAGCGCATAAAAAATATTGAAAACAATATTGAATATCGTATACCTTCTGTAATTAGACTCGTACTTTAAAATATCTTTAAAATGCTTCATTAATTCAGTTTCATTTCAGTAATAATTCTCTGAATTTTTGTATCTAATTCTTTCTCCACTTTTTCAGCATCTTTACTTTTTTCTAAGGTAGCATTTACACTAAAGTAAAATTTAATTTTTGGTTCAGTACCACTTGGTCTTGCTGCAATTCTGGTACCAGATTTGGTTTGATAAATTAATACATTAGATTTCGGAACTTTAATTTTCTCCTCTAAACCTGTAATTAGATTTTTTCTAACAGATGATTGGTAATCAGACAATGTTTCTATTTTTTCTCCATCTATTTCAAGAATAGGTTTTTCTCGCATATCTTTTAGCATTTGCTGAATTTCTGCGGCACCTTCCATTCCTTTTTTAGTAATAGATATCAAATGCTCTTTGTAAAACTTATGCTCTATATAAATATTAAGTAGTTCTTCATAAAAAGAAGAATCATTTTGTTTTGCATATGCAGCAATTTCACACGCTAAAAGTGTAGCAGTTACTGCGTCTTTGTCTCTTACAAAATCTCCTACCATAAAACCAAAACTTTCTTCCCCACCTCCAATGAAATTTAACTCAGGGTAATCTAAAACCATTTTGGCAATCCATTTAAAGCCTGTTAAACCAACTTTAGTTTCTACATTATATGCAGAAGCAATCTCATTTACTAATTCAGTAGAAACTATAGTAGAGCCTACAAATTCGTTGCCTTTTAAACGGTTTTCTTTTTTCCATTTTCTTAATAAAAAAGAAGTCATTACCACCATAGTTTGGTTTCCGTTTAATAACTTCATTTTACCATTTAAATCTCTTACAGCTATTCCTAACCTATCACAATCAGGATCTGTACCAATAACAATATCTGCATTAATTTTATCTGCTAAATCAGTAGCCATTTTAAGAGCTTCTGGTTCTTCAGGGTTTGGAGATTTTACAGTAGGAAAATCACCATTTGGTATTTTTTGTTCTTCCACTATATGAACATCTGTATAGCCAGCTTCTGCAAGAGTTGCAGGTATAGCAGTAATAGATGTGCCATGAAGAGATGTAAAAACAATTTTTAAATCTTCTCTTTTTATATCTTTAAATAAAGAACCATTTTTTACGGATTCGTTAATAAAAGTTTTATCGATTTTTTCACCAACATACTCAATTAGGTTTTCTTTAGCTTCAAAGTTAATATCACTATAGTCTAATCTATTAACTTCTTGTATAATACCACTATCATTTGGTGGTACAATTTGACCTCCATCAGACCAATAGACTTTGTATCCATTATATTCTGGTGGATTATGGGATGCTGTAAGTACAATTCCTGCATCACAACTTAGATGTCGCACCGCAAAAGAAAGTTCTGGCGTTGGTCTTAAATCTTCAAAAAGATAAACTTTAATTGCATTAGCAGAAAGAACATCTGCAACAATTTTTGCTAAAGATTTACTATTATGTCTGCAGTCAAAAGCAATAATAACACTTTTTTGGGTTGAATTAACTTTATCGTGAATGTAATTAGCCAAACCTTGTGTGGCCTTTCCTAGAGTATATTTATTAATTCGGTTTGTTCCTGGCCCCATAACCCCTCTCATTCCACCAGTACCAAACTCTAAGTTTTTATAAAAACTATCTGTAAGTTCTTTAGGATTATTATCTATGAGCTCTTGTACTTTTTTTCTAGTATCTATATCAAATGTTGGTTTTAACCAAGCCTCTGCTGCTTTAATAATTTCTTTCATAATTTTTACTGTTTACTACAAATATAAAATTACAGGTTAAGTTTTTCTTTAACTCTGTAATGTTTTTCATCTTTTTTAGTACGAATAATTAGTTCGCCTAAAAAACCAGCTAAGAACAACAAGGTACCTATAATCATAGAGGTTAATGCAATGTAAAACCAAGGATTGTTAGTAACAAGAGTTGCTTTTATGCCCTTGTAGAGGTTATAAATTTTATAGGCTCCGATATAAAAAGCTAAAGTTGTTCCAAATAAAAACATTAATGTTCCTAAAAGACCAAAAAAATGCATTGGCCGTTTTCCAAATTTAGAGAGAAAAGAGATTGTTATTAAGTCTAAAAAACCATTAAAAAAACGGTCTACTCCAAATTTAGTAGTCCCATACTTTCTAGATTGATGCTGAACAACTTTTTCTCCAATTTTAGTAAACCCTTCATTTTTTGCTAAAACAGGAATGTATCTATGCATCTCTCCACTAACTTTTATCGTTTTAATTACTTCTTTTTTATAGGCTTTTAAACCACAATTAAAATCGTGAAGTTTAAGGCCAGAAGTTTTTCTAGCAGCTGCGTTAAATAATTTAGAAGGAATATTTTTTGTAATTATGTTATCGTAACGTTTCTTTTTCCATCCAGAAATGATATCGTAATTTTCTTGCACTATTAAGCGGTATAATTCTGGAATTTCTTCAGGATTATCTTGCAAATCTGCATCCATGGTAATTACGACATCTCCAGCAGCTTCGTTAAAACCAGCATCTAAGGCTTGTGATTTTCCATAATTTTTTTGAAATCGGATGCCTTTTATGTTGTTATTATTAATTGCTAATTGCTGAATTATATTCCAAGATGCATCTGAACTGCCATCATCAATAAAAATTACCTCGTATAAATAACGATTGGATTGCATAACGGATGCAATCCAATCGTATAATTCATGTATAGATTCTTCTTCATTTAGAAGAGGTATTACTACCGATATTTGCATTTGTATAATTTACAAGTTTGTATTGTAAAATTACTAAAGTCTTACAGAAAAAAGACTATTTATACAAAATTAATACGTTTCTTCTTCCGATTTTTTCATTATTGCAGCTGTAATTGCAGAAACAACAAATCCAAAGAAAAGTCCAGCTAATAGACCAAATGCAGCTTGCATTAATGGTGTTTGGAATTTTTTAGACATTTCCATTTGAGCCTCTATTTGTTCTTGAGTTAGTCCCATATCCATCATCTTTTGCTCTCCTAAAGCAATTGCTTGTTCCATGAAGTCTGGCTCTATAAAGTTCTGAAAAATTTGTTGGTATATTATATTAATTATAGTTCCTACTAAAATAACACCAACACCTATTTTAACCCCTTGTCCCCAAGACATAAATGTTCCATTATTTGCTTTGAACTGCTTTAAAGGTAAAACTACAAAAGCAATCATCATAACTAATCCTAATAACATTCCTGCTACTCCAGGGTCATAATGCATTCCTAATGCATAAAAAACAAGACTTAAAATAACTCCCGCTATTCCATAATAAAGTCCAAAATTTAAAATAATACTCTTGCTGTTTGCTTGGTTTTCCATTGTAGTTGATTTAATTGTTAGTTACACAAATATATTAATTTTGATGATATGTTCTTGAACTTCAATAACTAATCATCATTACTTTGTATTAGTTTCCGTTTCTTAAATTTTGTTACAAAAATTTTGACATTTTTTTTATTGTTAGATTCTAAATAGATTGTAAATTTGTAGTCGGCAAGTCCTACACAACCAGCTCCCTTTGAATCCCCCAGGGCGGGAACGCAGCAAGGGTATTAGGTCGTAGCGGTGTGATGTAGGTCGCTTGCCTTTTTTTATGCAATAATTTTTCCTTTGCATTTTTCTTTACTTTTAAAGTATCTTTTTTAGATATTTGTTTTTAACTTAACTTCATTTTATGTCTAAAGTAGTATTCATCACTGGAGCATCATCAGGAATAGGTAAAGCCATAGCATCTTATTTAAGTAATAAAAATTTTATTGTTTATGGAACCAGTAGAAATCCGAAGCAAAACATAATAAATAATATTAACATGGTTGCTTTAGATGTTTTAAATACCGAAAGTATTTCTAAAGCTGTACAGTATGTTACCAATAAAGAAGGTAGAATAGACATTTTAGTAAATAATGCAGGAATGGGTATTACAGGACCTATAGAAGACACTCCTACAAAAGAAATGAAAGCTGTTTTTGATACAAATCTTTTTGGTGCTATTGATGTTATGAAAGCTGTTTTACCAATTATGCGAAATAATAATAGCGGAACTATTATAAATGTAACTTCTATTGCAGGCTATATGGGTTTGCCTTTTAGAGGTATATATTCTGCAACTAAAGGAGCATTAGAGCTGGTTACAGAAGCAACTGCGATGGAAGTTAAAGAGTTTGGTATACACGTTGTTAATGTTGCTCCTGGAGATTTTGCAACTAATATTGCAGCAGGAAGATACCATACACCAGTTTTTGAAAATTCTGCATATAAAAAGAAATACAAAGATAATTTAGATTTAATGGATTCTCATGTAGATTCAGGAATGGATCCAATAGTGATGGCAAAAGCAGTAGAAAAGATCATTAATCATTCAAATCCAAGAATTCATTATAAAGTAGGTGGTTTTATGGAAAAGTTTTCCATTGTCTTGAAGAGAATACTTCCTGGAAAAACATATCAAAAATTATTAATGAATCATTACAAGATTTAATCAACTCTTACTATTTCATTTGGACTCTTAGACAAGTAACTTTGTAAAACTTCTATACTACAATCTTGTACATTTACAGAAACATTTACCCAACCAAAATAGTCTTTATTATCTCTTATTAGTTTCACTAAAAAATAATCTGGAGTTTCATTTGTAAGGGTATGGTAATAGGTAAGCCTATTGCTAACAAAGTAGTTAAAAATCTCATAAGGTGATTCATATTCGTAAAAAATATCTAAATCCTTTCTTACGCCATTAAAATATTGTTTGGTGTTTTCTGACGTAAAAGGAGGTTCAAAAACAACAAAATAGGGAGCTTTATTTTTTTGAGGAGAAAGAATTTGATTTGCGTCTAAATCTGTAGATTTTAGCAGTAAGTTATATTTTGTAAACCTTGGATTGTTACCGATATCGTTTGTAGTTTCATAGGTTAGTTCAAAATCTGTAGTTCCATCTTCATCTAAGTCAATTGCAATTGGTAATTTGTCTCCTAAACAACTATTAAAATCTAGACTATTTTGCTCTTTTGTTGTATCCACTGTTAAATTTACCCAAACTTTTTTTGTATACGTTATTTTATCATGAGGGTCTTCATATACGAATACTCCAGCAAAAAATTCATCTTTTACCCATTCTTGCACAAATAATTGTTTAAAATTAACTGCAGTAACTGCAGAAATATCAACATCTGCACCATCATAAAACTTATAGGCTCTTTCTATTTCTAAACAGTTATCTGTTTTATTTAAAATAAACTGCAAAGTTTCGTTTTCACCTGCAGACCCTATGGGTATATTATAAAATAATTCAATTTGGGTAGCATTAAAAATTCCTTGCCAAATTATATTTTTTGCATCTCTTTCTACAGCAATACTATCTTTAGCAGATACGTTTAATACAACAGCACTACTACAAGCATCTATTATTTCTGGTTCCTTGTCTAATGAAGATTCACTACATGCTTGCAGCATAAAATTTAGACAACAAAAATATAAAATACACTTCTTCATTCTTACCCCTCTCATTTATACCCCCAAAAATAAAAGAATTTACAAAAATATTAGAAGATATTATCTTAATAATTTATGTATAACTTTTAGTAAAACTGCATGAAATAAGTAAGTTACTGCCTATATTTGCAAAAAATAAAATTACATAAAGAATGAAATTTTTCATAGATACAGCTAATTTAGAGCAAATTAAAGAAGCTCAAGCATTAGGTATTTTAGATGGTGTAACTACAAACCCTTCTTTAATGGCTAAAGAAGGAATTACAGGAGAAGTTAACATCATTAACCATTACAAATCTATTTGCGATTTAGTAGATGGAGATGTTTCTGCAGAGGTTATTTCTACAGATTTTGAAGGGATGATTAAAGAAGGTGAGGCTCTTGCTGCTTTAAACCCTCAAATAGTAGTAAAACTACCTATGATTAAAGACGGCGTTAAAGCTTGTAAATATTTTTCAGAAAAAGGAATTAAAACGAATGTAACCCTTGTTTTTTCTGCTGGGCAAGCATTATTAGCAGCTAAAGCAGGTGCAACATACGTATCTCCTTTTATTGGTAGATTAGATGATATTTCTACTGATGGTTTAAATCTAATAGCAGAAATTAGAACCATTTACGATAATTATGTTTTTAATACAGAAATTTTAGCTGCCTCTGTAAGACATACTATGCATATTATAGATTGTGCAAAAATTGGAGCTGATGTTATGACAGGTCCTTTAAGTGCAATTGAAGGATTGTTAAAGCATCCTTTAACAGATATTGGTTTGGCTAAATTCTTAGCAGACTATAAAAAAGGTAACTAGAATTATCTAAATATAAATTGGCAGAAAGTTAAATGTATGGTTTAGCTTTCTGTTTTTTTTATGAAAAAAATCCTTTCCTAGTTTGTAAATTTGTAGTTGGTAAATTTATTTATGTATCCAAAAAAAGAACTTGCTCAAAAAATAATAGCTGCTTGTCATCAATTTGATATAGATACGGTTGTTATTTCTCCTGGTTCTAGAAATGCGCCACTAACTATTGGTTTTTCTAACCATCCTCAAATACAAACTTATAGTATTGTTGACGAACGTTGTGCAGCATTTTTTGCCCTAGGTATAGCTCAGCAGAAGCAAAAAGCTGTGGCTATTGTTTGTACATCTGGTTCTGCGTTACTTAATTACTATCCAGCAGTTGCAGAAGCTTTTTATAGTAACATTCCTTTGGTTGTTATTTCTGCAGATAGACCAAAACACTTAATAGATATAGGTGATGGGCAAACCATTCGTCAAGAAAACGTGTTTGCAAATCACATTTTATTTTCTGCTAATTTAGTAGATAATAAAACGTTTGCTAGTAGTAATTCTCAAATGATAGGGGAAGCTTTGCAAAAGGCAACCTCTTTAAAAGGACCTGTTCATATAAATGCCCCTTTTGATGAGCCTTTGTATGAAACCGTAGCAGAAATGCAATCTTTTTCTTTTCCAAATATAAGCATGAGTGCTTTAGATAATACTTCTATAGATTACAAAAGCTTAGCAACTATATGGAACAAAGAAGAAAAGAAAATGATTTTAGTTGGTGTAAATTATCCAGATGATAAATTACATAAATTAATGAATTTGTATGCAGATGATCCTTCTGTGCTTATTTTAACAGAAACTACTTCTAATCTGCATCACGAGAAAGCTATAAATTCTATAGATCAATTAATTTTTTCATTAGAAGAAGAAGAGTTTAAGGCACTACAACCAGATATTTTAATTACCTATGGAGGTATGATAGTTTCTAAAAAAATAAAAAAGTTTTTAAGAACCTATCCACCAAAACACCATTGGAATATAGACGAAAAAAAAGCTACCAACACATTTTTTTGTTTAACAGAATTTATTCAAACTAAACCTACAGACTTCTTTTCTAAGTTTAATACTCTAATTAAAATTAACCACAATTCTTATCAAAACGATTGGATTAAAATAAGAGATCTAAAAAGACAAAAACATAAAACGTTTTTAGAAAAGTTAACTCATTCCGATTTTAAAGTTTTTGAGCAAGTAATAGAAAGTATTCCTAAGAAAACGCAATTACAAATAAGCAATAGTGCAATAATTAGATATGCACAATTGTTTACGGTAGATGCATCAATTCAAACCTTTTGTAATAGAGGTACAAGTGGTATTGATGGTAGCACAAGTACTGCTATTGGTGCTTCTGTAGCTGCAAGTCTTCCAGTTATTTTAATTACAGGCGATTTAAGCTTCTTTTACGATAGTAATTCTCTTTGGAATAATTATATACCAAAAAACTTTAAAATTGTTTTAATTAACAATTCTGGAGGTGGAATTTTTAAAATCATTCCAGGCCCTGATTCTACGAATTCTTTACAATATTTCGAAACACCACACTGCCTTACTGCAGAACACTTGGCAAAGATGCATGGTTTCTCTTATTTTAAAGCATATTCTACCGAAACTGTAGAACAAGTATTAACAAAGTTTCACAATAAATCAGATAATCCTTCTATTTTAGAGATTTTTACACCAAGTAGTGAAAACGATCAAAAATTAAAAGATTATTTTAAATACATTAAATTATGAGTTATCAAGAAGGAGATAGAGTAGATTTATTAATACAAGAAGAAACACCATTAGGTTATGTTGTTTTAATTGATGAGGCAGAAGAGGGGTTGCTCTATAGAAATGAAACTTTTCAAGATGTAGAAGAAGGTATGAAAGTAAAGGGCTACATTAAAACGATTCGAGAAGATGGTAAAATAGATGTGTCTTTACGTCCACAAGGCTTTAAAAATGTAATTGATTTAGATGTTGAAAAAGTTCTAAATAAACTTGAGAATAGTAGAGAAGGGTTTTTGTTGTTGACTGATAAAAGTTCTCCTGAATCTATAAAGTTTCAATTACAAATGAGTAAAAAAGCTTTTAAACGCGCTATCGGAAATCTTTATAAAAATAAAAAAATTGATATTTTAGAGGATAGGATACAGTTGCTAAAATCGTAATGAAACGACTATTATTTTTAGTAATATTTTTCAGTAGCTACATTTATTATTCTCAAGAAATTTCTTCTTTTTCATCAGACAGACCAGGGCAAGCCTTTTCATCTACTATAATAACATCAAAGGTTTTTCAAGTGCAAACAGGTTTTGATTATTATAGTTCTCAAGATCTTATTAATATCAATTCCTACTTTCGTTATGGTTTAGCAAACAATCTAGAACTTAATGTAAATGTTGGTTACGATACTGGTATTACTTCTACTATTTCATTTCTTGAATTAGGAAGTAGAATTGCGTTAATAGAAAAGAATCGAAAAATACAATCCGCCATTCAAGTAAGTGCTAACTTGCCTATATCGCAAGTAAACTTTATTAGTAAAGTTTTATTAATTCTAGAGGGATCATTTACTGATAAATTAAGTTGGAATACAAATTTTGCTGTTCAATTTGATGATAATTTTGAAGCGACAACTAGTTTTGTACTTAATTTAAGCTATACAATTACCAATAGATTTGGTGTTTTTCTTGAGACTTTTGGTAGTATTGAAACAAATCAAGATTTTACATGGGACACTGGTTTTTATTATACACTTAGCAGAAAACTGCAGCTCGATTTCTTTGGTGGTAATAATAACGGTTTTTTTGCAAGTGTAGGCTTTACATTTAAATCTTTATAAAGGTTACTTTATTCCCCACCAATTCTTAATATATTTTCATAATATGCATCAGCATTGGGGTCTGAAGGATCCATTTTTCCATAGCCAACTTTATAATGGTATAATGCTTTTTTAATCATATTGCTAGATTCGTAGTATTTACCCAAATAGTAATCGCCTAAAGGGGATTTTGGAAAGATCTTTAAAATCATTTTTCCAAAATTTTTTAAGTAACCTCCATTTTCTTTTTCAATAACTATATTTTCAATAGCAAAAATATCGCGCTCTCTAATACCTAATTTAGTTCCAAAAAGAAATTCAATTTCAACATATTTATTCTCTAGATATGCAATCGCATCTAATGGGTTTAAATCTTTAATTTTTAAATCATATTCTTCTTTGGTAATAGGAGCATATATTTCAAAAATCTTACTTAGGGCTCTTGGTATAGATTCAGATATTGCTGAGGTACTATTTGTAGTAGTTATATAGTCACTAATTATTTTTAAGTTGTCAACTTTTAAATTGCCTAAGTTTTCTTGTAGTTCAGTTAAAAAAACTTGCTTACGTTTACTAAAACTATTAGAGTTATTGAGATATATGTAGTAGGAGTTATCGAGTTTACTAAATTTATCCATATTATAACGCATCAGTTGTTGTCCAACAAATTCAGAAAAGTTAGCATTAATACATATAAAAGCATTGATGAATCCAGAGTTTTCTTTTAAAAAATGACTAACCATATTAGCTCCATATGCTTCACCAACTAAACTAATAAAAGGGGATACTCTATAGTTGCTTTCCATATAAAATAAAACTTCATCCCTAATAAATTGGTAAAAATTTTTGGCACTTGAAGTTAGTTCTCCTGTATTTCTATCAAAGGAAATATCTTCAATATAAGTATTGTTCATATCTATACCAACAATAATTTGTTTCGGAGCTAAATCTTTTAGAACAAATAATTTACTAGTTGCAACATAATTATCAAAAAGTAAGGCTTTATCTAAAATAATTGTAAGTGGATAGTTCTGTAAGGAATCAATTTTATAATTATCGGGTAAATAAATAGTAATATCTCTAGTATCTGATAAATATTCAGAAGGCAATCTTTTCTGTATAACCTCTTGTGCCAAACTTACTTTAGTTATTAGCACGCAGATAATTATAATCGTTTTTCTTAACATCAACCTTTAATGCGTATTTTTGTGTTAATTATTTAATCCTTTAAAGTACAAAATATGTTGCAACCAGAATGGAAAACAGTTAAAGAATATGAAGATATTACGTATAAGAAATCTAATGGCGTAGCTAGAATTGCTTTTAACAGACCAAATGTTAGAAATGCCTTTCGTCCTAAAACAACTTCTGAATTATATGATGCATTCTATGATGCTAATGAAGATACCTCTATTGGAGTAGTTTTATTAAGTGCAGAAGGTCCAAGTAGTAAAGATGGTGTTTACTCTTTCTGTTCAGGAGGAGATCAAAAAGCAAGAGGAAATCAAGGATATGTTGGTGAAGATGGATATCACAGACTAAATATTTTAGAAGTGCAACGTTTAATTCGTTTTATGCCCAAAGTAGTTATCGCAGTTGTTCCTGGTTGGGCAGTAGGAGGTGGGCACAGCTTACATGTAGTTTGTGATTTAACGCTTGCAAGCAAAGAGCATGCTATATTTAAACAAACGGATGCAGATGTTACTTCTTTTGATGGTGGGTATGGTTCTGCTTACCTTGCCAAGATGGTAGGACAAAAAAAAGCTAGAGAAATTTTCTTCCTCGGTAGAAATTATTCCGCACAAGAAGCATATGAAATGGGAATGGTAAATGCTGTAATACCACATGAAGATTTAGAAATTACGGCTTATGAATGGGCGCAAGAAATATTAGCAAAAAGTCCAACTTCTATAAAAATGCTAAAGTTCGCAATGAATCTAACAGATGATGGTATGGTTGGGCAACAAGTTTTTGCAGGAGAAGCTACACGTTTGGCTTATATGACTGATGAAGCTAAAGAAGGTAGAGATGCTTTTTTAGAAAAACGGAAGCCTAACTTTTCAAAAAAATGGATTCCATAATAGTTAATAGTAAACCTATTAAAAAGCATTTTATTAAAATGCTTTTTTTTATGCAAAAAAAAAAGCTGCCCTTAGTAAGGACAGCCCATTTAATAGAATTTAAGTAATAAATTCTATTAAATATTTTTTTATTATAATTTAAATCCTAACGTTAACATTGGTTGAACGAAAGTGGAAAAATTATAACTACTTGCTTTTTTAGATAAAAGTCCAGGACCTGGATATCTAGTTGTACCAACATGTTGGAAAGATACTGGTCTAATGCTAGCACCTAAGAATATTCCATCAGCAATGTAATAATCAATACCAGCAACTACTTGTGCTCCAATTCCTAAAGCCTCTACATGCGCTTGTCCTAATTGAACAGGTGCATTATTAACAATAGAAGGATCAAATTGCGATACTCTTGCATGACTAACAGGTACAGATAAACCTAAATAAGGCATAATTCTGTCATTTTTCTTGTAATCAAAGAAGTACACAGCACCTAAAGCATAAGTAAAGTTCATGTTACCTTCTTGTACAGTTGCATTATACGCTGGTAATGGACCAGCAGCAGGAAATGCAATCTCAGCAGGAGTCTCGCTATAAGACATTGCTCCAGAGAAAGTAACTGCCCATCTGTTAGAAACAAAATATCTCGCATCTATACCTACCATATTAACAAAAGAATTATTTCTTAAGTTAAGTGTAGTAGAAGTTGCATCACCAGATACATTTGCCCCACTAAAAATACTTGGTGTATTAAAGAAAGGACTGTTTCCCATACTTATACCAACCGTGAAGTTTCTTTTAGATGGTCTTACACTTTTATCATCATTATTAGTGTCGTTTTCTTGTGCTACAACAGCAAAAGATAAAAACAGTAATAATGTTAAAAATATATTTTTCTTCATAATTGTAATTCTTTAAAGGTTTATTAGTTTGTTTTATAAGGGGCTAGTTGCCTAGCCCCATTTTGTATCCTTAAAGAATTTATTATAGTAAACCTTGTAAAATTTCTAATCTTCTTTCAGCTCTTGCTTCCCAAGCAGCTAATAATGCAACAGTGTTATCATAAGTTGCTTCAGCTAATTCTAATGCTGTTTGTAATGCTGCAACACCTCCTACAAAGTTAGTGATAGCATCTTGGTCTGCTTTTAAGTCATCCATTTCGTCAGCGATGTCATCATTAAGACCATCAATTAACATTTGGATAGCTTCTCTTGAGTTATCACCAGCAGCTCCTACATTAAGAATTCCTTCTAATATAGTAATTAATGAGTTTACTTGTGCTTTCTCATCATTTAATGGATCAGTGATAGCATCTATTGCATCTACTTCAGCTTGTGCAGCAGCTTCAGCAGCTTCAGCAGCAGCTAATGCATCTACAGCAGCTTGTTGCTCAGCATTTAATTGTGGTCCTGCATCGATTTGAGCAGCTAATTCATCAGATAATGCAATGTTAGCATCTCTTGTTTCGATAGCTTCAGCTAATGCATC
>CAYZDK010000051.1:0-15632 GCA_964477255.1 uncultured Polaribacter sp.
TGTCCGTTTTCCTTTTTTACAATTTGTTTATACCAAGGGCCAATTCCATCTGCATACCTTGCAAAATCTTCTAACTGTTTTGTTTCTTGTTCAGAATCTATTAATTGTACTAAAAACAAATCAGATTGTAATTCTTTTCGTATTCGTTCTAATTCTTTGGCATTAAAACATTGTAAAATACAGTTGTCTTTTTTAGAAGTATAGCCATAGTTGGTTAATATATTTAATACAATTGTACTTATATCTTTACCTTCATTTTTATGAAAATTTGGAGCTTTAATTTCTGGATAAATCCCAATATTTTTCCCTGTAACTGTATTTAAACTTTGTATCAATTCTATTTCCTCTTGAAAAGTATGTAATGAAAAAGTGCCTTTATTCTTCGGAAATCTTTGTGGATAGACTTGTTTTCCTGTTTTTGGATTAAACCTTTCTGTTACTTGTAATACTTTTAATTCAGCAAGCATAAAATCTACAACATAAAATCGTCCGTCTTTTCTTTTTCTGTCAGGAAAAACAGAAGCTACATTTGTAACATCATCTAAATAGATATCATGTATAACTATGGGTACATTATCTTTACTTAGCACCAAATCTTGTTCAATAAAATCAGCATTCATTTCATAGGCCATAACTTTAGCTTCTAGGGTGTGCTCTGGTAAATAGCCAGAAGCACCTCTGTGTGCGATAACTATTTTTTTATTCATATTAGATGTTGGTGTTTTGCTTGTACATGCTGTTATTAATAGCAAGTAAAGTATTAAATATAGTTTATTAAGAGCCATTTAACTTAGATTTGTTTTTAGACTTTTGTAAATTTACAGCATGAAAACAGCAATAAAAATAATGTTTGTACTTTTTTTAGTTTGGATGGTTGTTGGTGTATCCCTAATTCAACTAGAGCACGAAAAAGCACAAGTGGTTATGGGTTTAGGAGTATTGTATTTATCATTTATTTTTATGCCTACTTTTATCTATTACAGATATAGAGATGGTAAGTATAAAAAGTATATTATTAATGATGAAAAACTTACCAAAGCATTTAGAAATGTGGGCAAAGACAATTAATGCTTAATCATAACCTTTTCATTTGATTATCATAACATTATAGTAACTTTATTTATAGAGTTTAGATGTACCTTTGCTTTGTACTTCTTTCATGGGTTACATGTAAACCTAGTCTAGAAAATAAGTTATAAGTAAATTTGAATTAAAAAAGTCTTAATCTCCCTTAAGGCTTTTTTTATGTCCTAATTTTTTAAAAAAAGACGTTTTAAGATTTTTAAAAATAGTCTTGAGTTAACGTTAAGTTAACATTGTTTTTTAACACTCTACTAATGTTTTACTAGAAAAATTACCAATTCAAAAATTCTACAAATAGTTTTGTTATCAACTTCATCATAAATTATCTAAAATTAACATCCACTTGGTAATGTAATCCTATTGTTAAAAACTAAAAAAAGGACTAAAAAAAGCCGTTAAATATACCATTTAATAACATTTAAAAGTGAATAAAATCTTTAGTTGTAAACTATTTTTGCAGCGTAAAATTTGAATTAATAAATAAGAAAATGAAAAATTTAATCCTAACATTAGTATTCGCTTTAATTACTAGCTTTTCTTTTGCAAACGAAAAAGAAGATGTAAAAGAAACAAAGCAGCAATTAAGAGAAAAAATTGGAGGTTTATTAGGGAACTATCAACAATTAATAAAAAATGATACAGATGCAACTATTAAGTTTGTAATTAATAGACAAGGACAAATTGTGGTATTATCTGTAGATACAAATATTGGTAATTTAGACTCATACATAAAGTCTAAACTAAATTACAAAAAAACTGATATAAAAAACGTAAAGTTTTTTAAAACGTATACAGTGCCAGTAAAATTTATAAAATTATAAATAGTACATTGTATTTTGAATTTGAATTAATTATGAAAACCGCAACTATGTTGCGGTTTTTTATTGCACAATAAATTTAAATGTTTGTACTTTTGTACTATATGATAGATGCAAAAGAAGCCAAATCTGAAAAAGTAGTACTAATAGGAATAGTAACACAGCTTCAAGATGAAGAAAAATCTAAAGAGTATTTAGATGAATTAGAGTTCTTAACAAAAACAGCTGGTGGTGTTCCTGTAAAAAGATTTGTTCAGAAGTTAGATAAACCAAATCCAAAAACTTTTTTAGGATCAGGAAAATTAGAAGATGTAAGTGCCTATATTAAAGCAAATACTATAGGAACAGCAATTTTTGATGATGAGCTTTCGCCTGCACAAATGCGAAATATAGAAAAAGTATTAGACTGTAAAATATTAGATCGTACCAATTTAATTCTAGATATTTTTGCGCAAAGAGCGCAAACGAGTTCTGCAAAAACCCAAGTAGAATTAGCACAACATGAATATTTATTGCCACGTTTAACTAGACTTTGGACACACCTTGACAAACAAAAAGGAGGAATTGGAATGCGTGGTCCTGGAGAAACAGAGATTGAAACTGACAGGCGTATTATTCGCGATAAAATTAGCTTACTTAAAAAGAAATTAAAAACTATTGATAAGCAAATGGCCGTTCAGCGAAAAAATCGTGGCAAAATGGTTCGTGTTGCTTTAGTAGGTTATACCAATGTTGGGAAATCTACCTTAATGAATGTTATTAGTAAAAGCGATGTGTTTGCAGAAAACAAGCTTTTTGCCACGTTAGACACAACAGTGCGTAAAGTGGTTATTAAAAATATTCCTTTTCTAATGACAGATACTGTAGGATTTATTAGAAAACTTCCTACGCAATTGGTAGAATCTTTTAAATCGACTTTAGATGAGGTAAGAGAAGCAGATTTATTATTGCATGTAGTTGATATATCTCACCCAAATTTCGAAGATCATATTGCTTCTGTAAATGGAATTTTAGACGATATTAACTGTGTAGATAAGCCTACGCTAATGGTGTTTAATAAAATTGATGCGTATGAGCATAAAACCATAGATGAAGATGATTTGGTAACTGAAAAAACCAAACAACACTACACTCTTCAAGATTGGAAAAAAACATGGATGAATAAAGAAGAAATAGAAGCAATATTTATTTCTGCGATAGACAAAACAAACTTAGAAGAGTTTAAAGAGAAGACTTACGAAGAGGTAAAGAAAATACATGTACAACGTTTTCCATACAATGATTTTCTATATTACGAATACAAAGAAAAAGAATAATCTTATTTGTTTTTGTCTTTGATTACCCCTAGATTTTTCACTCTATTTTTCCAAGATTTTCTGGCTAGTGCTTGCATGTCTTCTACATTGTCCGTTTCGTCCATAATTTCTAACCCTAAAAGCGTTTCTATAACATCCTCTTGAGATACCAAACCACTTACAGAACCATATTCATCTACAACTAGAGCAATATGTTCTCTTTCTTTAATTAGCTTGTCAAATAAATCTGGAATAGAAAGGTCTCTATCTGTAATTAAAATATCTCTTTTTATTGCAGACAAAGGTTCTTCTCCTTTTCCTTGAATAATAGCTTCCAAAAGATTTGCTTTTAAAAAGTACCCTGTTATTTCGTCTGGATTTTCTTTGTAAATAGGTATTCTAGAAAACTGTAAATCTTGATGCGATTCGTAAAACTCTGCTATGGTTTCTGTTTCATCTGCTGTTTCTAAAACAGACCTAGGTGTCATAACATCGTTTACTTTTGTTTCTTGAAAGCCTAATAAATTTCTAATTACTTTACTTTCATTTTTTTCGAAAACACCTTCTTTTTCTGCCATATCTGCCATTACCAGAAAACTTTCTCTACTAAGAATACTTCCATGACCAGAGCCACCTATTAAAGTAGTAGTTAACTGTAAAAGCCATAAAATACCAGTGTATTTAAGTGGGAAAATCATCACTTTTAAAGCTTTAGAAGTGAAGTTTGCAAGATTTTTCCAGTAGGTTGCACCAATGGTTTTAGGTATAATTTCTGATGCTACTAAGATAAATATTGTCATGATTGTAGATACAATACCTACCATAACATCTTCTGTAAAATTAATTCCAAAAATAGTTCTCTTTGTTGTACCATACATTTCTGCATAGGCAACTTTAGCCTGTACACCAACTAAAATAGCACCTACTGTATGTGCAATTGTATTAATTGTTAAGATTGCAATAAGTGGTTTATCTACGTCTTTTTTTAAAGCTTCTAGTTCTATTGCATACTCATAACCTTCATTTTTCTTTACATTAATAAAAGTTGGAGTTATGCTTAACAATACCGCTTCTAGAATGGAGCATAAAAAAGAAAAGAAAATACTAATTAAAGCATAAACTATTAAAAGTGTCATTTACAGAAAATTAAATTCTTATAGAAATATACGAAAAACGAAACGATAAATTAGTATTTAAGTGTTAACATATTAAAAAGCATAACTAACACCAAACAGCCAATAACTTTGTAATTTATTATCTAAAGAAGCAAAGGTTACATTAGCATCTGTTATTCTAGCAGCATTTAGTGCTTCTTGTCTATTGTTTCGCAAACCAAATTCAAATCCTAAACCAATACCACTCCAAATATTGTATCCAAGAGAGTTAATCCAAGTCCAGTTAGATAAATCACTACTATCATAACTTTGAAATAAAGATAGGTTAGATTTTATACTTAGTTTATTAATTTTCGTTGTGTAATCTGCAACAATTTTTGCTCCTAAAGAAGATTCGAAATTTGTGTCAGCATCACTAAAAACAAAATTGTAGTTACCTGGATTCATTACAACAACTAAGCTAGAAAATGGGGTCCAAGTAATACCACCTCCTAAATCTAAATATCCAGGATTATTAAAGTTTTCAATAAATGTAGTTCTATATTCTGCAAGTGTAGAAATGGCCCATTTTTTATTTAATCGATATCCAAAAATAGAAGTTATATTAAACACATCTGTTGCAGCTTCAAAAGAATCGCTATCTGTTGGGTCTTCTCTATCATCTAGTTTTACCCACGCTAAATTTACATTTGCAGCATTTCTCCAGAAGTATTTTTCTTCCATTAAGTTTGCGAATGCATTTACGGTAAAACCTATATTTCCAGCAGAAGTATTTGGTGCCTCTCTTGCAAACCAATTGTTAAATCTAGAAAAGTTTGCCCCAATAGTGCCAAAAGCACCAACTTTCCAGCCAGGAAGTGCATTTATTTTCTTTTGAATTGCATTAGCTTTTTTATCTAATGTGGCTATAGAATCTTTTTTAGATTTTAATTCTTTTTTTAACTCTTCTAACGTTTGGCTATTGGCAGATAAACCAATAAAACCTATAAACAATACTGCTAATATTTTTTTCATACAAGTGAATTTTAATTTGATAAATGTACCTTTTTTATTTAAAAAACCATCTTTTCGTGAAAGCTATAGTTTACACCAAGACCAAATAATTGCCTAAACTGCACTCTAGTAGAGGAGTCATCATCTACAATCATATGCAGAGTCATTAGCATTTTAATACTTTTATTTACTTTAAAACGAATGTTGGTTTGGTAATCAATATCAAAATTTCCTATTTCTTCTAAATAATCATTGTAAACAGCTAAGATATTTTCCATTTCTATATTCTCCATTATTGGAAACTTATAGTATCCAGATAAATTAAAACCTAAACTAAAAGAAGTGTTTCTACCTTCTTCTACACCAAACCTTCCAGAAAATTCATCAGAAACTAATGTATATCTAGCTGTTGCAGGAGCAATGTTTACGTTTAAATTGTCTGATTTTTTCCACAACATACCAGGTCCAAAAGTTAGATATGCAGGAGAAAAGAATTTAGAAACTAATTGTTTAGGCTCCTCTTTAAAGTTAAAACCATTGGTATATTGGGTTCTAAAATTCCCTATGAAAGATAAAAACCAAGTTTTTGAGGTTTTATAACCTAAAACTGTATTAATCTCAAGACGATCGTCGGTTTTTCGGTAACCTCTATCAGACCTATAACTCCCACCATAACTGGTAATAATTCTTGTATCCCAGTTTACTTTGTTTTTTTTATAATTAAAGTCGTAGTTAATATTTAAGTTTCCTGCTATAGTGTTTTCTCCACCAGATGCCCAATTTGAAAAAGAAGATTGGTTAAAAATAAATGCAAACCTTCCATGTATTTTCCAAACAGGAACACTATCTTTTTTTACTTCTTGAGTAAAAATGGAATTCGATAAAAGAATTAGAAAGACTAGAACTAATTTCTTCATTTTTTGGTTGTGATCGAGCAAAAATACTATAAATCAATATAAAATCACTACTTTAAAAACAGTAAATATCTATTTTTTTACCTTGTATATTGGTACATTAGAGCAAGCTTCTCCAAACATTAAAGATTTTGCAACAGGTTGTAATTTAGATACCAACATGCCAAAAACACTGTTAGGTATATATTTATCTGCACAACCTTTTACAATAATGGGTTTGTTTTCGAAACTATTAAGGTCTAAAAAACTAAATAATTCTTGAAAAATACTTGTTTCTAAAAGTTCTAAATTTCCTATAACAACTTTTTTTGCAAATGGTTGTAATGCAGACGCAACTAACATGTAAGCCCAAGTTGGTACGATAGCATCTACAGAGCAATGAATTGCAACAAACGAATTTTTATATTGCGACCAATCATGATTTTTTACAGACGCTCTAAATTCTTTTTCTTTTAAAATTAGTTCTTGAAACAACCAATCTTTAATATCAAAAAGCATTCTTTCTCCTTCAGGATAAAGTTCTTCTAAATCTACTGTTACAAGTTTACTGCTTGCTACTCTATTTACAATTTCATCTGCCATAATACAATACTAAAGCATTCCTAACTCTAGACGCGCTTCTTCGCTCATCATTTCTTGCGTCCAAGTGGGGTCAAAAGTAATCTCTACTTCACAATTATTAATTTCTTTTAATGTTTTCACTTTTTCTTCTACCTCTACAGGCAATGTTTCTGCAACTGGACAGTTAGGAGATGTTAAAGTCATTAATATCTTTGCATCGTTTTCTTCGGATACGAAAACATCATAAATTAAACCTAATTCGTAGATGTCTACAGGTATTTCAGGATCGTAAATGGTTTTTAAAACACGAATTATTTTATCGCCAATTTCTTCTAATTCTTTCTCGGTCATGATCTCTTATTTAGTTTTCGCTTGTTGTGCGATAGCATACATTTTAATTTGTTTAATCATAGAAACTAACCCATTTGCTCTAGTTGGAGACAAATGTTCTTTTAAGCCAATTTCATCTATAAATTTGGTATCGGCTGCTAAAATATCTTCAGGTTTCTGGCCAGAAAATACTCGTAATAATAAAGCTACAATTCCTTTGGTTAAAATAGCATCACTATCTGCAGTGTACTTTATTTTATTGTCTTCTACTTCAGAATAAAGCCATACTTTAGACTGGCAGCCTTTAATTAAATTCTCATCTAATTTATAATTATCGTCTATAAGAGGCAAAGACTTACCTAGTTCTATAATGTACTCATAACGCTGCATCCAGTCATCAAACATAGAGAACTCATCAATAATTTCTTCTTGTATTGCTTTTATAGTCATTTTTTAAACGTATTTTTGCGGTTTAAAATATGGTGCAAAATTACTGATTAAATTTGACAAATGAATAAGTTATTAGCAGTTGGTACTGTCGCTTTTGATGCAATCGAAACTCCTTTTGGTAAAACCGATAAAATTCTAGGTGGTTCAGGTACTTTCGTTGGTTTAGCAGCAAGTCAGTTTGGTGTAGAAACTGGTGTGGTAAGTGTAGTTGGTGGAGATTTTCCTGAGGCGTATTTAGAAATGCTTAATAAAAAAGGGGTAAATACAGATGGTATTGAAATTATAAAGGATGGCAAAACCTTTTTTTGGAGTGGCAAATATCACAACGACATGAATTCTAGAGACACTTTAATTACAGAATTAAATGTTTTAGAGAATTTTGAGCCAAAAGTTCCAGAAAGTTTTAAAGATGCGCCAATAGTGATGCTTGGAAACTTACACCCTTTAACGCAAGCTTCTGTATTAGATCAGATGCATGAGCGTCCGAAATTGGTAGTTTTAGATACTATGAATTTTTGGATGGATATCGCTCTGAAAGACTTGCATAAAGTTTTAAAAAGAGTAGATGTAATTGCTATTAATGATGAAGAAGCAAGACAATTATCAGGAGAATATTCTCTTGTTAATGCTGCCAAAAAAATTCATGAAATGGGACCTAAATATATTGTTATCAAGAAAGGTGAACATGGAGCTTTACTTTTTAATGAAGACAATGTCTTTTTTGCACCTGCACTACCACTAGCAGAAGTTTTTGATCCAACAGGAGCAGGAGATACTTTTGCAGGAGGTTTCTGTGGATATTTAGCAAAAACAGATAATTTCTCTTTCGAAAATATGAAAAATGCCATAATTTATGGCTCTAATTTAGCATCGTTTTGCGTAGAAAAATTTGGAACAGAGCGTATGCAAGATTTAAAAATAGACGAAGTTTTAAATCGCTTGCAAGCATTTAAAGATTTAACAAGATTTGATATAGAATTATCATAACAGAAAATCCGCGTAAAATTATGCGGATTTTTTTGTGATACAAAACATTAACCAATATATACAATCAATGAGTGATGCTATTAAACACGAATGTGGAATTGCACTTGTTCGTTTAAAGAAACCATTAGAATTTTATAAGAAAAAGTATGGTACTGCTTTCTATGGCATTAATAAGATGTACTTATTAATGGAAAAGCAACACAATAGAGGGCAAGATGGAGCTGGTTTTGCAAGTGTTAAATTTAATGTAGAACCAGGTACTAGATATATTAGTAGAATTCGTTCTAACAAATCCCAACCAATTCAAGATATTTTTGCACAGATTAATGAACGAATCAATGGTGTAATTGAAAAAAACCCAGACAAGAAAGACGATGTAAATTGGCAAGAAGAAAATATGCCATACATTGGCAATGTTTTTCTTGGGCATGTTCGTTATGGAACTTTTGGTAAAAACAGTATAGAGAGTGTGCACCCTTTTTTAAGACAAAGTAATTGGAGACATAAAAACCTAATAGTTGCAGGTAATTTTAACATGACCAACTCTAAACAAATGTTGCAAGAATTAGTAGAATTAGGGCAACATCCAAAAGAGTTTACAGATACAGTTACTGTAATGGAGAAAATTGGTCATTTTCTAGAAGATGAGGTAGCAAAACTATATCAAAAAGCTAAGAAAGAAGGATATTCTAAAAGAGAAGCATCACCTTATATAGAAGAAAACCTTAGTATAAAAAAAGTTTTAAAGCGCTCTTCTAAAAACTGGGATGGTGGTTATGCTATGGCAGGTTTAGTGGGGCATGGAGATGCTTTTGTTTTAAGAGACCCTAATGGTATTAGGCCTACTTACTTTTATGAAGATGATGAGGTTGTTGTTGTTGCATCAGAAAGGCCTGTAATTCAAACCGCTTTTAATGTTGCAATAGAAGAAGTAAAAGAACTAGAAAGAGGACATGCTTTAATTATTAAGAAAAACGGAAAAGTAAGTATAAAAAAAGTTATAGAGCCTAGAGATAAAAAATCATGTTCTTTTGAAAGAATTTACTTTTCTAGAGGTAGTGATGCTGCAATTTATCAGGAACGTAAAAATTTAGGAAAGTATGTTTTTCCAAAAGTTTTAGAATCCATTAACGCTGATATCTCTAATACCGTTTTTTCTTTTATTCCAAATACAGCAGAAACTTCTTTTTACGGAATGACAGAAGCTGCTGAAGATATTTTAAACCAACAAAAAACTGAAAAAATACTTTCTGGAGGAACTAAATTGTCTGCTGCAAAGGTAACAGAGATTTTATCTGAAAGACCTCGTTTTGAGAAGATAGCAATTAAAGATGCAAAACTAAGAACATTTATTGCAGATGATAATAGTAGAGATGATCTTGTAGAACATGTTTATGATATTACTTATGGAGTTGTAAAACCAACAGATAATTTAGTAATTATTGACGATAGTATTGTTCGTGGAACAACGCTAAAGAAAAGTATAATTAAAATATTAGACAGATTAAATCCTAAAAAGATTGTGGTAGTTTCTTCTGCACCACAAATTAGATATCCAGATTGTTATGGAATTGATATGGCAAGGATTGATGCTTTTATTGCATTTAAGGCAGCCTTAGAGTTATTAAAAGAAACCAACCAATACCATATTGTAGAAGAGGTTTACAACAAGTGTAAAGCACAACAAACGAAGAGCGATCTAGAAATTGTTAACTATGTAAAAGAGGTTTACAATCCATTTACAGTAGAACAAATCTCCGATAAAATTGCTCAAATGTTAAAAACAAAAGATATCAATGCAGAAGTAGAAGTAATTTATCAATCTATAGAAGGTTTGCATAAAGCTTGTCCAGAAAATTTAGGCGATTGGTATTTTACAGGAAATTATCCAACTCCTGGAGGTATGAGGGTAGTAAATCAAGCATTTATCAATTTCTTTGAAGGAAGTGACGAAAGAGCGTATTAATTTTTTAGATTATTACATAAAAAAAAGCATCCTTTGTAGGATGCTTTTTTTCTTATGGCTTAATTTATAAATATTTAGAGTAACATTATTAATTTTTTTTGCATATTTGAGTGAATAAGAAAAAATGATAAAGAAATATTTTACCATATTATTCTTTTTAATGAGTAATTTTTTTTACAGCCAAGAAAGTAATCTTGAAAAGATTATTAGGTTAGAGCAAAAACTCACTCAAGAAGCATTTTTAGACACCATTTTATCTTTGTCTTTTTCTGATAAAACTAGTAATATGGATTTGTTTTTAGAGCTTGCTAAAAAAGCAAATACTATTGCAAATACAATAAAAGATACCTTAAAAATTGCAAAAACTAATGAAGCATTAGGTTTAGCTTATCATTTTAAAAACAAATTTGATAAAGCTATAGAAAACACAATAAAAGCTGCAAATTATTATTATTTATTAGAGAATTACCCCAAATATGGAGACTGTTATGTAAGTTTAGGCTGGCGTATAAACAGAAGAGATTTAAAGCAAGGTATCTTTTACATGCTAAAAGGTATTAAAATTCTTGAAGCACAACCTCAAAAAACATCTTTTTTAAGAATTGGAGCTTACAATAATTATGGAGTATTAAAGCAGAGAAATCAAGAAAAAGATAGTGCATTGTACTATCATAAAAAATCGTATGATTTGTGTATTAAACATAATGATAGTTTAGGGATGCCTTATGCGATGGTAGAAATGGCAATGATTTATACTGATTATAATCAATTAACAAAAGCCAAAAACCTTTTAGATGATGCGTTAAAAATACGCTTAAAAATAGACGACACCTATGGTATTGCAGATTCATATGAAAATTTAGGAAATCATTATTTTAAGCGTAAAGATTATATAAAAGCTATAGAAGTATTTGAAAAAGCTCTAAATATGGCTAACACATATTCTTTTAATTACATGAAAAAGAATATTACAGAAAAGTTATATCAATCTTATTTTAATAGAAATAATTATAAAAAAGCTTTTGAGTTTTTAAAGTTTAACAAGGCTATTGTAGATAGTACTAATAGTGTTCAAATAGAAAGTAAAATTCAGCAATTAGAAATTCAGTTTGAGACTGCAGAAAAAGAGAAAGAACTTTTGGAAACTAGAACAGAAAAAGCAGAAACAGAGTTGCAGCTGTCTAAAATTAGAGGTTGGATTTTTGTTTTAATTGCAATTTTCTGTATTGCTGTGGTCTTATTTTTTGCAATTAATCAAAGAATAAAAAGAAAAAACCAAGAAGCTATTTTAGCTGAAAAAGAAAAAGGATTTAAAGCAATTATAGATGCTCAAGAAGAAGAAAGGAGTAACATAGCAAGAGAATTGCATGATGGTGTTGTACAACAAATAGGTAGTGTTATTTTAAAATCTAGAAGTTTGTTTTCTAAAAATAATTTAATTGATAATAAAGAATCTCAGCAATTGTTAACGCGTTTAGAAAACTCGAATCAAGAAATACGAAATATATCTCATCAAATGATGCCAAGAGCTCTTAAAGAACTGGGTATAATTGCTGCTTTACAAGATTTACTATCTGGTACTTTACGTTTAGCAGAAATTAAATTCAATTTCGAGCACTTTAATATTAAGGAACGTTTACCTAAAAAAATAGAGGTAACCATCTACAGAATTACGCAAGAACTCATTCAAAATATTTTAAAACATAGTAAGGCTACAGAAGTAAATTTGCAATTGTTTAAAAATAAAGGACACCTTCTTTTAATTGTTGAAGATAATGGTGTAGGTTTTTCAAAAGATAAAAACAAGAAGGGTATTGGATTGTTAAATATTGCTAGCAGATTAAATATGGTTAATGGAACAGTTCATTTTGACTCGAACCCAAAAAATGGTACATTAGTTACCATAAAAATTCCTGTTTAAATGCCCATTAAAATTTTAATTGCAGACGATCATCCATTAATGGCTGAAGGTATTAAAAACACTTTTGATAATCATTCAGATTTTGAGGTTGTAGCTTTTGTAGAAAATGGTAAAGAGGCTTTAAACTACATAAAGTCAAACATTGTAGATGTAGCTCTTCTAGATATAAACATGCCAGTTTTAAATGGTGTAGCCTGTGCCAAAGAAATTCTTAAAAATTACAAAGAGGTAAAAGTAGCCATGCTTTCTATGTATCAAGAAGCTTCTGTAATAAAAAATTTAATAACTATTGGTGTAAAAGGCTATATGTTAAAAACTATACCTAGTGATGAGTTATTACTAGCCATTAAACAAATTTACAAAGGCAAAGAATATTTTAATGCAGATGTTACAAAAGCTTTATTAATACATAAAGATACAAATGATGGCTCTTATCAATATCATGAAAAATCTCCTTTACTAAAAGAGTTAACAGCAAGAGAAAAAGAGGTTATTAAACTTTTAACAGAAGGACTAACGAATACCCAAATTGCCGAAACATTGTTTATAAGCCCAAGAACTGTAGACACACACAGAACAAATATCATGCGCAAAATTGATGTACACAATGTGGCTTCTTTAATAAGATTTGCCTTTCAAAATGGCCTAACAAGCTAAAAATACGTAAAATACCTTAGCTAGTTACGTATAACACTCTATTTACTTTATTTATAATCCTAGATATCTTTGAATTGTTAATTCGTTGTATCCTAAATAGTTAAAATATTTTAGACAGTATTCATCTCGCATTTTTTTTAGGATGAATTAACAACTGAGAAATGGATGCTGTTTTTAATTTAAAACTACCAAATCATGAAAAAAAAGGTAATTATTATGTTATTGCTTGCACCAATGTTAGTAATAGCGCAGGTAAAAGGTAAAAAATCTAAAAAATCATTCACAACATCATCTGGAACAGTCTTCAATGTTGGCGATATTATACAATTAGATAAACCTAGTAAAGAAGATAAGTTTGCATATGTGTATGTAAATAAATCTATGTTGTCATTAAAAAACATTACAAAAGCAGCTCAAACACTAAAAGATGCAAAAAATTTAGATGTAAAAAATGTAAATAAGTTAGCACAAAACTTAGAGACCGTAAATAAACTAGCAAGTAATGAAATTGTTAGTGGTGCAATGGCTCAATTAATTGGGCAAGCTGTAAGTGAAAGTTATGTTATAGAAAATGCGCTAGATACTTCAATGGAAGGGAAGAAATTTAAAATAAAACAGTTTAAAATTTATACAGATAAAAATTTTGGAGAAAGCATAGTGCATGCTATTGCAAAAGGAAACGGGAAAACTGTTGCTGTTTTATTAGAATTTGCGGAAAAGGCTGGAGAGATTTCTAAATAAAAACTCTTGATTTAATTATGTGGTAGTAAAACACCTTAATAATCAAATTATTTAAAAAATTTATAACATTATGAAACGTATTTTAAATTATAAATTTAATATCATTATAGTAATTGCATTAACTACTTTAACATCATGTGAGTCTAACCAAGCAATAGAAGAAATAGATGATGTTGTTAGTTCTAATATATCTAATAACACTATACAATCTGATACTTCAACAGGTAATTTAAACTTATACTCTTTTACAAATTATTCTTTAGCAAATGGTGAGATTTTTGAATTTATTGTATATGAAAAAGAACCAACAGTCGCCAATAATTTTGATTTTGGAACATACACTAAAATCTTTATAAAGAATTTACCTACAGGAACAACTACTTTCAATCACAGACAAGAAGCTGAATTTGCTTTAGAAACAAGTGAGTATTATTTAGGAGATATTAAAATTGGAAATAAACCAAATACTGTTTGGCATGTACCTTTTGTGAATTCTAGAATTACTAATGTATTAGATGTTAAAGTAGAGAATGGCGTAGCTAATTTTAGTATTGTAGATGCTGAATTATCTAATAATGCTGTAAACCCTATAACCGAAACTAAAATATTTAGTCTTAGCTTTTCAATAAATCTGAGTGAGCTTGTTATGGCTAATGCAAATCAATCAAATAATTTGGTAAATTAATTTACTAAAATTGGTAATGTCAATTTTTAACTAACAATTAGTTAAAAACTTAATTAGTCTAATAAAAAAGACTGTCTTAATAGACAGTCTTTTTTTTGTTTATTTAGCAGTATGTTTATTTTGCTGCTGCATATCTTCTTTCAACTTCATTCCAGTTAATTACTTTAAAGAAAGCATCAATATAGTCTGGTCTTCTGTTTTGGTAATTTAAGTAGTATGCGTGCTCCCAAACATCTAGTCCTAAGATTGGAGTTCCTTCACAAGAAACACCAGGCATTAATGGATTGTCTTGATTTGGTGTTGAGCAAACTTCTACTTTTCCTCCTTTATGCACACATAACCAAGCCCATCCTGAACCAAACTGTGTAGCTGCAGCCTTAGAAAAAGCTTCGATAAAAGCGTCTTTAGAACCAAATTCTGCTTCAATAGCATCTTTTAATTCTCCAGATAAATATCCTCTATCTTCAGGATTCATTACTGTCCAAAATAAAGAGTGGTTGTAAAAACCTCCTCCATTATTTCTTACAGCGCCATTAGACATGTCTAGATTGGTTAAAATATCTTCAATAGATTTCCCTTCTAAGTCTGTTCCTTCAATTGCTGCGTTTAATTTTGTAGTATATCCATTGTGATGCTTTGTATGGTGTATTTCCATTGTTCTTGCATCTATATGTGGTTCTAATGCATCGTATGCATAACCTAATTTTGGTAATTCAAAAGCCATAATAATATTGTTTAGTGTTAATTAATAATTGCAAAAATAACGAATAGATACACTAATTTCAAGTATCTAAGGCTTTTATAAATTATAGAGTAATAAGAAGAATTGATTGTGGTAATTTATTCTACATGAATTTCTAGATAACGAATAATTTCTTTTGCAATATTTTTCTTTGTTGCAACTTCTATACCTTCTAATCCTGGAGATGAATTAACCTCTAAAACTAATGGGCCTTTTTTAGATTGAATCATATCTACACCTGCAACAGATAAACCTAAAGCTTTTGCTGCTTTTAGTGCAGTTTTTTCTTCATCATCAGATAACTCTACAACTTCTGCAGAACCTCCTCTATGTAGGTTCGATCTGAATTCTCCCTCTTTTCCTTGTCTTTTCAT
>CAYZDK010000052.1:0-14599 GCA_964477255.1 uncultured Polaribacter sp.
AAAAAGGACAAGAAATTGCTGTAGAAGGAAAACTTTCTTACAGAAACTGGGAAGATAAAGATGGAAATAAACGCTATACAACTGAAATAATCTGTAGTGAATTATTAATGTTCGGTAAATAGTAAGCGTGCTGCGAAAAAGGTTAAACCGCTCTTTTAAGAGTGGTTTTTTTTGTTAAATAAATGCAAAATGAACTTGATAAATCAATTGATTTCTAAACGAGCCTAATTTTTTGTACCTTACAAGTTGATTTTATAAAACTTTCTTCTATGCCAAATTATACATTAACAATTAACGGACAAAAACGTACTGTTACAGCAGATGCAGACACCCCTTTATTGTGGGTTTTACGAGACGAATTAAACCTTGTAGGAACCAAGTTTGGATGCGGAATTGCTCAATGTGGAGCATGTACTGTTCATATAGATGGCATTGCTACACGTAGTTGTCAAATGCAAGTTTCTATTTTAGATGATGCAAAAATAACTACCATAGAAGGGCTATCAGAAGATGGGAAACACCCAGTTCAAGAAGCATGGAAAGCAATTGATGTGCCACAGTGTGGTTACTGTCAAGCAGGACAAATCATGACAGCTTCTGCATTTTTAGCGGAAAATAAAAATCCGTCAAATGAAGAAATTCGTCAAGCAATGCATGGCAATATTTGCAGGTGTGCTTCGTACAACCGAATTGAAAAAGCGGTTAAAGTAGCTGCAGAAAAAATGTCCTAATCTTAAAGTAAGAATCCATGAAATCTCAAAATAACATCAATTTTAGTAGAAGAAATTTTTTAAAGACCTCTGTTTTGGCAAGTGGGGGAATGCTAATTGGCTTTAACTTGCTTTCTGCATGTAAATCTGATGCAAAAATGCCTGTTGATATAGACAGTTTAAACTTCAATGATTTTAATGCATTTATCCGTATTTCCGATGAAGGCTATGTCACAATTTTTTCACCAAATCCAGAAATAGGACAAGGTGTAAAAACTGCGATGCCAATGATTATTGCAGAAGAATTAGATGTAGAGTGGGATAAAGTAAATGTAGCTCAAGCGCCTTTAGACACCAAAAATTACAAAAGGCAAGTGGCTGGAGGAAGTCAATCTATACGTCAAGGCTGGGATGCTTTACGTCAAACAGGAGCTACAGCAAAACAGATGTTAGTGAATGCGGCTGCAGCTAAATGGGGTGTAGATGCAAGTACATGCTCTGCAACTAAAGGAATTATTAGCAATGTAAATGGCGACAGCTTAGGATATGGAGAAGTTGTAAATGAAGCAGCAACTTTACAGGTACCTGAAAATGTCACTTTAAAAGAGGTTTCTAAGTTTCATATTATTGGTAAAGATGCTGTAAATGTAGATATGCATGAAATTATTACAGGAAAACCATTATTTGGACTCGACTTTAAAGCAGAAGGTATGGTATATGCAACTGTTGTTAGACCACCTTCTTTTGGACAAAAACTAAAATCTTTTAATGCAAGCAAAGTAAAAGAAGTTAATGGTGTTTTAGATGTATTTCAATTTGGAGAAAAATTAAAAGCTATTGAAAATCAAGCGCAAGGATTTACAAGAATAACAGATAAAGTTGCTATTGTTGCTACTTCAACTTGGGCTGCCATGAAAGGCCAAAAGGCCTTACAAGTTGAATGGGAAGATGAAAAACTAGAATCTACAGAAGATCATGATAAATTATTAACAGAGATATTAGATGGAAAAAATCTTGAAACCAGAAGAAATGATGGGAATGTGAGTAAAGCATTTGCAACAGCTGACAAAGTAATTGAAAGAACCTATCATGCCCCATTTTTACCTCATAATTGTATGGAACCTATGAATTTTTATGCAGATGTTACATCAGATAAAATTCATTTGGTTGGACCTACACAAACTCCTGCTTGGGCACAAGGTATGATTGCTGCAGCTTACAATATAAAACCAGAGCAAATACATATTGAAATGACAAGAATGGGTGGTGGTTTTGGAAGACGTTTGTATAACGATTTTCTTCTAGAAGCAACAGAAATTTCTAGTAGAATAAAAAAGCCTGTAAAAGTTGTTTTTTCAAGAGAGGATGACATGACTGCTGGTACCTATAGACCATCTTCTAAATACAGAATAAAAGCTGCTTTAAAAGACGGAAAAGTACATGGATATCTTTTAAGAGAAGCTGCCATAAATGCAAACATGTTTGGATCTATTCCTAATTATTTTCCAGCAGGTTGCGTGCCTAATTATCGTGTTGAAACTGGCAACTACAAAAGCAATATAACAACTGGTGCATGGAGAGCGCCTTACACAAATTTCTTAGCTTCTGCAGAACAAAGCTTTTTTGATGAATTGGCAACGGAACTAGGCAAAGATCCTATTGAATTGCGTTTGGAAATGCTACAAGAAGTGATTAAAAATAATGATGAAGGTGTAGAGTATTCTGGAAAACGAATGGAAGGTGTCGTAAAACTAGCGAGAGATAAGGCAAACTGGGGTAAAGTATCTGCTGGAGTTTATCAGGGTTTTTCGGCATATTACAGCCACAATACTCATGTTGCTGAAATTGCAGATGTTGTTTTAAAAGATGGGCTGCCAATTATTAAAAAAGTTACGGTTGCTGTAGACTGTGGTATTGTTGTGAATCCAACTGGAGCTACAAACCAAATACAAGGTGGAGTTTTAGACGGAATTGGGCATGCAATGTATAGCGATTTCTCTTTTGACAAAGGAAAGCCAAACTTTAAAAACTTTGATCGTTATCGTTTAATTAGAATGCAAGAAACGCCACAGGTAGAGGTTCATTTTGTGAAAAGTGATATTAAACCTACTGGCTTAGGAGAGCCAGGTTTACCACCTGCAGGAGGTGCTGTAGCTAACGCAATTCATGCTGCTTTAGGAAAAAGATTGTATCGCCAACCTTTTATTAACGATTTAAAGAAGAGTACAGTATTAGGCTAGTCAATTAATTATGTTTCTTTTTCCAGATTTTAATTTCTTTAGTACCCCTTTACTAGTACTTGTTTTACAGGGATTAATCTTTGTTTTTTTGTTATATAGAAAGTATTATAAGAAGAAAAACATTTCTGATCTTTTTCTTGCTACCATTCTTATCATTTTATGCTATCAGCAAATATGTTACACAGTTGGTTTTATGGGTTGGTATAATGAGTTTAGAAATACAAAAATTAATTATTTTCTCATCCCAATGAGCTTAGGAATAGCTCCTCTGATTTACTTTTATGTAAAATCGATAACAACCTCTAATTTTAAATTTCAAAAGAAAGATTGGATGCATTTTGCACCTGTTTTTATTTTAATTTTATATCGTTTTTTAATCTACTTTTATGATAGTTTACAACCAGGATTCAATAATACCCAAAATGGAATACTTAAGTTAGCTGTAGATGAACCTATTTTACAACCCTTACTTGTTTTTGTAAGTTTTGCTCAAATGCTATTGTATTTGGCTTTTACTTTTCAACTATTTTACAACTACAGGCACAAATTAAATGCCTATTTTTCGAATACTTATAAACTAGAACTAAACTGGATTCTAAGTTTTTTATTTGTTTTTTCGGCTTTATTCCTTTATAGTTCCTTGCAAGATGTAATTGGAAGTTTAATTATTGAATTAAATTATGAGCAACGCTGGTGGTTAAACCTTTTTTCAGCACTTGTAGTACTGTTTGTTGGAGTAAAAGGGTATTTTACAGACACAACTAAGCTTAACAAATTATCTTTTAGTTTTAGCCCAACGCCTATTTCCATTCCAGAAAAAACAAAACAAATCATTGCTTATGATGTATTGGAAGTAGAAAGGATTGAGAACTTTATGAACGAGAAAAAGCCTTATTTAAATCCAGATTTAAATCTTTCCGATCTTGCAGATAATCTAAATTTAAATAGAGCCCAATTAAGTCAAATTATAAATTCAGGATTTGATAAAAACTTTAATGACTTTGTAAATGAATATCGCGTAAATGCAGTGAAAGATAAATTTGCCTCTGGTGATCATAAACAACTATCATTATTAGGAATTGCCTTTGACTGCGGATTTAATAGTAAAGCTACATTTAATCGAGTGTTTAAGAAACTTACTAACACTTCACCTACAGAATATTTAAACAAATCTATTTAAACCTCAATAACCCTTTATTCTTAAGTATTTTAAGACGTCTCAAATCGTAAATAAGCCTTGTTTTTATGTTTTAAGTCGCTCGTAGAATAGTGTTTTTAAAACTTTGCACCCGGAAGTTAAAATTAAAAACACATTTTTATGAAAACATCAGTATTATCATTTAGTCGTTTAGTTCTTCAACCCACACTGTTAAAGAACTGGTTTAGTGACATATTAATTGCTATACCTAGAATTATTTGTGGATTATTACTCACCCTAAGTTTTGGCTCAGATAAATTTGGTTTGCCCTGGTCTTCTACTCCTAACTTGGGGTTCTTTGAAGTGGCTGCATGGTTCCCCAAAGACGTCGCAGAATATGGAGGCATTTTCGGGTTATTCCCTGTCTTCTTTGCATGGATGGGTGCCTTCTCGGAAGCAGTAGGTGGTTTACTACTTGCCCTTGGATTGAAAACTAGAATTGCCTCTTTATTAATTATTTGCACCATGTTAGTTGCCATTTTTATGCAAAAATGGGGTCAAGGAATGTGGTCTATGTTACCAGCTATGGGTTTTTTATGGGCAGGAATTTACCACCTTGTATTAGGTTCTGGTAAGGTTGGACTTGACCATTTAATTACAAAAAAATTAAAAACTAATTAAACTTTAAATCATGAAAAAAATAGGAATACTTGTCTTTTTACTTATTGCAATGCAATCTTGTGTTCAAGAAGAATTTGAAAAAGAAATCACTTTTTTAGTAGATACCAATGGGGTTAAAAATGTAAAGTCAATAGGTATCAGAGGAGATTTTTTACCTAAAAGGTGGAATGAATCTTTGTCTTTATCAGATGACAACAATGATGGTGTATATGAACTAACATTAACCGAAAGAACTGCTGTGTATGGCATTGAATTCAAATTTGTAAAAAATGGTCTTGATTATGAATTGAAAGAGCAAGAAAACCGCGAAATCATTTTTAGGTATCAACCAGAAAAAATTATTTATAAAACAACATTTAACAACACAAACGTAAAACTTATAAAAGAATAAACATTATGAAAATATATATCACAACACTCTCCATATTTATTGCAATTAGCATGAATGCTCAAATAAAGGGTAATAAAATTATTGATACAAAAACCTTTCAGGTTAGTAATTTAAGACAAATCAATGTTCATTTGTATGCAAATATTGTTATAGACCCAACTTTGAATGAAGAAATTACAATTACTACAGACAATAATCTGTTTAGATATATTCAAAAAGAGGTAAAAAACGGAAAGTTAGACCTAAATCAAAAAGAATGGATTCAACCTTCAGAACCAATCAAAATTACAATTGGAGCTCCTAAATTAGAACGAGTGGAAACCAATACACATCGTAACTTAAAGGTTATCAATTTGAATCAAGACAAACTGAATGCTATGGCGTTAGTAGGAAAAATTACCTTAAAAGGTAAAGTAGAAAATCTTAGTATTGGAGCTGAAATAGGTTCTGTTGACGCTTCACAATTAATAGCTAAAAATGTTAATGTGAACATTTGGGGTTATGGAAAAGCTGTTGTTTATGCTGAAAATGAATTAGATTCAAATATTAAGAATGATGCAAGACTAGAAATTGTAAATACTCCCAAAATTTTAAGAGGCAATAGCAAAAAAGTGATTCAAAAAACAAAAGAAAGTAGACAAACAGACGTATCGTGGATTAAATTTAAAATAAAGAACAATTCCTGGAATAGAAATAATTTCTTTGTAGTGGGTCCTAAAAAGAACGGAAGCAAGTTTAGTTACGGTTTTCCTATGATGCCAGGAAGTTCAAGAAAAGAAAATTGGTCTGTAGGAACTAAGGTCTATAAAGTGAATAAATTGGGATTAAGAAAGTTTTTAGTAGAAATTAGTTCTGCAGACGAAAACCAAACAGTAAAACTATTTCAATAAAAAAGGGTAAGCAGATTCATTTTTTCATCAATTGAATTATTGGTTGGTATTCTTCAATTTTTTGCTGTAATATCGATCAATAATTGAATCTATTATAAATATTAAAATCCAAAGAAATCTTGCAATTGTTATACTGAAATATGAAATTATAGCTGCTAGTAACCATACACTTGCTGTGTTAATTATTTTTGCTCTATGCCAATTTCTATATAATTTTGGATAACTATTTCCCTCTTTTTCTTGCTGATAAACACGTTCTATAAAAAGGATAAGCATTAAGGCTATCATAGCTAGGTTAACTGCATAAAAAATGAAAGGAGCAACCAATTCAATTCCATTTACATATAAGGAAGTAGAAAATGGAAGTAAAACCACAAAAAATAATATAAAAATGTTGGCCCAAAGAACTTTTATGTTAAAGTGTGTTGTAAATTTCGAGATTTTTAAATAATCCATCCAATACAAAGCTGTAACAAAAAAACTGACTATAAACCCAATAAAGTTGGGTATTCTGGTTTGTAAAACCCTCCACATTCCATACTCTTTTATAGAAGAAATACTAGGAGCTGCAATTTCCAATATTAGTAAAGTCATTGCAATTCCAAAAACAGCATCAGAGAAACCTACAACTCTAGAGCGTTCAAACTTAATACGTGTCATACATTTAAATAAAATTGACTTATAGACTTGTAAGATAATTTTTTTTATTCACAAAATAAAAAAACCTCCATATGGAGGTTTTTAATCGATAAATATATTGTAATTACGGCAGTAAAACGGTATCAATTACATGGATTACACCATTAGATTGGTTTACATCTGCTATAGTTACTATAGCCACATTACCTGCTGCATCTTTTATTTTTACCTTTTTCCCATCAAGCATAAAAGTTAAAATACCACCATTTACTGTTTTCATTTCTGCCTTTCCATTGCCTTTTTTAATAGCTTTTAACACATCTGCTGCACTAAATTTACCTGCCAAAACATGGTAGGTTAATACAGCTTGTAGTTTCCCTTTGTTTTCTGGTTTTAAAAGTGTAGCAACAGTACCTTCTGGAAGCGCATCAAAAGCATTATTTACCGGTGCAAAAACGGTAAAAGGCCCTTTACTAGACAAGGTTTCTACTAATTCTGCAGCCTTTACAGCTGCAACTAAAGTGGTGTGGTCTTTAGAGTTTACTGCGTTTTCTATAATATTTTTAGTTGGATACATAGCAGCACCTCCAACCATTTTAGTTTGTGCAACATGTATTGTGGTTACCAATAATGTAAATACTAATGCGAGTTTTAATTTAGTCGTAATCATAATATTGTATTTTTTAAATTCAATAGTATATACGGAACTAAGTACATTTAGGTTTTAAAATGGTATAATTTATTGTTCTATAAATTATACCCAATACTGAACAACACTATTCTAGGTAGCAAAAAAGTTCTACGATCTGAGATTAAAAAATTAGAAAAGCTGTTACTTTGTCTAAACTGCGCATTGAATAAGTTTTGCGCTTTTACTTTAAAACTCCAACCAGAATTTTCTTTTTGGTAAGATAATGTTGCATTTGCTATTTCATAAGTATTTCTTTGCCCTAGTGCTTTATTTTCATAGAAGCTTTTGGTATAATCAAAATTAAAAATGAAGCCTTCTAAGAAGTCGTAATCTATTTTTACAAAGGGTTCTGTAGTAGTAAATTTTGATGTATTAGCACTAGAAGTAAAATTGCCAATGTCTCTGCTTACACCAATTTCTATGGTTGGAAAGTTATCAAACAAAGTTTCTAAACCCACTTCGTAATTGTAATTGTTGTTTTTGTTTGTCTGAATTACATCGTCTAACTCTTGTAAAAACTGAGAGCTATTAAAACCTACATCAAACTTATATTTTAAATTATTTATCGTTTTTTCTATATGTACATTTCCTCGGAAAGATTCTGATGGATCATCAAACATTCTAACCGTTAAAAATTGGTTGATGTCTGTAAAATCAACAGTACTTCGTGCGCCTCTAATTTGTTTATTATAGCTTAAAGAAGCATGCATCATTAGGCCTCGATACAAACTAAAACGACTGTAGTAAATTCGAGCAGCATGAAATAAATTATTTGCCAAGTTTTCATTTCCTCTAAATACCGAATTGTACGATTGCAGCACAAAACGATTGGCAAAACTACTTACATCTGAAAATGAAGTCCTTAAATTGTAGTTGATCTTTATTTTTTTGGATTTGTTAAACTCAATATCTGCTAAAAAATCGGGTAATGCTATCCATTTGTTTTGGTTTACAAAAGCGTTTTGATTGATTTCCCATTGGTAATTGTGCAGCATTACGCCAGACTTTACGGTAAAAATTCCTGATCGAAATTTGTAGTGTAACCCAGCAAAAAAATCGTTTAAACGAAAATCTAAATTGTTTCCAAATCCGGCATCAACAAAATTATTAATGGAACCATCCTCTAATAATTGCCGATCATTCGTAAAAAAGGCTTCGTCTTTTAATGAGTTTCCAACTGTGGTGTAAATGTGATTACTATTATTAATCTCCCAAAAGTGCTTAAAGATACCATCAAAACTTTTTCTTTTGATTGCTTTGTCTTGTATAATTTGCAATAATTCCTGCGTATTATCTGCTGGAATTAATCCTTGTAGAATAGGATCTTGCGTTTCCCAAAACGCATTTCTATTGTTATCATCATAGGTGTAATTTAGTGCAGCAGAAAAGGTGTGCTTGTCGTTTTTACGTTTGTGCCATTCTATGTTTTGATTTACATAAGTGGCTACTAAATCTCTATTGGTTATAATGGTATTGGTATTGTTTGCAATTGTACTTAGTAAGGTTTGGTTGTTATCATTATTAGATCGTTTAACTTGTGTTCTTAGCGTTAAGCGTTCCAAAGCATTTGGACTATATTCAACATTTAAATTTCCAATACCTAAAAGATTATCTGCAGTTGTAGTTCTGCTTCTATCTTCGGTGAAGGCTGTGTATTCGTTTACACTTTCTATTAGGTTTGTAGTTTTTAAATTCGAGAATATTGCATAGCCGCTAACATCTAACTTAGTTGTAGCAACCTTGGTAATGTTTAAAGCACCAAAATTTTGTTTACTTTCTAGTACATCTCTACTTTGCATAAATTGCGAAAAATCTCCTCCTCGCCAATTAAAATTACCATTTAAAACAGCATTTAACCCCCCAGAGAAACTCATATAGTCTCTAAAAGTAAAACTACGTTCGCCAATATTGTTGGAGTTTCCTATAAAATTGATATTGGTTTTAGGCGAGTAATAAAAGAGGTTGGCACTGGCTTTGTAAAATGCATCATTCCCTTTGCCTGCTTCAATATCTCCAAATACAAATCGCTTTTTGTCTTCTTTTAGTTTGATGTTCATTGCCATTTCATCCGAATCGGAAAGTCCTTTTAAAAAGGAAACATCATTGTAATTATCTATTACCTCAACATTCCCAACAGCATTTGCAGGGATGTTTTCTACTGCCAATTTAGAGTTCCCACCAAAGAACTTTTTACCATCTACCAACATTTTGGTAACTTTTTTACCTTGTACTGTAACTCCTCCATTTTTATTTACCTCTACACCTGGTAGTTTTTTTAGCACGTTTTTTAGTTTCCGTTCAGAACCGTCTATAAATTTACTGGTATTGTAAATGGTTGTGTCTCCACGAACAGAAACGGGCATTTCTATAACTACTTCATCTAATTGCTCATCTGACTGCTGTAAGATAAAATCTTTAATTGTATTTTTGTTGGCAATAAACACGTAATCGATAGGCTTAAAACCTAAATAGCTTATACTTATGGTTAGTGTATCTCCTTTTGCTAAAGTTAATTCGTAATACCCTTCACTATCCGTTATGGCAAATTGTAAATTTTTGTTAACATCTTTGGGTTTGGCAATAACATTGGCATATGTTAGCGGGTTTTGCAAACTGTCTTTTACCGTACCTGAAAGGGTTACTTTTTGGGCGTGTATGCTGATGTGAAAAAGAAAAATAGTAAGAACTAGCAATTTTAATCTAAGCATGCTTCATTTTTATATTTTTTAAATTATTTTATGATTAGCCTCTTATTTTTCTATATTTTTCCATAGCCCCAGAAGCCATTTTTCTAAATTCATCATTAGAGACTAAAGACCCCTTGCTTGGTTTTTTTATATCAAATTTATTGTCTGGATTTAACTCAATTTTTGAGACGTAATAAGTAATATTTTTCTTTGTTAATTCTAATATTAAACCAGGAAGACCAGCATAACCAATTGGGCCATAAGAAATATTTACTTCAGGAGTAAACCAGGCCGTAATGGTATATGTAAATTGATTATCTTTTCCGTACTTTTCCTTAGCTATAGCTTTAAAAGCTGTATATTTTCCAATTTTTTTTGATTCTTTAGTAATTTGCCATTTCGTGTAATTTGTTGGATATTTTATAATAAAATTTTCACCAAAACTATTAATTTGATGTAATTTTTCTTTTTTTGAATTGTAGTAAACACCATTCCCAAATGGTAATAAACCCATTTTTGCAAACCTTTTTTGATCAGGTGTTCCCATAAACTCATCTGCTTTAAAAATTACTTTATTGTCTTTATAGTACAACTTGAAGTCAATTTTATTTGCTACACTGTTTGATTTTGATTCTAAAGCAGCAAATCGTTTTAATTGATTTTCTGATAGTTTTTTACTTTTATTGGAAGCTTGTAATCTTTTTACATGACTTTTTTTATATGTAATTAAGGCGCTATTTATTTGAGCAATTATTTGCATATTCATAAAAAAAAGCAGTAATGTGAACTTTAAATATTTCATTTTTGTTTATTGTTAATTCTTTAAAAGAATCTAGTTTCTGTATCTAGAGTTTTTCTCAAGTGTCTTTTTTACAATTGAATCATATTCTTTTTTTGAGACCTTTATGCCTTTATTTGGCTTCTTGATTGATTTGTTTTCTTTTGTTAATTCTATTTTTGATGCTTTTATATGAAGCTTATCTTCAAATAATTCTATAATTAAACCTGGTAAGTTAACATATTCTTTAGGCCCAAAATTAAAAGGGATTTCACTAGTAAACCATGCAACTACTTGCCTAGTAGATTTTCCTCTACGGGTGAGAATCTCATAACTAGTTGTTGCTTTATAGCAAGTATATTCTCCAATTCTTCTTTTTTCTTGGGTAAGTTTCCATACTAATTTAGGCATAGCAATTAAAAAATTTTCTCCAAAAAAATCATGTTCCTTTAATACAATACCTTGATTTAAATCAGAATAAAACATCCCTTTTCCAATTTGGACATCTGCCATATTCAACTTATTATCATTTATTTGCATCCTTTCTTCTTTCCTAAATAATGACTCCTTTTTATTGAACTCTAAAATATAAGTTACAGCTATCTGAGCTTTATAAACTTGATTTAGTAATTTTTTTGCTTCATTTGATAAGTTTTCATCTTGCTTTAGCCCTTTAGTAATAATTTTTGCTTCATAAAATACTTTACCACTTTGACTATAGCAGAGAATACTAGATATTATAAATAGAATGTTGATATGTTTTTTCATTATTATCTTCTAAAAAAAGGGATATACTATGATATCCCTTTATAATTAATTTGTTAATTATTAGGAGAAACTGTCATTTCATAAGGTTTCCCATCCGTGCATAAGTCATAAATTCTCTCAAAGTGAGCATGTTCTTCTTCCCAAGATGCATTTGTTTGAATTGCAAAAGTTTGAGTAGATGCGTCTGCTGCTTCAAAACAATTTGGCAAAAACGTATTTAATGAGGTGTTAGCGTTTATGCTTAATGTAAAAACAAATAACAATATTATTGATGAAACTATTTTCTTCATTTTTTCTAAATTTTTAAAATGATTTATAAATTATTCTGATGTATTTAAGTGATTAAACAAGTGCAAAAACATCTAAAATACTTGTAGAAAAAATGCTACTTTTAAACTAGTATTTTAATTTAAACTCAATTTTTAATTCCAAATTTTTTAGTGAAATCTGATTTCAAAATTTCATTATATTCTTTTTTTGTAATAAGCCTCCCGTTACTTGGCTTATTAATTTTTGGTTTCTCTTTTAAATTTAGAGCTATTTTTGTACATTCAAATAGAACACTCCCATCACTTAATGATATTATAACACCAGGTAAACCGTGATAATCTTTAACACCAATGTTGATAGGAATTCCTGGGTAATACCAGGCAGTAATTTTTTTTGTTCTCAATTTGCCCACTCTATTTGTATACTGCCTTGTAGTAGTTGCTTTAAAACATAGATATCCTCCAATTTTTTTCTTTTCAGAACTTAACTCCCAAAAATATTTTTGACTGGTTTGGATTATAAAGTTTTCACCCAATGAATTTATTTGATTTAAACTTAAATTAGTATTGGAATCATAATAATAAGAACCATTTCCAACAAAAGATGAGACTAAATTATTTTTGCCAGTAACATTTATATCTATTTTATTATCCATATAAAAAATAGATTCTTTATTACTAATATCTAAATAGTAAGTCTTTTTTGGAATATTCTTAAAAAAATCATTGTATTCTCTTTTACCTTTGTCCAAAGGTTTATTGCCGTCATGTAACTTCATACCAACCTTATAAGTAAGTCTGGCATTATATTGATTTTGTCCCAATAGCACTACTGAATAAAACAGTAGTGCTAATAAGGTAAATGGTTTAAACATTTTAATTATCTTCTGTTAATGCAATTACATCTTTTCCTTGCTCACATTTTTCAAACAAGTAGTTAAAAATTGTAGTCCATTCATTTATATCCCACCCATAAGGACCCTCTTCACTTTGAGCTTCTAGGTTATTAGTTGCATTATAGGCGTCTATTAAGCAACTAGGCAACTCTATCTCTTCATTATTTATCTGGTTCTTTTTTATATTTGTATTTGCGTTTATTTGCACAACTACTACTAACACTAAAACTAAACTTAATACTATTTTCTTCATTTTCTAATTAGTTATTAATTTTTCTTTGATAGATTTTGTTGCATTAACAAGTACAAATACATCTAAAAAACTTGTAGAAAAATACTACTTTTGTGGCACTTTGGCTGCTTGTCGTTTATGTATTTACATAGGCAGGATTTTAAATGAAACTTTATTTTGCGATATTTTTAGTTTAAGCCCACAAGTGGAGGTTGTTTGTTGTTGCAATTTTTGTTTTCCTAGCTTCTCAAAGATGAAACCATTTTTTTAGTTTTCCAAAAAAATCGTTGCCCAGATTGTACTACCCATTTATGGGGAGGCTGCTGTATCCCCATAAATGGGTAGCCTAAAATGGAAAGTGAAAATCGGTATACTTGTTTTTTAGAACATTTAAAAAGTTTGCTTGCTTAAATTATTATTTTCATTGTAAAGGAGTCTTTACTTTGAAACAATTAATTCTTCCCAAATAATCCAGGCATTGACTTTCTAGACAGTTTTAGAAATTCTTTTTTAGTTATTTTTTTTACATTTTTGGGAGGCTCTTCAACAATAAGTGCTTCAATGGGGTTAAGTACAACTTTTGTTGCTGTTATTATATAGGTGTTTTTACGTATTTCTAATATAATTCCTGGAAGCCCATAATAATCTGTAATTCCGTATTGATATGGTAATTTTGGCGCATACCAAGCTTGTGTAGTAACATTACCTGTTTTCTCATTTCTTAATTCGGCTTTATAGCAAAGAAAACCTTGTATATATTTTGTTTCTTGCTTTAATTCCCACTTCGGTATTTCACTTTTAACTAAAAAACATTCGCCTAATAATTCACAATTTAAAGTCTCGTTATTTAAGGTAAGTACATCTGTTCTGGTATAGAATTTATTTGAACCACCACCTACAATTTTTGCAAAATTTAACTTTTTTTCTTCCCCAATAGACATTTTCTCAACAATTTTATAAAAGCTCCTTTGTTTATTGAATTTTAGCTTAAAATTTACATCTTCGGAGTCATTATAAAGAGGGTTTTTTTCGAATTGTTTTAATTTTTCAGGATCATTTTTATACTTACTTTTTAAATATGACGATGCCACTCCAGTTGATGAAACGTAAGTAATAATTCCGCCTGTTAGTTCTTGCCCCTTGACATGAAAAATACTAAAGATAAAAAGTGTAAGGAAAAAATTTTTCATTTTATGTGAAATTTAAATAACCCAACTACAAAATAGTTGGGTATGTTACTATTTATTCTGGAATAATTCCGCAATTATTTTCTAAACAGCCATAATATAAAACACGATAGGCTATCATATAAATAGGGTCATCATTAGGATGCTCGCCATTTTCTTCTGCAGCCTCAAAAACAAGTGCACTAGATGATTGCACACAATCACTTGCGCAACCAGGAATTTCTGCCTCAGTAATGACTTGTTTTTTTACGTCTTCTTTCTTATCTGGGTCTGTATTGGCACTCATTTGTATAGCGACTGCCAATATAAATACGAAACTTAAAACTATTTTCTTCATTTTTTCTAAATTTTAAAATGATTTATACATATCTATTTTGATGTATTTAAGTGATTAAACAAGTA
>CAYZDK010000053.1:0-13458 GCA_964477255.1 uncultured Polaribacter sp.
TCAACATTTCCATTTAGTTGAACATTTCCTGAAGCAGTAAAAGATCCACTGTTATTTATAGTATGATTAGCGTTGCTATTTTTTAAGTTAATGACACCAGCTTGAAAAGATCCGGAATTATTAATAACATTATTACTACTTCCATTAAATGTAATGTTATTACTTCCAGAGGAACCTACTTTAAAAACACCATTATTGGCAATATCAATAGTTACATTAGCATTAATAGAAGGGTTTTGATTAAATTGTAAAGTACCTTCGATATTAAAACTAATAGACGTATTATTAGTTGTTTGAATGTTGTTTTGCACTGTAACCTTAACACCAGGTGCAACACAAAGTTTACTATTATTGCCAAAACTTAAGCTATTAAAAGTAGCATTTGTAGTAAAGCAAATAGTTTGGTTATTTGGTAAAGTATAATTGCCACTGGTAGCTGGATTGATTGCTGAACAAGAATTACAGCTTGTTGTGTTGCTGCTGTTATTAGAACTACAATCTCCTAATAAATTCCAATAGGTTGGTTCTTCATCAGGTTGTTTATCTTTTCTTTTTTTGTTATTTATGTACTCGTACAATTTCCCTTCAAAAACCACTTTATTACCTTGCTGGTATTTGGTTTTGTCATCGTAATTTTGATAATTAGAACAGTCTAAAGAACTTAAAAAATTTAAAGCAATGCTATTATCTTTAAGCTGATGTGCATTAGGTACATCTATAGATAATTTTGCTTTGGAATCATGGTTGATTAGCGTTTTAGAAAAGTGGTCTTGATTAATTTCTACTTCTGAATCTAGAGAAGTTGTTAATTGTTCAGCAGAAATGTCTTTATAAACATAAAAGTTGTCTACTGTTTGTGAAAACGAACCTTGAATATAAATAAGAAGAATCAAGATTGCTTGAATGCAGGGGTTTTTAAGTTTTTTCATGACGTGACTATTGATTAGGGTGTCAATAATATATTGTCTACGAAAGTGTCAGGGGGTTTAACTCAACGTAGTTTACGAACTAATTTTAACGTAATTGAAAATTAAAAGTTTGGAAAATGGCTAAACTGTTGTTTAGGTAGAAAGTGTAATGTTTCTTCATTTTTCTAAGTTTTAATTAGGGTTAATACTTATTTAAACAAAGAGCAAAAAAATTTTTTTTTGTTCTTAAGGGGTTAATATTTTATTAGCAATCAATAAATTGCAGTCTACAAATATACAAAAAAATAATTAATTGCGTTACTGTAGTCTTTTTATAGGTTTGTATATCAGAGTTATATTTTAATTACTCAAATTTAGTTAAGATCATAGATATCTCAAAATTTATAAAGTGACTTTAAATAGAAGTTGTTTCTAAGATATAACTGGTTCATATTAGGTAACAAATGGTTTAGTTTTTTTAGAAATAAGATAAAGACCAAATAATGTAATTAATCCATTTACTATTAGCAGTGAAAAACCAAAATCGAAATTGTAATAGCTTAGAAGAAAGTTATTTAAGAGAAAAGTTACAATAGGAGCAGAAATGCAAACAAAAGGAACCCATTTATCTCGAATTTTTTTTCTACTAAAAAGCCCAAACGCATAAAGGCCTAACAAAGGTCCATAAGTGTAATTTGCAAACGTAAATATTTTAGCTATAACACTTTCGTTTGCTATAAAGTATTTAAAAACTAAAATAGTAACTACCAAAACAATTGAAAATCCTACATGAATTTTTTTTCTAACTTTTTCTTGCTCTTTTTTATTTTCAATTTTATGTATCTCTAAAATATCTATGCTAAAGGACGTGGTTAAGGAAGTTAGGGCAGAATCTGCACTTGAATATGCAGCTGCAATTAGGCCAAGAATAAAAAAAGTGGCAGTAGCAATACCAAGACTTCCATTGGTAGCTAATATTGGAAACAATTCATCTTTATGTGCATCAATACCGTTACTTTTTGCATAATCTGTTAACAAAACTCCAAGTGCTAAAAAGAAGAAGTTTACAATAACCAAAACAATTGTAAACCAAAACATGTTTTTCTGAGCATCTTTTAGATTTCTACACGTTAGATTTTTTTGCATCATATCCTGGTCAAGCCCCGTCATTACAATAGCAACAAAAGCTCCAGCAATGAATCTTTTCCAAAAGTAATCGCCAGTTTTTGGATTTTCAAAAAAGAATGTTTTAGAGAGTTCACTTTTAGAGAGGTATCCAAAAATATTATTTATCTGCATTTCTTCTGCTATGGTTACAATGCAAACACCAACAGCAATTAACATGAAAAGGGTTTGCAACGTATCTGTCCAAACAATAGTTTTAATACCGCCTTTAAAAGTATAGAGCCAAATTAAGAGAATGGTAATAGAAACAGTAATCCAAAAAGGAATATTGTAAGCATCAAATAATACTAGTTGCAGAACATTAGCAACTAAAAAAAGTCGGAAAGCAGCACCAATTGTTCTAGATAATAAAAAAAAAGCAGCACCTGTTTTGTAAGCGTATTTTCCGAATCTATCTTTTAAATAGGTGTATATAGATGTAAGATTTAACTTGTAATAAAGTGGTAAAAGTACAAGCCCTATAACAGCATAACCAACAACATACCCAAACACCATTTGCATGTAACTCATACTTTGGTCTTCTACCCAACCAGGAACAGAAATAAAAGTTACTCCAGACAAAGAAGCGCCAATCATACCAAAAGCAACTAAATACCAAGGAGAAGAATTATTTGCTTTGAAAAATGTTTGGTTATTGGCCGATTTTCCTGTGAAATACGATATTAAAAGTAATACGAAAAAATAAGCTACAATTAATGTTAAAATATAAATTGGTTGCATGGTATATTTTATATTTTACTTGCGAATATATGTTTTAATTTTTTAAATAAAATAGTTTTAAAAACTAGTAAATTCTTAATTTTACACTTATGGATTTTTCTTCGAAACTTTTAGAAAATGCGGTAAATGAAGTATCTCGTTTGCCAGGTATTGGTAAGAGAACCGCATTACGTTTAGTATTACATTTACTTAAACAGCCGTCTGAGAATACAAAATATTTAGCAGATGCGCTTACAAGCTTAAGAAACGATGTAAAAAAATGTTCTAATTGCCATAATATATCAGATTCTGAATTATGCGTTATATGTGCCAGTGCCAAAAGAAATAGCGAATTAGTTTGTGTTGTAGAAGATATTAGAGACGTTATGGCAATTGAAAGCACATCACAATATAATGGTTTGTATCATGTTTTGGGTGGTAAGATTTCTCCGATAGAAGGCGTTGGTCCCCAAAATTTAGAAATTGAATCGTTAGTAGAAAAAGTAAAAACAGGCCATGTAAAAGAGCTTATTTTTGCACTAAGTTCTACTATGGAAGGAGACACTACTAACTTTTATATTTATAAACAGATAGAAGAATTTAATATTACAACATCTACTATTGCTAGAGGAATTTCTGTTGGAGATGAGTTAGAGTTTGCCGATGAAATTACTTTAGGAAGAAGTATTATTAACCGTATTCCTTTTGAGCAATCTATAAAAAGTTAAATTTTAAAAGTTAACAAAGGCTTTAATGCATTTTTAGAAAGTGATTTGGTTACACTTGCAGAAAATAAGTGCGAAAGCCCACTTCTACCATGAGTGCTTAAAGCAATTAAATCGGCATTTATATCTCTAGAAAAATTTAATATCCCTTTTTCAATGGAATAATCATTATAAATATTTAGAGTGTACTTAGAAATAGAAAGTTTGTCTATAAAAAGATTTATTTTTTGATAAGCATCGTAAGTGGTTTCAAAATTTGAGGGTGTATTTATATTTACCAAATGTATTTTTGCCTTAAATAATTCTGCAAATACCATTACCTTTTTAAGAACTTCTTTTTGTACTTCTTTTTTAAATTTAGAGGCAAAAACAATATTTTTAAACTCTAAATCTTCACTATTTTTTTTAATAACTAGTACAGGAATAGGAGCAGTTCTTACTACTTTTTCAGTATTAGAACCAATAAAAATTTCTTCGAAATCCGATTGTCCTTTAGAACCCATTACAATAATATCTGCATTTATTTTTTTAGCATAGTTTAAAATTCCTAAATGCGGGTCTTCAAAACGAATAGAATAATGAACAATTGTTTTCTTTGTAAAGAATTCTTCCTTTAATGTAAGAATGTTTTCTTTAACTTTCCTTAAATACAACATGCTTTCAGGTATGCTAAAGTTGCTGCCAGAACCCATGTCTATAACACCACTTGGTAATTCTACAAGGTGTAAAAGATGAATTTCACTGTTGTTTTTTTTAGCTATTGTAGCAGCAGCTTTAACAGCGAACTTAGAAGTTTTAGAAAAGTCTATTGGAACAAGGATTTGCTTCATTTTTTATATTGATTGTTGATTTGTTTAAGATATTAAACTTACAAAATTAATTGTATATTATCTTTATTTGTCAACTCATAAACATTTATTATATTTGCAACAGTTTTAATACTTAAATGAATTAATGCAGGGGACTTGAAGTCCCCTCTTTTTATATTTAGAATTAAAATTTTACAATTCAAATATGGATCAAAATAAAGTAAAAGCTCTTGTAGACGAAGCCTTGGCAGAAGATAATAGCTTATTTCTTATAGATTTGTCAATATCATCTAATAATAAAATACAAGTAATTGTAGATGGTGATAATGGTGTTCCTCTTAGCGAATGTATTCGAATTAGTAGAAACGTAGAACATAATCTAGATAGAGAAGAAGAAGATTTTTCTTTAGAAGTTTCTACACCAGATATTTCTAACCCTTTACAATTAGTAAGGCAGTACAAAAAAAATATAGGTCGTACTTTAAAAGTAAAAACAGACGCAACTGAGTTAGAAGGTAAATTAGAAAAAGCAAACGATAAAGAAATAACACTAGTTTGGAAAACTAGAGAGCCAAAACCAATTGGTAAAGGAAAAGTAACCGTAAAGAAAACAAAAACTTTACCATACAAAGAAATAAAAGAAGCAAAAGTGAAAATTGTATTTTAAGCAAAGATGTAATGGAAAATATAGCGTTAATTGAATCATTTTCAGAATTTAAAGATAATAAAAGTATAGACAGAGTAACACTAATGTCTATCTTAGAAGAAGTATTTAGATCGGCTTTAAAAAGAAAGTTTGGTTCTGATGAAAACTTTGATATTATTATAAATCCAGATAAAGGTGATTTAGAAATATGGAGAAACAGAGTTGTTGTTGCAGACGGCATGTCTGAAGACGATAACGAAGAAATAGAGCTTTCTGAAGCCAGAAAAATAGAACCAGATTTCGAGATTGGAGAAGATGTATCTGAAGAGGTAAAATTAATAGACCTTGGTAGAAGAGCTATTTTAGCATTACGCCAAAACCTTATATCTAAAATATACGAGCACGATAGTACTAACGTATTCAAACAATTTAAAGATTTAGAAGGCGAATTATTTAGTGCAGAAGTACACCACATTCGTCATAATGCAATAATCTTGTTAGATGATGAAGGAAATGAAATAGTACTACCAAAAAGTGAACAAATTCGTTCAGATTTTTTTAGAAAAGGAGATGCTGTTAGAGGAGTTATAAAGTCTGTTGAATTAAGAGGAAACAAACCTGCAATTATTTTATCGAGAACAGCACCAGCTTTCTTAAATAAATTATTTGAGCAAGAAATTCCTGAAGTTTTTGATGGTTTAATTACTGTAGAAGGTGTTGCAAGAATTCCTGGCGAAAAAGCAAAAGTAGCTGTAGATTCTTATGATGATAGAATAGATCCTGTTGGAGCTTGTGTTGGTGTTAAAGGTTCAAGAATTCATGGTATTGTTCGTGAATTAGGAAACGAAAACATAGACGTTATCAATTATACCAAAAATGAGCAACTTTTTATAGCTCGTGCCTTAAGTCCGGCTAAAGTTACTTCTATGGAAATTGAAATGTATGAAGAAGAGAAAAATGGTAAAAAAGGACGTGTAAATGTCTTATTAAAACCAGAAGAAGTATCTAAAGCTATTGGTAGAGGAGGAGTTAATATTCGTTTAGCAAGTGAGTTAACAGGTTACGAGATAGACGTACAAAGAGAAGGCTTAGAAGAAGAAGACGTAGAATTAACAGAATTCACGGATGAAATTGAAGAATGGATTATCCAAGAATTTAAAAATATCGGTTTAGATACCGCAAGAAGCGTATTAGAAACATCTGTAGAAGAATTGGTTAAAAGAACCGATTTAGAAGAAGAAACTATTATTGATGTTCAGCGAATTTTAAGAGAAGAATTCGAAGATTAAAAAAATAAAGTATAGAAATAAAGTAAAAACTATATTTTTACAATTATAAAGTTAAAAACAATTTATGTCTGTAGGCAAAACAATGAGGCTTAATAAAGTTCTAAGAGAATTAAACATATCTCTAGATAGAGCTGTTGAATATTTAGCAAAAAATGGTCATGAAATAGAATCTAGACCAACTACAAAAATATCTGGAGAAGTATACCAAGTTCTTCTAGATGGTTTTGAAACTGATGCTAATAAAAAAGCAGCTTCTAAAGAGGTTAGTGAAGAAAAGCGTAAAGAAAAAGAAGCGATACGTTTAGAACAAGAAGCCAAATTAGAAAAGAAGAAAGCAGAAGAAGCAAAAAAAGAAGAGGTTTTAAAAGCTAAAGCAGATAAGTTAGAGTTTAAAACAGTTGGTAAAATAGATATAGATGGTACTTCTAAAACTAAAGAAGCGCCAGCGAAAGAAGAAGAACCAGCAAAAGAAGCGCCTAAAGTTGAAGTAGAAGAGGTAAAAGAAGTAAAGAAAACAACAACCCAAGCGCCAATTAAAGAAAAATCCGAAAAGAAAGAAGCTGCTAAACCAGAGGTTAAAAAACCAAAGGAAGTTAAGCCTAAGGCAGAAATTAAAAAATCAGAAGCTCCAAAAAAAGAAGCTCCAAAAAAAGAAGCGCCTAAAACCGAAAAAGTTGAAAAGGAAGAACCAAAAGGAGAATCAGATACTATAAAAACACAGTACAAAAAGTTAGATGGTCCAAACTTTACTGGTAAAAAAATTGATTTAAAACAATTTGAAAGACCAAAAAAGAAAAAACCAGAAACAAAATCTGATAATAATTCCGATACTAAGAAAAAACGAAAAAGAATTTCTAAGCCAAACCCTAATAACAAAGGAGGGCAAAACAGAAGAAACGATAATAAAGGTTTTAGAGGTAAAGGAAGACAACAAAGAAATGTTGTAAAGAAAGAAGAACCTACAGAAGCAGAAATCCAAAAACAAGTAAGAGAAACCTTAGAAAAACTTCAAGGGAAATCTTCTAAAGGAAAAGGAGCCAAATACAGACGTAGCAAAAGAGACGCGCATAGAGAGCAAACAGAAGCTGAGTTACAAGCACAAGAAAAAGAAAGTAAAGTATTAAAAGTTACAGAATTTGTTACAGTAAGTGAAGTAGCAACAATGATGAGTGTTTCTGTAACAGATGTAATATCTGCTTGTATGTCTCTAGGAATGATGGTTACAATGAACCAACGTCTAGATGCAGAGACGCTTGTAATCGTAGCAGAAGAATTTAACTATGAAGTAGAATTTATAGGTGCAGAAGTAGAAGAGGCAATAGAAGAAGAACAAGATAAACCAGAAGATCTAATAACAAGAGCACCTATTATTACTGTAATGGGACACGTAGATCATGGTAAAACTTCTTTATTAGATTACATTAGAAATGCAAATATTGTAGATGGCGAAAGTGGAGGAATTACGCAGCATATTGGTGCATATTCTGTTAACGTTGGCGATCAAAAAATTGCATTTTTAGATACACCAGGTCACGAAGCTTTTACAGCTATGCGTGCACGTGGAGCACAGGTTACAGATTTAGTTATTATTGTGGTAGCAGCAGATGATGATGTAATGCCTCAAACAAAAGAAGCTATCTCTCACGCACAAGCAGCAGGTGTACCTATCATATTTGCAATTAATAAGATAGATAAGCCTAACGCAAATCCAGATAATGTAAAAACACAACTTTCTTCCATGAATTTATTGGTGGAAGAATGGGGTGGAAATATACAATCGCAAGATATATCTGCAAAAACAGGACAAGGAGTAGAAGAGCTACTAGAAAAAGTATTATTAGAAGCAGAAATTCTTGAACTAAAAGCCAATCCTAATAAAAATGCTGTAGGTACAGTTGTAGAAGCACTTCTAGATAAAGGTAGAGGATATGTTACTACCATTCTTGTACAAGCTGGAACATTAAAAATTGGCGACTACATTTTAGCTGGTAAGAATAGTGGTAAAGTAAAAGCCATGTTTGATGATAAAGGGAAAAAACTTAAAGTAGCAGGACCATCTACACCTGTATCAATTTTAGGTTTAGATGGCGCACCACAAGCAGGAGACAAGTTTATTGTTTTTGATGATGAGCGAGAAGCTAAACAAATTGCAGCAAAACGATCTCAATTACAACGTGAACAGTCTGTTAGAACACAAAAAACACTTACGTTAGATGAGATTGGACGTAGAATTGCACTAGGTGACTTTAAAGAATTGAATATTATTCTTAAAGGTGATGTGGATGGTTCTGTAGAAGCACTTACAAATTCTTTCCAGAAACTATCTACTGAAGAAATTCAAGTAAATATTATTCACAAAGGTGTTGGAGCAATTACAGAGAGTGACGTTTTATTAGCAACAGCTTCAGATGCAATTATTGTTGGATTTAATGTAAGACCACAAGGTAACGCAAGAACGGTTGCAGATAAAGAAGAAGTAGATATCAGAACGTATTCTATTATCTATGATGCAATTAACGACCTTAAAGATGCAATGGAAGGAATGTTATCTCCTGAATTAAAAGAAGAGGTAACTGGTAATGTAGAGATTAGAGAAGTATACAAAATATCTAAGGTTGGTAACATTGCAGGTTGTATGGTGATGTCTGGAAAAATTTACAGAAATTCTAAAGTACGTATTATTAGAGATGGTATCGTTGTTCATGATGGAGAACTTACTTCTTTAAAACGTTTTAAAGATGATGTAAAAGAAGTTTCTAAAGGATATGATTGTGGTTTACAGATTAAAAACTACAACGATATTAAAGTAGATGATGTAATAGAAGCTTACCAAGAAGTAGCAGTTAAGAAAAAACTAAAATAAATAGTTACTTTCTATTGAGTATAAAAAAAGCACCTTTCTAAGGTGCTTTTTTTATATTTTACTTTTATAAATTATTGTCTTAGTAAAGAGAAATTTCCTTTTTTATTTATGGTTGGTTTAGATTGGTCTGCAGGTATTAATGTTATACTATACCAATAATCGTCTGCTGACAATTGATTTCCTTGGTATGTTCCATCCCAACCTTGAGAGTCTATTGGTATTTGAGCTACTAACACACCAAAACGATTAAAAATATTCATACTTGCATTTGGATAAAATATCTCATTAGCTCCTTTTACTCGCCAAAAATCATTCTCTCCATCTCCATTTGGTGTGAAGAATTTAGGAAATTCAATTACAGAAACTAACAGGGTTGCATCTGGTGCACAACCATTCTTATCATTTACAATTATTTGGTAAATTCCACCTTCTATATTATCAAAAACTGGTTCGTCTTGAAATCCTGTAAAAGGAAAACGTTCGTTTGTTTCTGTATTAAAAATAGCAAACTGATAGTCTCCAATACCAAGATCATTACTAAGTACATCTATAGAAATAGACAAGTTACTGCCACTACCAATATTGGTAGCTTCGTCTATAATTGTAACAAAACTCTCTTCTAATACAGCTACATTAGATTCTATTACTTCTATGGTTTCTGTTCTAGAGCAATTTGTACCATTTGTGGTAGTTGCTATAACAGTGTAGATTCCGCCTTTTATTACTTCTAATGTTTGTTGATTAAAGCCAGTAGGATTTCCATCAGGATCTAACCACTGATAATCGTATATATCTGTAGGGTTTTCTGCAAAAATTGTAAGTGGTAAATCGTTTAAACATACAATTTGAGGGCTAGTTACAGTGAAATCTGGTAAAGGATTTATAATAATTTCAAAACTTTCGTTTGTATTAACACAACCACTAATTTTTTGTTGAATTCTAACAAAGATAGTTTCTGTTGGATTTTGATTGGTATAAGGAGAACTTATGGCATTTACAGCAGCATCAGAATCTTCTTGCGAGTTATGAAATGTTACTATATAATCGTTAGGATTTCGATTTCCTAAAATTTCTGGAATCTTAGATTCTAGATTAATATTTTGAATTATTCCATTAGTATCATTACCATCTAAATCATCATCACAATCAGAGTAAACAGTTATTGGTTCTGCAAAAGGTTCTGGATAGATAAATAGTTGAAATGTAGAAAATATAGAAGGACATCCAATATCGTTTTCATCTACTACTATAAAAAATATCGTTTGAACTGCTGGATCATCTGAATTAAAATTACTTGGAAAATTTGTAACACTAGGATCTGAAGAATTCTGATAACTTTCTGGAGTTAGTATTCTATTTGTTCTGTTTGTTGCATCTTCTAGACTAATATAATATTCTACGAAATAACCAGTTCTTCCGTCTAAAATTGCAGATTCATTAACGGTTAAGTCAATTCCGTTTGCAATTCTATCTCTTACACCTCCAGAAGTTAATCCTTCTGTATCGCAAACTAGGATGTCTTGAATACCTGCAGGTATGGTTGGAATTGGATAAATTTTAATGGTAAATGAAGTGTTTGCATTAAAACAACCTGTTACTTTGCTTTGCACTCTTACATAAATTTCTTGTTCATTTATGGTTCCTGGTGTATAAGATGCATCAACTGTATTAGAGAAGTTGGTATCGTTTGTAATTACATCAAAATTACCACGAGCACCTGCTTCTGAAGTATGAAAGGTAACATCAAAATCGTTTCTATTTTGCGTACCTAAAATTGCATCAATCTTATCTTGTAAATTGATTCCTGTAGTGATACCATCTACTGTACTTCCGGATAATACATCATCACAAAGCTCTATATCACTAACTGTATTTGCTGTTGGTACACCATCTACTTGAACGAGAAAAGAACCAAGTCCCTCACAATTATTGCCGAAATTACTAACTTGTTTAAAATATATTGGAAATTGAATGCTGTTACCAATTCTAGTGGTGTCATTTTTTGAAATTGTATTTCTGAAGTTAGTTATATCTATTTCATTAATAGAGTTTGACCTATCCTCTAAATTTTCATAATATTCTATTGTTACTTGTGAAACTCCTGTAACAGCGAATATTTCATTTTCTATTGCAGTTTTATTTAAACTAAAATTTGTAATAAAATCATTATCATTATTTAAGTTTGGGTCGTTTGTTCCATCAGGGGCTAGCCAGTCATCACACTCTACAGCTTTAATTCCTGTAAGATTTTCATCAAAATTTATTGGACCAACATCAACCACTAGTTCAATTATTGTAGGACTTATACATCCTTTATTTGTAAGTACTTTTACAAAAAAAGTTTGTTTGTTGCCTGGTGTAAATGGATAATTATCTGGATTTGAGATTAAACCTGATAAATTTGTTCCATCATAATTTTCATAATATTCAAATAATGCATTTGGTGTATCTGTAATTAATGTCTCAGTGCCTCGTAAGCTTACTGAAGGATTACTGTCCAGTATACTAATACACTCAATAATTGAGGTGGAAGCAGTTAATATATTTGGCAATGCATTAATGGTTAATTGAATTGAATCTGAAGGAACTGGTTCACAACCATATCCGTTTTTGTCTTGCAATGCACGATATAAATTACCATCTAAAGTTACGTCTACATTATTTACCTCTAGTACTTGGGAAGTAACATTATTATACGTTACATTATTATTTAGGTTTGTCCAACTAGTACCATTATCTGTAGAAATTTGCCACTGAAAAGAGTCTGCATCTGTATTTAAAGTAATTACACCAGAATCGGTATCACAAATTTCTACAACGGTATCTACAGAAGATGTAATAGTGCCATCTACAATATAATCTGTATTTACAGTTCCATATCCATCAGAACCAATAACTAGGCCATTGGCATTTACATTGGTTGCATTTGGATTAAGTTGCCCACTTCCATTTCCTGTAAAACCAGCTTCCACCACATCAAAACAAGCATCACCATCAGCATCTAAAGAAAGAAAGTCAAAAGTATTATCTGCATTAGTATCGCGAATTGTATAATTTAAAATGTCTGAATCTGGTGTGCTTTCAAAGTTATTAAATAATCCATTTTCACCAACAGTAAACGAAGTAGCACCATTTATAATTCCGTCATTATCTATATTTGCTGAAGTATGCCCTGCCTCTAATACATCATAAATTCCGTCATTATCAGAATCTAAATCTAGTACGTTTGGTACACCATCGCTATCAGAGTCTATATTAAGCGTTAAACCGTTAAAAACATCATCTAAACCATCTTGATTAGCATCTGAATTTGCTAAGGAAATTGCACCTCCAAACGACTCTATAATATCTGGAATTCCATCGTTATCAGAATCAGCATCTCTAGCATCTGGAATGCCATCATTATCGGTATCTAACGAAAAATAGGTTAACTTAATATTTCCATTAAAGGTAGAAGGATTAGTTAATCCAAACGATTGATGCTCGAAGGTAATTTCTGTAACTTGATCTGCAATAAATTTATAGGTTGCACTTCCTGCAGCAATATTTTCTTTGTATTTAAATCTGATTTCTGAGGCAGAGATTGCAGTTACAGAAGATTCGTCTGTAAAATCTCCATCAAAGTCAGTATCTATTAATAGTTGATCATCAGGATCTAAAAGGGTAATGTTTTTATCATTAGGGGCTATTTTTAGGATAAAATATTCGCTGCTATTTTGTGCATGCCCTCTATCTAATCGCTGAACCATTTCAAAATTTACTGGCTCTGTAAAGTTGATGGTATAGCTTAACCTTGAATCTGTTGCAGGGTTTAAAACCGATGTAAAATCTCCTAAGTTTGTTCCTGATAAATCATTAGAAGCTTCTGTTTCAATGTAGCTACCTGTTGCAATAGTAGTACTTGTAGCACCATCACTAAATCTTAAAACAGGAGTATTTATATTCGTTAAATTGAGAGTTACATCTCCTAAAGATTCGTCAGTATTTAAAATTCCGTCATTATCAATATCAATATCTAAATTGTCAATAATTAGGTCGTTATCAAAATCATCAGGACAAATACTAACCGGAAAAGGATCTGAAATAAATTCTTCAGGAGTTCCGTCTGTTCCACAACTTACTGTACCTACTAATCTATAATTTCCTGGAGTTGCTGGTTTAAAAGTGTCAGAAGAAGTAATAGTATTCCAGCTGCTAGAAGTTGTGTCAAAAAACTGCCAAACAAAATTATCAAATAAATCTGGGTCTGCAGCTTCTAGAGTAACGTTAGGTATACAATTACCTATATTAGTTACTTCTGGGTTAAAATTAATTTCTGGTGGAGAAAGAAAACC
>CAYZDK010000054.1:0-13182 GCA_964477255.1 uncultured Polaribacter sp.
ACTATCAGAAACAGCAAAAGTTGAAGTTTGCGCTTCAACTTTTAAAACTGCTACTGTTATTAATAAAATTAGGATTTTCTTTTTCATAAATTATTTAACTTTAAACTTAAAAGGTAGAGTATATTTAACTTTTACTGCTTTCCCATTAACTTTTCCAACTCCAACAGTTGGTAAGGAATATAATACTCTTTCTACCTCTGTTTTAATTTTTGGATGTGGTGCCCTAACTTTTAATTCAGTAACTTTACCATTTAAATCTATATTAAAAGAAACAAATGCTTTTTTAATACCTGGACTTAATCCTAAATTATTTGGAAGTGACTTGTTAAAATTATTTTGAAAATGGTCATCAAGTTTCTCAAAAAAACAATCTGTTCCTCTTTCTGGACATCCAGGAAATATTGGAGTTTCATTTGTTTGTAAAACTGAATATGATCCGTCTTCAAATTGTTTTGCAGGTTTTCTGGTTGATTTCCATTTTTTAAAATCAAATATTGCAGCAATAGTTTTTCTACCCTCTTCAAATTCAAAAATTTTTAACTTCCTAAAATCTGTTAAGTCATCATCTTTTTCTTTAAAGTTCCTTAATAACATATCAAACTCCTCTTGTTCATTGTATGATAAGTCACTATATGTAAATTCTTTTTTATTTGGTAATTCATTACCCATATAAATATCTAAATAAGATTCTATGTTGGTTGTTTCTATTTTTGGTGAATTTGGATCTCCATAATAAAGTTTCTTAACTCTTTTTTTGACATTTTTATTATAAAGCTCTGTTGAGATATTTTTATCAAAATCATTTTCCGTACACGCAACATAAAACGACATACTTCCCAAAACAGGAATCAATAACAGGTACTTTAATTGGTTCATTTTTTTTGACTTTGTTTTCATTAGCATGCTTATTCTTTTTTTAATTAAACTTTCTTTATAAAATTGGTTTACAAAACCAATATTTTCTACTTGAAAGAAACTAGCTAACAAACCATCTACATAAGTTTCTTTGGTTTCTTTGGTTGATGCAATTTCATCTGAAATATATTCGTGAACTAAGGTTATTCTTTTTTGATATATATAAATCATTGGGTTAAACCACATGATTATTTTTAAGATTTCAAAAAACAATAAATCAAAAGTGTGCTTTTGTTTCGTATGTACTAACTCATGCTGAATAATTTGTTCTTTTTGCTCTTCTCTAAAAGCTTTACCAATAAAGATAAATTTGAAGAATGAGAAAGCCTTAGCGCTTTTAGGCAACAAAACTAAGATAGCTTCATTAGTTTGTAGCTTTTCATTTTTATAAATCAATTGTAAAACATGAGCCAATTTAATGAGAAAAAGTAACGCAAATAAGGCAACACCTATCCAAAAAATAAAATTAATTACATTTACAGATTGCTCATAAGTTGTAGGTTCTATAGAAGTTTGAATCACTTTTTGAGGTGATAATACAATTTCAGGAAGTGCTATTACAAAATCTTCTTGAACCACTTTTTGAAATGTTGGAATCTTAAAAAATGGAATACAAAACGAAAGTATTGGGGTAATTAATAAATAGCCTCTGTTTTTATTGAAAAATGTTTCCTTTGCTAAAAAAACATCATAAATCACAAGAAAAAGAACCTGAAACAATACAACCTGTATAATATAATTAATCATAGCATTAGTTTTTATCTTTAACTTCTTTTAAGATAGATTCTAACTCGTTGATATCCATTTTATTTTCCTTTACAAAAAAGGACACTAAGCTCTTAAACGAACCATTAAAATAGCCATTCATTAGTTTATGTAAACTTTCTTTGCTGTAAGATTCCTTAGCTACCAAAGGATAATAGGCAAATCCTCTACCCTTTTTTTTGTGACCAACAAATTCTTTCGATTCTAATATTCTTATAATCGTTGATACTGTATTGTAGGCAGGTTTAGGAGATGGCAACTCTTCAATTACTTCTTTAACTGAGGCAATTTCTAAATTCCATAAAACCTGCATAATTTGTTCTTCTGCTTTTGTTAATTGTTTTTCCATTTCGATGTTATTTTGCTAACCAGAGCATGATGTCTCTAATAAAATTAATATTGTTTGGTGCATTCTTAGAATGAAATCCTACTTTAAAAGTTCCGGATACGTTGGTAATTGTTTGTGCAGTAAACATAGCTGCTTCACCAAAAACAGCAACTTTACCTTTACCAAATTCTAAAACTGCTCCTTGATATGTATCTTTTAAATTTGTTCTTGGTGTATCTTTATTAAATTGCCAAGCAATCTCAGGTGCCAGACAATAATCTTTTTTAGTGAATTTTAGAATTCCTATAGCTTTTTCAGGAATTGAAAAAGAAGAGCCTGTAAAAGTGGTTACTTCGCTTATATTTTTTCTAACGATATCTGTTTTTAAAAACCTATTGTTTTCTACTGAAAACACATCAGGTAAATTTTGTCTCTCTTTATTAAGAAATGCAAATCCATCACAGAATTCAAAACCAAACGCATTTGCAAGAGTATTAGCTGCACCTGCCATTGGCATATGATCTGCAATTAACAACAACCTTCCTCCCTCTTTTACCCATTTCTTAATAGTAGAAATTTCTTCTGCAGTAAAAGCGTCGTAAATTGGTCTTTGCCAATTGCCAATATTTTTAGGATGCAAGGCGTTAGAGATAACTAAAAGATCTTTTGCGCTTAATTGTTTTAAGTTAGATAAACTATCTACTTGATAACCATCTTTAGTCATTAAATCTGCAAAAGGTTTAAACCTGCCAGAGATTTTATGAAAATTTTGATGTGCATGATCTACATAAATCTTAGGTCCTTTGCCAAACGAAAAATTAGGTTTTACAAAATCAGGAACCTCTATTTCAGCTGCTTTTTGCTGCCCAATAATGATTTCTGTAGCGAAAAAAAATACAGATAGTAATAATAAAAATAACCTCATTATAATAATAATTGCTTTTCAAATATAACTAAAAAATTAGTTTAAACTAATTTTTTAGTTGTAAATGTAACAAATTATTTATGCTTACGTCTTATATTTACTATGGACATATTTTTAGTAATCTTAGGTTTTTTATTTATAATGCTTGGTTTAATTGGGTCTTTTTTACCTGTCTTACCAGGACCAATAACTAGCTGGTTTGGATTATTTTTACTGCATGCAACATCCATCATTGTTATGAATTGGTCGTTTTTAGGAGTCACTTTATGTATTGCAATATTTATATGGCTAATAGATTATTTTATCCCAGCATATGGCACCAAGAGATTTGGTGGAAGTAAGTATGGTATTTATGGAACAACAATAGGATTGTTTATTGGGTTGCTTTCTCCAATTCCTTTTGGGATGCTTATTGGTGCATTTTTAGGTGCGTTTATTGGCGAATTATTATTTGATACTAAAGACAGCAATAGAGCACTAAAAGCTTCTATTGGTGCATTTGTTGGCTTTTTAGCTTCGGCAACAATAAAGTTTATTGTCTCTAGTATTTATCTGGTTTTTTTTATAAAACTATTTTGGCAACACAAAAATAACTTCTATTAGTTACTTCACTTCTACGGAAGTAAATGTAAATTGTTTCCCATCAAAAAGGCCCTTGTCTGATAATTTTAACGAAGGAATAACTAACAACGCCATAAAAGACAAGCTCATGTAAGGAGCTGTTAAAGTACTACCCATTTGTTTTGCCTTTTTATTTAATGTACTATATGCTTTCCCAATAACTTCTGCAGATTGATCTGACATAATTCCAGCAACTGGTAAAGGAACAACTTCAGTTTCAGAATCTGTAACAGCACAAATACCTCCTTTGTTTTGTATGATAGCATTTACTGCTTTGCAGATCATTTCGTCAGAAACACCAACTGCAATTATATTATGAGAATCGTGCCCTACAGAACTTGCAATTGCGCCCTCTTTTAATCCAAAATTCTTAATAAAAGCAATAGATGGTTGCGTATTTTGATATCTATTAACTACCGTCATTTTTAAGACATCCTCTTCTACAATAGAAATTAGATTGCCATCTTTACTTGCACTATTCGCTTCTATTTTGTTAGTAATTAATTCTCCATCTAAAACTTCTATGACTTGAATTCTTTCGGATGCTGAAATATATTCGAAATCTTCTACAGTTTTAAAATTGGTTTTAAAATTGTTTAAAATTTTAAACTCTACCGATTTTATGAAAGACGTGTTTTTCTTTGCTACTAACTTGCCATTTATATAGGTTTCTAAAACCGTAAAATCCGTCAAATTTTCAAGAACTATAAAATCTGCAGGATCTCCAACATGAAGTAACCCAACGTCTAAATTGTAATGTTTAACAGCATTTATACAAGCAACTTGTAACACTTTAAATACATCTATTTCTTTTTTTACAGCTCTCCTGCATAGTTGGTTGATATGACCAAGCAATAAATCATCTGGATGTTTATCATCAGAACAAAACATCATTTTTTCAAAATGTTGTGGTATTAGGTCTACTAAAGCTTCAAAATTCTTGGCAGCACTTCCTTCACGAATAATTACTTTCATTCCTTTTTGTAATTTTTCTTGTGCTTCATCGTAGGTAAAACATTCATGATCTGTAGATATTCCTGCATTTATATAGGTAGAAATCTCATTTCCTCTTAATCCTGGTGCATGACCATCAATTGGTTTGTTAACATCTTTAGCATGTTTAATTTTAGCAATCACTTCAGGATCTTCAAATAATACACCTGGATAATTCATCATCTCTGCCAAATATTTAATATCAGGACTAGCCAACAGTTCTTTTATAGATTCTGCATCTATAACAGCTCCTGAAGTTTCAAAAGATGTGGCAGGTACACAACTTGGTGCTCCAAAATTAAATTTAAAAGGAACCTTTTTACCATTTTCAATCATAAATTCTACACCTTTCACACCTAATACATTGGCAATTTCATGCGGGTCAGAAACAGATGCAACTGTACCATGTTTTACGGCAACTTTAGCAAATTCTGAAGGCACTAACATAGAACTCTCTATGTGAATATGGGCATCTACAAAACCTGGCACAATAAAATGGTTTATGGTATGATTTGATTCTCTAATAGCTATTATTTTACCATCTTTTACTTCTACTTCTCCAGCAAATATGTTGCGATTTAAAATGTCTACAATTCTTCCTTTAACAATCATAAATGTATCTCTAGTATTTCTGCAAATTATAAAAAGTTTCCCTATTAAAAATCGTGGCTTTGCATTATTTTTGATTATGGAATGTAAAGAAGCACATCAACAATTTATAGAATGGTCTAAAAATAACATAGTTTCGTTAGAACAATTGTTTCCAACTGTTCAAAAAACAGAAGCTATTCATATTGATTTAAGTAAAAACAATACAACCGTTCAAACTGAAAAAGAATTTAATAATCCTGAATATTTTGGTAGTAAACTAGAAGAAATACAAAAAAACAACCCCAATAAAATCATTGCAGGTGGTTATCTAGAAAAAAGGGCTTTGTATACCTCTGATATTTATAATGCAAAAGATACTAATGAAAAAAGAAACATTCATTTAGGGGTAGATTTTTGGCTACCAACGCATACCCCAATTCACGCAATTTTTAATGGAAAAGTAATTTGCAGTGTGCATCAAAAACCATTTAAAGGCTATGGTGGTTTTGTTATTTTAGAACATCAAATAGATGGTATAAATTTTTATTCTTTATATGGTCACTTATCAGAAGAAAGTGTTTCTAGGCACAAAAAAGGAGCTGAGATTAAAGCAGGAGATCAAATAGGTGTTTTAGGAACTTATGCTGAAAATGGAGAATGGGTTCCTCATTTACATTTTCAAATAATGTTAGATTTACTTCACTATACAAACGATTTTCCAGGAGTTGCTTTAGAAAAAGAAGTAGAAAACTGGAAATTAATTTGTCCGAATCCTAATTTGTTATTTCAGTTAGATGCTTTAGACTAAAATATATCTAATCTAAATACCGTATTTTTATAAATGAAATATAAAAGCCATTACATCATGCAAAAATCATTATTTCTTTTCTTATCTTTTTTAATCTACTTTCAAACGTTTGCTCAGAAAACAGATAGAGCAAACTCTTGGGACGTTAATAACCCACATAAAGACTGGAAGTACAAAAACTTTAAATTAAGTACCAATGAAGGTACTTGGATGAATTTAGACGTATCTCCAGATGGAAAAACTATTGTATTTGATCTTTTAGGAGATATTTATAGTATGCCAATTACTGGTGGAAAAGCAAAAAACTTAAGATCAGGGTTAGCTTATGAAGTGCAACCAAGATTTAGCCCAAATGGTGAATATATCTCATTTACAAGTGATGCTGAAGGAGGAAATAATATCTGGGTGATGACCAAAGATGGTGAAAATGCAAAATCAATTACCAAAGAAAAATATCGTTTGTTAAACAATGCTGTTTGGACACCAGATGGTTTGTCTGTAGTTGCAAGAAAACATTATACCTCAACTCGTTCTGTAGGTGCTGGAGAAATGTGGCAATACCCTTTATCAGGTTCTGCTGGGTTGCGTTTAACCAAACGTAAAAATGACCAACAAGATGTTAACGATCCTAGCATTTCTCCTGATGGAAAATTTCTATATTTCGCAGAAGACATGTATCCTGGAGGTGCTTTTCAGTACAACAAAGATCCTAACAAACAGATTTATGTAATTAAAAGTTACAATTTTGAAACAGGAGAAGTTCAACAAGTAACAGGAGGTCCAGGAGGTGCAGCAAGACCTGTAGTTTCTAAAGACGGTAAACTTTTAGCATTTGTGAAGCGTGTTAGAACCAAATCTGTATTATTTATTCATGAATTAGAAACAGGAAAAGAATGGCCTGTTTACGACAACCTAAGCAAAGACCAAAGTGAAGCATGGGCCGTTTTTGGTGTTTACCCTCATTTTGCTTGGCTGCCTAACAACAAAGAAATTATTTTATGGGCACAAGGAAAAATTCACAAATTAAATATTGATACCAAAAAAGTGGTAAACATCCCTTTTTCTATTGATGAAAATAGAAAACTTGCAAAAACACACCAAGTAAAAAGACCTGTAACTCAAGAAGTTTTTACTTCTAAAATGATAAAAGATGTAAAAACATCTCCTAATGGAAAAATGATTGTTTTTACTGCTCTAGGACACATTTACAAAAAAGAAATTCCTAATGGAACTCCAAAAAGGATTACAAATTTAACAGATTTTGAAGCAGAACCTAACTTTACTCCTGACGGAAAATCGGTAGTCTTTGTTACTTGGAATGATGAAAATTTAGGAGCTATCTACAAAGTGAATATTGATGGTTCAAAAATTCAAAAAATTAGTAAAGAAAAAGGAATTTATAGAACGCCAGCTTTTAATTCTAAAGGGACTCTTTTGGTGTATAGAAAAGAAGCAGGTAATGGAGATCAAGGTTTTGATTACACCAAAAAAACGGGAATTTACTTGGCAGATGCAGATGGATCAAATGCCAAAAGAATTTCTAAAACGGGAGAATTTCCAACGTTTACTGCTGATGATAAACGTGTATTTTTTCAAACAGGTGGCGCATTTTTTGGTGGATTAACTAAAAAACTAAAAAGCGTTGACTTAAATGGAAAAAACGAAAGAAGTCACTTCACTTCTAAGCTGGCAAATAGAATTGTTCCTAGTCCTAACAACAACTTTGTAGCTTTTATACATCTTCATAAACTTTACATTGCTCCATTTATTAGCAATGGTAGTGAAATTAATTTAGATACAAATACGAAATCTTTTAAGGTAGAAAGTTTGTCTGACAATGCAGGTATCAACTTACATTGGTCTAAAGATAATTCTAAAGTATTTTGGACATTGGGAGGTGAATATTTTATAAAATCTGTAGCAGATAATACTTCTAACCCATTTGCAAAAACAAATCTTTCTAGTGCTAAAGCTAGCAGTATTCCTATTAATCTAGAATACAAAGCAGACACTCCAGAAGGAAGAATCGCATTTAAAAATGCTAGAATCATTACAATGAATGGTGATGAAGTTATCGAAGACGGAACTATTATAGTACATAATAATAAAATTGAAAAAGTAGGAAAATCTAGTTCTGTGAAGATTCCTTCTGATGCTAAAGTTTACGAAATGAATGGCAAAACTATTATGCCAGGTATAGTAGATGTTCATGCACATGTAGGGGCTTTTAGAAATGGATTAAGTACTCAAAAACACTGGCAATTCTATGCTAATTTAGCTTTTGGTGTAACCACTGCCCATGATCCTTCTGTACATACTGCAGCTGCATTTACCTTAGAAGAATTACAAAGAGCGGGTAAATTAGTTGGACCAAGAATGTTTTCTACAGGATTTATTTTATACGGAGCAGAAGGTGATTTTAAAGCCGTTGTTAATAATCTAGATGATGCTCGTTTTGCAGTTTCAAGAACAAAAGCTTTTGGTGCAAGATCTATCAAGTCTTATAATCAACCTAGAAGGGAACAGCGTCAGCAAATTATGCAAGCAGCTAGAGAACTTGGTGTTAATGTGGTGCCAGAAGGAGGTTCTAATTTCTTCTCCAATATGAGTATGATATTTGATGGTCATACTGGAATAGAGCACAATATCCCTGTTAATCCTGTTTATAAAGATGTTGTTTCTTTATGGAAAAACAGTAAAACTGGATACACGCCTACCTTAATTGTAAATTATGGAGGAATGAATGGCGAATATGAGTTCTATCAAAAAATGAATGTTTGGGAGAATGAAACGTTACTAAAATATACGCCAAGATATGTGGTAGATCCAAGATCTAGACATAGAACTATGGTGCCAGAAGAGGAATATAAAAATGGACACATATTAACTTCGGAAACAGTTACTGCCTTAGCTAAAGAAGGTGTTAAAGTTAATTTAGGAGCACATGGCCAATTACAAGGTTTAGGAGCTCACTGGGAATTATGGATGTTACAGCAAGGTGGTTTAAGCAACCATGAAGCACTAAAAGCTGCAACAATAAATGGAGCTGAATACATAGGAATTAGTGATGAAGTTGGATCTCTAGAAAAAGGAAAACTTGCAGATTTAATTATATTGGATAAAAATCCTCTAGAAAACATTAGAAACTCTAACTCTGTAACGCATACGATGATTAATGGGAGATTATATGATGTTTCAACAATGAATGAAATTGGAAATTACGACAAAAAAAGAACCAAATTTTATTTTGAAATGGATGGTTACAACCAAGGAGTTCCATTAAATTATAAGACCAACTTATTTACTGCTCCTAACTGTAGTTGTCATGATAATTAAAATCATTTTGGATGAATAACGGTATCTAAAGCAATATCAAATGCATTTAGATCCGAAATTTTAGGAATAGGTTTAAAGAAATTTAAACCTATTTTTTTTACGCCTTTTTTGCAATTTTGTAAAAATCGATCGTAAAAACCTTTGCCATAACCTACTCTGTACTGTTGCCAATCTGAAATTAAAAGTGGCACAAAAACCAAATCAATATCTTTTTCATCTATAGGCTCTGCATGAATAGGTTCTGGAATTCCGTAATTATTAATTTCAATTTCTGTATCTGACTCTAGTATAAAATGCTGTAAGGTGTTATCCGTAAAATTACTTTTAGAAACCACAATAGTTTTGTTTAACTGTCTAAAGAAATTTATAATGGGTAAAGTATCTATCTCCTTAAACTTTTTTAGGGTCAAAAAAAGGTGAATTGTATCGCAATTAGAAACGTCTAAATTAAAAACTTGCTGGTAAATATTTTCTTGTAATATTTCTATTTCTGCATCAGATAGTTGTAATCTTTTCTGCTTGTATATCCTTCGTAATTCTCTTTTTTGCATACTAAATATTTTTAAGAAAAACGCTCTACAGCAAAGGGTGGTAGATTTAAGGATGGTTTTTGTTCAGAAATTAGTTCGGCTACCAATTTACCTGTTGCAGGACCCAAACTCCAACCCATCATTGCATGGCCAGTTGCTATTGTTAAATTTTTGAACTTCTTGGTTTTTCCTATATACGGCAAACCATCAGGAGAACATGGTCGTAAGCCACATTTAGCAGTTAATTTTTCTTGATTTGTGATTTTTATATTCTTGTAATAAGATTCTCCAGCTTTGGCAATTGCATTCACTCTTGTTGAATTAATATGATGATTAATTCCACCTAATTCCATAGTACCTGCAAAACGAGTAAAACCTTGCATAGGTGTAACAGCTACTTTAGCTTCCATTAAGATTGCAGGAATAGTAATATTGGTTTGTTGAGTTGTATTAATACTATACCCTTTTCCTGCCTGAACAGGTATTTTTACACCTAGTTTTTTGGCAAAATTTTGAGACCAAGCACCTGTTGCAACAACAAATTCATCTGATGTAATTTCTAAATTTGTTGTTTTAACGGAAGTTACTTTATTTCCCCTCGTAAATATCTCTGTAACCTCTTCATTTTGTAAAATACTAACCCCATTTTTTTGCAAATAATTTTTTAGTTGTTGCATAAAATCACCAGGAGTCATGTGCGCATCTGAATGATAGTATATAGCCCCTTTGATATCCAAATGAGCATTTTTTTCAATTTTCTTTACTTGTTCTATGGATAGATTTTCGACTTTTAACCCCTCTTGAATTGCTTTTTGTCCAGTTTCCCATTCTTCTTCTCCAGCTTTATCTGTCTTGTAATACATTAGTAGACCTTTTTTTTGGTAGTGAAAATTAAAATCTTCTGAAGCTTTTAAATCTTCATACAATGCTCTACTAAACAAATTGATGTCTTTAATTATTGGAATTGCTTTTTCTACTTTTGATTTGGTTGCAGCTCTCTTAAAAGCCAAACTCCATTTTAAAAAATCATAATCTAGACGTGGTTTCACATAGAAAGGACTTTCTGGATTAAACATCCATCTAATGCCTTTAGAAATCATCCCTGGAGCTGCTAAAGGAATAATATGACTTGGCGTAATATATCCTGCATTAACATAAGATGCTCCTGAGCTATAGTTAGACTTATCTATTATAGTTACTTTATGCCCTTCTTTTTGTAAATAATATGCAGAACATAACCCTATAATTCCTCCGCCAATGATTATTACACTTTTGCTCATATTCAAAAATTTCTCAACTACGCATGAAATTACAATAACTAAATCACACTAAACCCATAAGCATATGGATCATCTTCTGTATCTATAGTAATTGTATTTTGTCCGTAAATTTTTGCCCAACCTTTAATGCTTGGTACAATTGCTTTTTTGTTTCCTATAAATGTTTCTTGTTCTACCTTACCAATAAAAGTACTACCAATAAAACTCTCGTGAATAAATTCATCACCAACTTTTAGCTTTCCTTTTGCGTGTAACTGTGCTAATCTTGCTGATGTTCCTGTTCCACAAGGACTTCTATCAATGGCTTTATCTCCATAAAAAACCGCATTTCTTCCGTCTGAATTCTCGTGAATTGCATCTCCTGTCCATAGCAAATGAGTCACATTTTTGATAGATTCATTTTCTGGATGAATAAATGCATTCGAATATTTTTCATTAATTCTTTCACGAATTTCTTGTGAATATTGAATAATCTTTGAGGCTGTAAAATCTTGAATTCCACTAAAGTTTTTTTGTGGATCTACGATTGCATAAAAATTTCCACCATAAGCAACGTCAAAAGTAAGTTCCCCTAATTCAGGACAAGCAATTGTTAAATTTTCTGCTGCTAAGTAACTTTTAACATTCGTTAATTTAACCCATTCTACTTTATTATTTTTTTCTGAATACTCTATTTCTACCAAACCTGCAGGCGCTTCCATTTTTATTTTTCCTGGTATTTTTGGTTGCACTAATCCTTCTTCTATAGCAATTGTAATGGTTCCTATTGTTCCATGACCACACATTGGCAAACAGCCAGACGTTTCTATAAACAAAATTGCAAAATCATTTTCTGGATGGTGAGGTGGATACAGAATACTGCCACTCATCATATCATGACCTCTTGGCTCGAACATTAATCCTTTACGAATCCAATCGTATTCTTCTAAAAAATGAAGTCGTTTTTCGTTCATGGTTTTTCCAATTAAATTTGGTCCACCACTTTTTATTACTCGTACTGGATTACCACAAGTATGTGCATCTATACAAACAAAGGTATGCTTACTCATTTTGTGTGTTTAAAATGTATTGATTTACTCTATTTTCTAGGATAGAAAGTGTAACAGTTCCTTCTTCTAAAATTACCTCATGAAATGCTCTAACATCAAATTTATCCCCTAAAGCATCTTCTGCTTTTTTTCTTAATTGCCTAATCTTTATTTCGCCAATTTTATAAGATAATGCTTGTCCTGGCCATGAAATATAACGGTCTGTTTCTGTGCGAACTTCATGTAAAGAGAGCGCAGTATTTTCTGCTAAATAATCTAACACTTGCTGTCTAGACCAACCTAAAGCGTGTACTCCTGTATCTACCACTAATCTACATGCTCTCCACATTTCGTAGGTTAGTTTTCCAAATTTTTCATAAGGTGTTGTGTAAATACCCATTTCATCTGCTAGAGTTTCCGAATACAAACCCCAACCTTCTCCATAAGCTGATAGGTAGAGATTTCTTCTAAAAGCAGGAATGGTTTTTGGTAATTCGTTATTCAATGAAATTTGTAAATGATGCCCAGGTACTGCTTCATGAGCAGTTAATGCAGGAATGGTATACAAAGTTCTACTTGGTAAATTATACGTATTTACCCAGTAATAACCAGCTGTAGTTTCACTTCTAGACCCAGAATATCTACCACCAGTATAATTAGGAGCAATTTCTGCAGGTACAGGAACTACACCATATGGTTTTCTTGGTAATGTTTTAAAATATTTGGGTAGTTCCGCATCAATTCTTTTAGAAATATCTCTGGCAAACATGAGTAGCTCTTTAGGCGTTTTTGCATAAAACTGTTCGTCTGTTCTTAAAAAAGTAAGGAAATCTGCAAAAGTGCCTTCAAAATTTAAATCCTTAATAATACTGTGCATTTCTGATTTAATTCTTGCTACTTCTTTTAAACCAATATCGTGTATGTCTTGCGCTGTATATAAATTACTTGTAGTGTAAAAATTGATTCTATTCTGATAAAATGCTGCACCGTTTGGAGTTGTAGAAACACCTAACTCTTTTCTTGTGTTTGGAAAATAATACTCCTCAAAAAAAGTTTTTATCT
>CAYZDK010000055.1:0-12261 GCA_964477255.1 uncultured Polaribacter sp.
AGGAGGAGTTTGCTTCACAATTTGTGATTAGCGAGTGCAAATATATATTATTTTAAAATACTGCCAAAAATATTTTCCAAAAAAATTAATAAATATTTATACATTTAATCTATTAATATCCATGCGGCATTATTTTTAAAAATCGTATTTTTGTTTATTAATAAGCTTAAAATTAAAGCGAAATTATATATATGGACAAATTTTCGTTCTTAAATGCAGCACACACAGATTTTGTTGCAGATTTATACGATCAATATGTAAAGAACCCAGATGCAGTTGAACCTTCATGGAGAAGTTTTTTTCAAGGTTATGACCTTGCAAATGAAAACTATTCATTAACAGAGGAAGAGGTTGAAGTTGAAATTCCTAATGAAGTTCGAAAAGAATTTTTGGTAATAGACCTTATTAATGGTTATCGAACAAGAGGACACTTATTTACAAAAACCAATCCGGTTAGAGAAAGAAGGCAGTACAGCCCTACTTTAGATATAGAAAATTTTGGTCTTACAGATAAAGACTTAGATACAGAATTTTCTGCTGGCGATTTAATTGGTCTAGGTAAAGCAAAACTTTCTAAGATTATAAAGAATCTTGAAAGCATCTTTTGTGATTCTATAGGAGTTGAATACATGTACATTCGTAACCCAGAAAAAATTAAGTGGTGGCAAGAACGTTTGGTAAAAAACGAAAATCACGCTGATTATTCTGAAGATGCCAAAAAGTATATCTTAAATAAGCTAAACCAAGCTGTAACTTTTGAAAGCTTTTTGCAAACAAAATATGTAGGTCAAAAACGTTTTTCGTTAGAAGGTGGAGAAACTTTAATACCAGGAATGAGTGTTGCGTTAAGAGATGCTGCAGAGAATTTTGGAGTTAAAGAATGTGTTATTGGTATGGCACATAGGGGGCGTTTAAACACTTTAGTTAATATTTTTAAAAAGCCAGTAAGAGAAGTTTTTAGTGAGTTTGAGGGTAAAGATTTTGAAGACGAAAACATTGATGGTGACGTAAAATACCATTTAGGGTTAACACTCAGTAAAACCTTTAGAGATGGTAATGAAATAAAAATGAACTTGGTTCCTAACCCATCTCACTTAGAAACTGTTGCTGCTGTTGCAGAAGGAATTACAAGAGCAAAAATTGACAGGAAATACAATGGAGATTCTAATAAAATTTTACCTATTGTTATTCATGGAGACGCCGCAATTGCTGGACAAGGTATTGCTTATGAAGTAATTCAAATGGCGCAGTTAAATGGTTATAAAACAGGTGGAACAATTCATATAGTTGTAAATAACCAAATAGGTTTTACCACAAACTATTTAGACGCTAGATCTAGTACATACTGTACAGATGTAGGTAAAGTAACTTTATCTCCGGTTTTACATGTAAATGCAGACGATACAGAAGCTGTGTGTCATGCAATGCAATTAGCACTCGAGTATAGAATGCGGTTTAAAACCGATATTTTTATAGATTTATTAGGCTATAGAAAATATGGGCACAATGAAGGAGATGAGCCTAGATTTACACAGCCTAAATTATATAAAGCAATTGCTAAACATAAAAATCCAAAAGATATTTATGCAGACAAACTAATAGAAGAAGGCTCTATTGGTAAAGATTACTTAAATGAAATTACTACCGAATTTAAGGAAATGCTTAATTCGGAATTTGATAAATCTAAAGAGGACAAAAACTCTAAGATTAAAAAGTTTATGAAATCCACATGGAAAGGTTTTGAACGTAAAGGACAAAAAGCCATGTTAGAGAAAGTAGATACATCGTATTCTGAAGAAAATTTAAAAGAGATAGCAAAAGTGGTATCTACAGTTCCTGAAGGTGCTAATTTTGTTCGAAAAGCAGAACGTATCTTAAAAGGAAGAGCAAAGATGGTCTTCGAAACCAATAAGTTAGATTGGGGTATGGCAGAGACCTTAGCATATGGCTCTCTAATGGAAGAAGGTTATGCTGTTCGTATTTCAGGGCAAGATGTAGAACGTGGTACATTCTCGCATAGACACGCAATATTAAGAGATGAAGCTTCTGAAGAGAGAATTAACCTGCTAAATACCAATCCAAAGAATAAGGCAGAAATGACCATTTACAATTCATTACTGTCTGAATACGGCGTTTTAGGATTTGATTATGGTTACGCTATGGCAAACCCTAACACATTAACAATTTGGGAAGCACAGTTTGGAGATTTCTCTAATGGTGCACAAATAATGTTTGATCAATATATTTCTGCTGCAGAAGATAAATGGAAAGTACAAAACGGAATTGTTGTTTTATTACCTCATGGTTATGAGGGCCAAGGTTCAGAACACTCTTCTGCCAGAATAGAACGCTATTTGCAATTATGTGCAGAAGATAATATGACAGTTGCTAATTGTACAACACCAGCGAATTTCTATCACCTTTTAAGAAGACAGATGAAACGTGACTATAGAAAGCCGTTGATTGTCTTTACACCAAAAAGTCTATTAAGACATCCAAAAGTTTTAAGTCCAATAGAAGACCTAGCAAATGGAGAATTTCAAGAAATTATAGACGATACAGTTCATCCTGATGGGGTAAAGAAAATGGTATTTTGTATGGGTAAATTCTATTACGATTTATTAGAAGAGCGAGAGAAATTAAACCGAGAAGACATTGCGTTAATTAGAATAGAGCAATTGTTTCCGTTACACAAAGATAAATTACAAGAAACCATAGATAAATATCCAAACGTTGAAGAGTATATTTGGGCACAAGAAGAACCAAGAAATATGGGGGCATGGAGTTACATGCTACAACGATTTGAATTAAAAGATTTAACAGTTCGCTCAAGAAATTACTATGCTGTTCCTGCTGCAGGATCTAGTACTCGATTTAAAAAGAGACACAGAGCTGTTATAGACAGTGTTTTTGATAATAACAACAAGGCTTAAGAAAAGTATCAATAAAATAGACTAAAAATAAAAATACCATGAGTGTTTTAGAAATGAAAGTTCCTTCTCCAGGAGAATCAATTACGGAAGTAGAAATTGCAACTTGGTTAGTTGAAGACGGAGATTATGTAGAAAAAGATCAACCTATTGCTGAAGTCGATTCAGACAAAGCAACTTTAGAATTACCTGCAGAAGAAAGCGGAGTTATTACTTTAAAAGCAGAAGAAGGTGATGCAGTTGCTGTAGGCGAAGTAGTTTGTTTAATTGATACAAGTGCTGCTAAACCAGATGGAAATGATTCTTCGAATAAAGACGCATCTAAAAAAGAAGAAACTACTACAGAAAGTAAAAAACCTGAAGCAGCTGCTCCTAAAGAAGATACCTACGCAACTGGAACAGCGTCTCCTGCTGCAAAAAAAGTACTTGCAGAAAAAGGAATAGATGCTAAAGAAGTAAATGGAACTGGTAAAGATGGTAGAATTACTAAAGAAGATGCTGTTAAAGCAGTGCCATCAATGGGTTCTCAACCAACAAACGGCTCAAGAAACTCAGAAAGAAAAAAGCTTTCTATGTTACGAAGAAAGGTTGCACAACGTTTGGTTTCCGTTAAAAATGAAACTGCAATGTTAACCACTTTTAACGAGGTTAATATGCAACCAATTTTTGATTTAAGAGCAAAATATAAAGAAGATTTTAAAGCTAAACATGGCGTTGGCTTAGGGTTTATGTCTTTCTTTACTTTGGCTGTTGTACGTGCTTTAAAAATGTATCCAGATGTAAACTCTATGATTGATGGAGATTACAAAGTAATGCACGATTTTCAAGATATTTCCATTGCAGTATCTGGCCCTAAAGGGTTAATGGTACCTGTAATAAGAAATGCAGAAAACTTGTCTTTTAGAGGCGTAGAAGCAGAGGTAAAACGTTTGGCATTAAGAGCAAGAGATGGTCAAATAACAGTAGATGAAATGACTGGAGGTACATTTACAATCACAAACGGTGGTGTCTTTGGGTCTATGTTATCTACACCAATTATTAACCCTCCACAAAGTGGAATTTTAGGAATGCATAATATTGTTAATAGACCAATTGCTGTTAATGGCGCTGTAACTATTGCCCCAATTATGTATGTGGCGTTATCTTATGACCATAGAATAATTGATGGAAGAGAGTCTGTAGGATTTTTGGTAGCAGTAAAAGAAGCCTTAGAAAATCCTGTAGAACATTTAATGAATCATAATCCAGAAAAAGCTTTAGAAATGTAATTTTCTAATTTTTGATATAACTTTATAATCCCAAGTAATTGCTTGGGATTTTTATTTGTATTATTTTTAAAAAAAAATTATTATGTCTAAAAACACATTTACACTATTTAGTGCTAATTTAGGAGGTCAATTCGATAAAAGTCAAGAGTTTCATAGTTTTGGTGGAGATGGAGATAATATTTCACCACAACTTTCTTGGAAAAATGCTCCAAAAGAAACCAAGAGTTTTGCAATAACAATGTATGATGTAGATGCTCCTTCTGGAAGTGGATGGTGGCATTGGCTAATTTTCAATATACCTGCAGATACTAACCAATTAGTTTCTAATGCTGGTGATACTTCTGCTAATCTAGCCCCAGAAAAAGCAATACAAAGTATAAACGATTATGGTACAAAAGGCTATGGAGGTCCTTGCCCACCTGTAGGGAATGGCTTTCATCAATACATAATAACAATTCATGCATTAAGTGTAGAACATTTAGAGCTAGAAGATACTACAAATGCACCAGTAGTTGGTTTTAATATACTCGCTAATACTATAGAAAAAGCAAGTTTAGTAGCCTATTATAAAAGAGATTAAGACTGCCTGTAAATTACTTTCTTTAATAAATGCTATGTCAAAAAATCCTGAATTAGAACTTGCTTTTAATTTTATAAATAGAACAGATAGAAACATTTTTATCACTGGTAAAGCAGGTACAGGAAAAACAACTTTTTTACATAAAATAAAAAATGAATCTTTAAAAAGAATGGTGGTTGTAGCACCAACAGGTGTTGCAGCTATTAATGCAAAAGGGGTTACCATTCATTCTTTTTTTCAAATGCCATTTGGCCCAATTTTACCAGATGCTGCTATACAAAGCTCAAACAATCAACGAAAATTTTCAAAACAAAAGATAGATATAATTAAGTCTCTAGATTTACTAGTTATCGATGAAATATCTATGGTAAGAGCAGATTTGTTAGATGGTATAGATAAAGTTTTAAGAAGGTATAAGAATAGAGATAAAGTTTTTGGAGGTGTACAAGTGTTAATGATTGGCGATTTACAACAATTGGCACCAGTTGTAAAACCAAACGAATGGAACTTACTCAGAAATTACTATGACACAGTGTACTTTTTTAGTAGTAAATCTTTTCAGTTAGCAAATGTAGTTTCTATAGAATTAAAACATATTTACAGGCAAAAAAATGAAGATTTCATTACTATTTTAAATGAGATTAGAAATGATAACTTGTCTACTAAATCTGCAGAAATTTTAAATACACGTTACCATCCTGAGTTTTCACCAAAGAAAGAAGATGGTTTTATAACATTAACCACCCACAATAAACGTGCTAATGCAATAAACAAAACAGAGCTTGAAAAACTTACTACGAAGACCATGTTTTTTGATGCAGTTGTAGAAGGTAAGTTTAATGAATCTTCGTATCCAAATGACGAAAATTTAATTCTAAAAGTTGGTGCTCAAGTAATGTTTATAAAGAATGATTCGTCTCCTGAAAAAAAATATTTTAATGGCAAGATTGGAGTTGTTACAGCCATTTCTAAGAACACAGTTTCCGTGCAATGTCAAGATGAAAATGAAGAAATTATTGCAGAATATGTGACTTGGGAAAACATCAACTATTCTATAAATGAAGATACAAATGAGCTTAAAGAAGAAACAGTAGGTTCTTACAAACAAATTCCACTAAGATTAGCTTGGGCCATAACTATTCATAAAAGTCAAGGTTTAACATTTAACAAAGCCATTATAGATGCAGAGGCATCTTTTGCGCATGGCCAGACTTATGTAGCTTTAAGCAGGTGTACTTCTTTAGAAGGGTTAGTATTAAAAACACCGATAACTAATAATGCAATTATTAATGATAGTAGTGTTGCAGATTTTACAGAAAGTGTAGAAGAGAATCATCCATCAGAAGAAGATTTAATGGCTTCAGAGAAAGCTTTTCAACTTAATTTAATTCATGAACTTTTTAACTTTCAGCATTTGTTGTATCCAGTGCAAAGGATGATAGATATCTACTACAAAAATAGAACAACAATAAAAGGAGATGTAATTGAGCAGCTAGAAGTCGTAAAAGACAAAGGGATTAAAAGTTTATTAAAAGTTGCTACAAATTTTAAAATCCAATTAGAAAATTTATCTAACAATACACTTCCAGAAAACGATAGTACCATTCAAGATCGATTTAAGAAAGGAGTTCATTATTTTCTAAACGAAACAAAAAGCAATATAAAAACACAAATTGATGCTATTACTTTTTCTTCTGATAATAAAAATGTAAAAAAAGATTTTAAGCAACAATTTGATAATTTCTTAGAAAAACTAGAAGCGAAACTTTTTGCATTAGATAAAATGCAAGAAGGATTTACAACTCAAAAATACCTTAAAGTTAGAGTAGATGCTGTTTTACAGCATAAAGAACCAAAAAAAAGGAAAAAACTAGCTTCAAAAAAAGATCCAATATTAGCTTTAAAGCTAAGAGAATTAAGAAGTAATATAGCAGAGGCGCTTCAAATTCCGGATTTTCAAATTTTCACGCAAGAATCATTATATAACATATGTGAAGACTTGCCCAGAACAGAATCAGCTTTGTTAAAAGTAAAAGGAATGGGTAAAACAAGGGTGAAAAAATATGGAGAAGAAATATTGGAAGTAATTGAAGAGTACTGTACAGAAAATGGAATAAATAGCTTTAATGAACAAAAAAAGGAGCATAAAAAAAGTTCTAAACAAATAACTCTAGAACTTTTTACTTCAGGATTATCACCAAAAGAAATTGCCAAAGAAAGAGGGGTAACAATAAATACTATTCAGGGCCATTTAATGACTTTTATTCCTTCTGGTGATGTAGATGTTTTAGAGTTAATTCCTTTAAAACGATATAAAAAAATCTTGGATCAAATAGAACAAGTTAATTTTAAAAACCTAACAGAACTCAAAGAAAAAGTCGATAAAGACATTTCGTACATGGAGTTAAGAATGGTTTTGTTGAGTGTAGAAAATTAATTACTACCTTTAAAGAACAACCAAAAACTTAAATTTATGAAATTAGGAGCAATGTCTATTAGTTTGGCAGTAAAAGATATATCTATATCTAGAATTTTTTACGAAACCATAGGTTTTTCTGTTTTTGCAGGCCAAGAAGAGAAGAACTATTTAATTATGAAGAATGGTAATGCTTTAGTTGGTCTTTTTCAAGGTATGTTTGAAAATAATATTTTAACCTTTAATCCAGGTTGGAATGAAAATGCTAAAGAGCTAGAATCTTTTGATGATATTCGAGATATTCAAAAACACTTAAAAGAAAATCATATTAAATTAGAGCGAGAAACAAATGAAACAGGAAATGGACCAGCCAGTATAGTATTTTTTGATCCTGATGGAAATTGCATTTTAATAGACCAACATGTTTAGAGTTTTATGTAAACTAATTTTCCTTTATCTGTTAAATAAGGAAATATAATTTTACGTAGCTTTCTATTAATTTCTGCTGAAGATAGCCTTAAGTTATTTGCAATTAAAAGTTGTAAAAAAAGACCAAACTCTAGTTCAATTATACTTTTAAAAGAGTTTGCATTTAAATTTTTTGAGAATAAACCTTCTTGTTTGCATCTTTCTAAAAGGCGTATTTTTTTCTCATATATTTCTGTAATTAAAGCGTCTAACATAACTTTTATTGCTGGATATTTTCTGGAAATATTTAGATAATCTGAATGCAGGAATGCAAATGAATTCATGTACTTTATTAAACTACTAGAATAAGAAAAATAATTAATTAAGGAATTGCTGCTTTTCTTGTTATTAGTAATGTTGTGTACACTTTTTGAAAAATCTAGGCATATTTCTTTTAGTAGTAGTTCTTTATTTTTATAATGATAGGTAATATTACCATAGCTCTTTTCTAATTTATAAGCAACATCTCTAAGCGTAGTTTCATTAACTCCTTTTTTATTAAAGAGACCTCTAGCTTCTTTTTTAATTTTAGTTTTTGTATCCATTAAATTAGTCCATTTGGACTAATTTAAGAACTATTTTAAATCCTTCAAAATTAATTGAATAGATTTATAACCATTCCAATCATTTTCATCTAAAGTAAAAGCAATATCAAACTCATTATTTACTACTTTTAATTTATTTCCCAATCCAAAACCAATGGCATTATAAGTGTTTTTATTATCTCCTTGAAAAAGATTAAGTTTTAAATGGCTGGAGTCTGTACCAACTGTTTTACCAAATCCGTTATCGCGAACTCCTGTAGCTTTAAAAACAGGTTTCATATTGCTTGGCCCAAAAGGAGCCATAGAGTTCATAATTCTAAAAAATTTTGGTGTAATTTCAGAAAACTCAATTTCTGCATCTACAGATATTTCAGGTTCTAGTAGTTTTTTATCAATGGAATTCACTACCACTTCTTCAAACTTCTGCTTAAATTTAGAATAATTGTTAGGGTGTAGTGTTAGTCCTGCTGCATATTTATGTCCACCAAATTGCTCTATATATTCTTCACACTCAAGGAGTGCATTATATACATCAAAACCTTTTACAGATCTTGCAGAAGCAGCAAGCATTTCTCCACTTTTTGTAAAAACTAAAGTAGGTCTGTAATAGGTTTCTATTAAACGAGAAGCTACAATGCCAATAACACCTTTATGCCAATTTTCTTGATAAACAACAGTTGTACAATTATCTTCTTCATTATTATTCTTAATTTGTTTTATGGCTTCTTTAGTAATTAGTTTATCTAAATCTTTTCTTTCACTATTAAAAGATTCTATTTCTTTAGCAAAATCTATTGCAGCATTAAAATTCATTTCTGTTAATAACTCAACAGCATAGTTTCCGTGTTTAATTCTGCCTGCAGCGTTTATTCTTGGAGCTATAATAAACACGACATCTGTAATTGTAAGGTAACTTTTCTTTGCTAGTTTAATTAATGCTTTAATACCATTTCTGGGGGAAGAATTAATAACTTGTAACCCAAAATAAGCAAGTATTCTATTTTCTCCATTCATGGGTACAATATCTGCAGCTATAGCAGTAGCTACTAAATCTAAATAAGGAACCAAATCATTTAGGGTTAATCCTCTTTTTACTCCTAAGGCTTGAATTAACTTAAAGCCAACGCCACAGCCACACAATTCATCAAAAGGATAATTACAATCCTCTCTTTTAGGATTTAAAACTGCAGCAGCATTAGGTATTTCATTTCCAGGTTTGTGATGATCGCAGATTATAAAGTCTATATTTTTCTTAGTAGCATACGCTATTTTATCTATGGCTTTTATACCGCAATCTAGTGCAATAATTAAAGAAAAGTCATTGTCTTCTGCAAAATCAATACCTTGGTAAGAGATTCCATATCCTTCTTGATATCTGTCTGGAATGTAAGTTGCAATAGTATTGGTAATTTTTTTTAAAAAAGAAAATACTAAAGAAACAGCAGTGGTTCCATCAACATCATAATCTCCATAAATTAGAATGTTTTCTTTGTTGTTAATTGCCTTTTCTATTCTCGAAACAGCAGCGTTCATGTCTTTCATTAAAAAAGGGTCATGAAGTTGCTCTAATTTCGGACGAAAAAAGTGTTTGGCTTCCTCAAAAGATGTAATTCCTCTTTGGCAAAGTATTTTAGCTAATACAGGACTTACAGATAGAGATTTTGCTAGACGATTAACAATCTCTTTATCTGGATCCGGTTTTATATTCCATCTCATAGCATATGTTTTTAGAATATTAGTTTGTTATTTCATGAAGGTGTATTTCTGTTTCTATTTCTGCGAATTTTCTAAACATTTCCATAACACCACAATATTTTGTAACGGATAAGTTTACTGCTTTTTGTATTTTATCAGGATCTAGATTAGCATCAGAAAAATGGTAATCTACTTTTACTTTATTATAGTATTTTGGATGTTCTTCTGTTAATTCTGCAGTAACATCAATAGTAAATTCAGCAACTTCTGCTCGCATTTTTTTTAATAACGAAACCACATCTAAACCAGAACAACCTGCCAATGAAGAAAGCATTAGTGCTTTAGGGCCAAAACCAACGGTTTCTCCTTGCTCTTCAGAAGCATCAAACATTGTAAGTGAGTAACCACTTGGATTATTACTTGTAAATTGAGAACCTTGAGACCATTTCGTCTGCACAATATTTTTAGTCATAATTATTATTTTCTTAAATCTTATCTACAAAAATAACAAAACTAGACTTAGATAAACAGTATTAAGTTTAAACTAAAAGTAGTATCTTCCAGCAGATTTAACAGCGACAATCAAAATATACCAAACATCAATCTAATTAGTTAAATAATCTCATGGCATTAGTAACACCTTTAAGTGCTGAGCACGATATGGAAACCAAAAAATTAGCAGAATTTTTTAATGAAACCTTAGGTTTTTGTCCTAATTCGGTTTTAACCATGCAAAGAAGACCTGCAATTTCGCAAGCTTTTATCAATTTAAACAAAGCTGTAATGGAAAATAAAGGGCGCGTTACTTCTGCATTAAAAAGAATGATAGCTTGGGTTTCTAGTAATGCTACAGGGTGCAGATATTGTCAGGCACATGCCATAAGAGCAGCAGAACGTTATGGTGCAGAACAAGAACAACTAGATAATATTTGGGAATATAAAACACATTCAGCTTTTTCGGCAGCAGAAAGGGCTGCATTAGATTTTTCTTTAGCAGCCAGCCAAGTTCCTAATCAAGTAAATGCCGAGATTAAAGAAGAATTATATAAATATTGGGATGAAGGTGAAATTGTAGAAATGCTTGGGGTTATCTCATTATTTGGTTATCTAAATAGATGGAATGATTCTATGGCAACTACTTTAGAAGAAGATGCAATTAATAGTGGAAATCAATACTTAGGTAAGCATGGTTTTGAGGTAGGCAAACACAAATAAAATATACATGTAATGCACATTTGTGTAAAAAGATAATTTTTCTTGGAAATCAATCTTAGTGTAATTACATGTAAAAATTATAACTAATTAATTACAAATAGTTTTTACCTATTAACCTCTTTGCTTAGAATCAAATCTATGTTATTATTCTTTTATTATATTTGGAAATAAAAAATAAACAACAATTTTAATTCAAAATTTACAGGATGAAAAAAACAGTACAAGTTCTTGTGTTATTTATTATGGCTTCAACTGCTATAATGGCACAAAATAAAGATGAAATAATTCAAGAATTTATAAAAGAAGCTAATGAAAATTCTCAATTAGAACGTTTAGGTCATGAGTTATTAGACGTAGTAGGGCCAAGATTGGTAGGAACACCACAAATGGAGCATGCTAGTAAATGGGCTATTAATCAATATAAAAAGTGGGGTATTGATGCTAGACAAGAAAACTATGGAACATGGCGTGGTTGGGAAAGAGGTATCACTCATATTGATATGATAAGTCCAAGAGTTCAATCTTTAGATGGTACTCAATTGGCTTGGAATCCCAGTACTTCAAGCAAAGGTGTAACTGCAGAAGTAACTATTTTGCCAAGTAATATTGAAAATAAAGACGCTTTTAAAAAGTGGTTGTCTACAATTAAAGGGAAAATTGTACTAATTTCTATGAATCAACCAACTGGACGTCCAGATTATAATTGGGAAGAATTCGCAACTGAAGAATCTTTTCAAAAAATGAAAGATAACAGAGCAGCTATGTTGAGAGAATGGAGAGCAAATATTAACAGAACAGGATATAATACACGTACAATAATTGGTGCTTTAGAAGAAGCTGGTGCAGTTGGTCTTGTTTCTTGTAATTGGTCTAGGGGTTTTGGTGTTAATAAAATATTTAGTGCAAGAACAAAAAAAATTCCTACTGTAGATATGGAGTTAGAAGACTATACAATGTTGTATAGACTGGCTGAATATGGCAATAAACCAGTAATTAAAATTGTTGCAGAATCTAAAGAATTAGGAGAAGTTCCTGCTTTTAACGTCATTGGAGAAATTAAAGGAACAGAAAAGCCTGATGAATATGTAATGCTTTCTGCACATTTTGATTCTTGGGATGGTGGAACTGGAGCTACAGATAATGG
>CAYZDK010000056.1:0-12146 GCA_964477255.1 uncultured Polaribacter sp.
AAAATGGATTAGGTCTTTCTCTTGTATTGAAGGAAATGAACATATTCCAAGAATAGCTAAAAAACACGGAATTAAAAATTTAGTTGGTGCTTGGTTAGGAGACGATATGGAGAAAAACGAGCAAGAGATAGAAGGTTTGGTTCAATTGGCAAAGGAAGGTTGTGTAGATATTGCTGCTGTTGGTAATGAGGTACTTTACAGAAAAGATTTAACAGAACAGGAGCTCTTAGATTATATTTATAGAGTTAAAGACGCGCTAAAAGGAATGAATATACCTGTAGGTTATGTAGATGCTTATTATGAGTTTTCTCACAGACCAAAAATAACAGAAGCCTGTGATGTTATTTTATCCAATTGTTACCCTTACTGGGAAGGTTGTGATATAGAGTATTCTCTAAATCATATGCAGAAAATGTTTGGTATTGCTTCAGAAGCAGGGCAAGGCAAAAAGGTTATTATTACAGAAACAGGATGGCCAAGCCAAGGCAGTAATTTAGGAAGTGCACACTCTAATGCAGAAAATACCATGAAGTATTTTATTAACGCTCAAGTATGGTCTGCTAGAGAAAATATAGAAATGTTCTATTTTTCATCATTTGATGAATCATGGAAAGTGGGTGCAGAAGGTGATGTTGGTGCTTATTGGGGGTTATGGGACAAACACGAAAAATTGAAATTTTAAGATACTTTGTTTATTGTAATTTTATTATTATAAATAAAAAAGCCAAGCTTTATGCTTGGCTTTTGATTTTATAAAAAGTTCTTTATTGCTCTTCGTTTTTCTTTACTTTCTTTACGTATTCGTCAAACTTTTTACCGTAAAGTGACGCTTTCACTTTTGGTGTAAGTGAGTTATTTAGAGTATCTAAAATTTTAATACTCGCATTGTATAATTCAGTTAAGCCTATATATGGCGCAACTTCATAATCTGCATTTGTAATTGCAAAATTCGTTGTATACAAGATTTTTCTTTTAAGTAAGCTTTGGTAATCTTTCTCAATTTCTTCCAGTAACTTTTCGTCTTTTGCTTTCTGAGCCTCGAAATCTTTTTTGATAAACTCTAAATTTTGCTGTTGAAATTTACTATTAACAGTTATAAACTGGTCTAATATTTCTTGATTTTTAGATCCTGAGATAACTGGGTTTAAACCAAACTTTTCTATTTCATCATTGATAGTAATTGTTCCTTTTTCGCCGAAAAATAAGATTCTTTTATCCGTTGTATTTCCATCAAAAGTTAGATAGTAAATAATAGGAGACTCTACATTATCTGATAATGTAAATTCATTACTGCCATTTAAAGCAACAGAATCTACAGATACTAATAACGTATCTTTCATCTTTTGAAGGTATAATTTACCTTTTTTTAGTCCTTTGATTGTTCCTGTTACTTTCATGTTGCCTTCTTTTTCTAAAGAACAAGACATTACAAGTAAAGAGATTATGATGTAAGCAAATATGTTTCTCATACATTAATTTTAAGGTTGCAAATATGCATATTTATTCAAAAAAATCTAATCATTTTTTCTATTAACTTACCCATTTCATCATTATGGCACAAAAGAATGCACCATAAGTTCCAAGTGCATACCCTAGAACTGCTAAAAGTACACCTACAGGGGCCAAAGATGGATGAAATGCACCAGCTACTACTGGTGCAGATGCAGCACCACCTATATTTGCTTTAGAGCCAACTGCTAAGAAAAAATACGGAGCTTTAATAATTTTAGCTACAAGAAATAACAATCCAACATGAATTATCATCCATACAAAACCAATTGCAAATAGACTTAAATTTTCTACAATTGCGTTTAGGTTCATTTTCATACCTATAGAGGCAACAAGAATATAAATAAAAACAGTTCCTATTTTACTAGCACCTGCACCTTCATAATTTTTAACTTTCGTAAATGAAAGAATTATTCCTAAGGTTGTTGCAGTAATAATTAACCAAAAGAAAGAACTACCTAATCCAAAATCTACCAAAGCAGGAACATTATTATTAATGTAGCTTCCTAAATTATCTCCAACAACATGGCCAATAGATGTTACACCAAATGCAATACCACAAAGGATAATTAAATCGTTAAAAGATGGAACTCTAGCAGTTTCTAAAGTAAATTTTTCCATTTTATTCTTTAAGGTTGTTATAGAAGAATTATCTGCTTTAAGCCATTTGTCTACGGCATTAGATTTTGCTACACCAATTAAAAGAAAAGCCATCCAAACTTCTGCCACTAAAACATCTACAACTGCCATAATACTAAAAAGGCTGTCACTTACTTCCCATTGTTCTTTCATTGCTAATTGATTTGCACCTCCACCAATCCAACTACCAGCTACAGTAGAAAGTCCTTTCCATAACTCTGTTCCTTCTACTTGTGTTAAAATATCTGGAGATACGTATTTGAAAAAAACAATTGCTAGAGGGCCTCCAATCATAACACCAATAGTAGCTGTTAAAAACATAATTAATGCTTTAGGGCCTAATTTAAAAACCCCTTTTAAGTCGATACTAATGGTTAGTAAAACTAATGATGCTGGTAACAAAAATCTAGAAGAAACATAGTATAAACTGCTTTTGCCTGTAAATTGGTTGTATACAGAATCTTCTATTCCGTTAGTTGTGATATATGTTTTTAAAGAAGCTAAATCAGTAACATTATCTAAATTACCATATAATGAATTTAGATGCACAATTGTAGCTTGTACATCAATCCATTTATCTGCAATTACACCTACAGAACTAAAGATAGATGGCACAAAATAACAAAGTAGTAATGCAGGAACTATTTTATAAAATTTTTCAAATGATTTAAGCTTGGAACTATAAAAAATACCTGCTAAGATTACACACAATACACCAAAGATTATAGTGTCGTTTGCAAATAATGGAATGTCATTATTAATTTCTGAAATACTCATTAGTACAATTTGTCTTTATTACTGATTTAACTTTTTACTTAGTTTACTTTAAAAATTTTAGTCTCTTTAAAAGGTGAAATCTTAATGTTTTCAGTTTGCTTTTTAAACGTTAACCATTCATTATTAAAAAAGGTATTTGTGTTTTTAATGGCCTCATTAAAAGCATTTACAAATTGCTCTTTTAACTTTGTTTCTGTAGCAGTTTGTTCGCCAAAACGAGAACTTATGTATCTACTTGCTAAACTAAATCTTTGACTAACTGTAACTTCAGGATTTCTAGTAATTCCTTGTCTTTTATCTATCTTACCTAAAAATGCAGCAATTAAGCTTTCAATTTTCTTATCCGTTTCTTTGGCTAACTTTAACTGGTCTTTAAACTTTTCTTTGTCTTCTTTTTTAAGCGAGTTAGTTATAGATGCTACTGTATTTTTACTCTCTACAAGTTGTTTTACAACAGCAGCCATTTTTTCTTGATATGCTTCCATTTCTTTTCTGGCCTCATATTTTTGATTGATTGCTTCCTGTGATATTTCTAATCTAGGATCAAATTTTACCTTAATATTTTGTTCAGAAACAGCATCTCCATAAGACATTTTTAATTTATAGGTACCAGGCTTAACTGTAACACCTCCAGGTTCGTTTTTAGATTTTCTAATTCTTCTAGAAGGTCTTGCAACTCCTTTTTCTCTTAAGAACCAACGAGTTTTATGAACGCCATTTTCTTTTGGAGCTTTAAACTTTAGAGTTCTTATTAATCTGTCTCCATCAAAAATTTCTAATTTTATAGAGTCATGCTTTACCGTATTTTCAGTATCCTTAGCTTTCTTTTCTTCTGGTTTGTTTATGTAATAAGAAATGATAGCACCACTAGGTCTATTTTCTCCATTAAACATTGCATCTGCTCCAAATCTACTTCCTGTAGGTTCTTGATAAGAAGCTTGGTAAGCTGTTGGTGGCTCAAAAAGTGCTAGTTTTTTAGATGTCGCATCTTTTGATGCTAAAGCTCTTAACGGTCTAATATCGTCTAAAACCCAAGCTGCTCTTCCAAATGTACCTATAACTAGATCGTGTTCTCTTGGATGAATTACTAAATCTTTTACAGAAACTGTTGGGAAACCATTTGTCCATTTTGTCCAAGAATTTCCTGCATTAACAGAGATATATAAGCCATCATCAGTACCTAAAAACAAAAGATTAGAGTTTTCTGGATCTTCTACTATACAAAGGGTGTAAGATTGTACATCGTTGGCGTCAACTATTCTTTCCCATGTTTTTCCATAGTTTTTAGTTCTAAAAGCATAAGGCTCGTAATTAAACCTTCTGTAGTCATTAGCTACTAAAAGAGCTTCTCCTTTATTTTTTTTAGATGCTTTAATTTGCGTTATCCAGCTATTTTTTGGAAGTCCTTTTATGTTTTTAGTAACATTTTCCCAATTTTTACCTCCGTCTTTTGTAATATGAACTAATCCATCATCTGAAGCTGTCCAGAGTACATCCTTTTGTAATAATGATGGTTCTATTACTAAAATCGTAGTATGGTTTTCAGCTCCTGTAGCATCCATAGTTAATCCACCACTTTCAGATTGTTTTTGTTTTTCTGGATCATTAGTGGTTAAATCTGGAGAAATAACCTTCCATGTTAACCCTTTATCTGTTGATTTATGAACAAACTGGCTTCCAAAATACAGAGTGCTATTATCAAAAGGATCTATGTTAATAGCTGCATTCCAGTTAAAACGAAGTTTTACATCTGGATCTGGATGCGTTGGCTTTACAGTATAATTGTTTCCAGTTAAATAATCGTATCTAAGAACAGAACCTTGTTGGCTCATAGACCATCCATAACGAGAGTTGTCTTTATCAGGTACAACATCAAAACCATCTCCAAAACTAATTTCTTGCCAATAAGAATTTCTTATACCTTGGGTTTTCCATACGTATGCAGGTCCTCTCCAAGATCCGTTATCTTGCATTCCTCCATAAACATTGTACGGAAACTCATTATCTACAGCTATGTGATAAAATTGTGCCACAGGAATATTGCCTATGAATCTCCAAGATTTACCTTTATCTCTTGTAATATTTAATCCACCATCATTTCCATCAATCATTAAAGAGCCATCTTTAGGGTGAATCCACCAAGCATGATGATCTGGATGCACTCCATTAGATACGCCATAAGCAGGCATTAATTCTGAAAAACTTTTTCCACCATCTTCAGACACATTTACATACGTAAAAATTGTGTATAAACGATTTTCATTATCTGGATCTACATAAATTTCGGAATAATAAAAAGGTCTGTTTCCAATACCAGGCTTATCACTAACTTTTTTCCATGTAAAACCACCATCTTCACTCTTGTATAGTGCATTTTTTTTAGATTCTACTAATGCGTAAATTATATCTGGATTACTAGGTGCAATTGCAACACCAATTCTACCTAATTCTCCTTTAGGAAATCCTTCTTTATCTGTAATTTTTTTCCAGTTTTCCCCTCCATCATGTGTAATGTATAATCCACTTCCTTCACCACCAGATTTAAAAAACCAAGGATCTCTTTTATGCTCCCACATTGCAGCAATTAGTTTATTTGGATTTTTAGGATCCATAACTAAATCTGCAGTCCCTGTTCTTATATTATTGAATAAAATTCTATTCCACGTTTTTCCTCCATTAGTTGTTTTGTATACTCCTCTTTCTTCATGTTCACCCCAAGGAGAGCCAATTGCACCAACATAAACAATATTTGGATTTGTAGGATCTATAATTACTCTATGAATGTGTCTTGTTTTTTCAAGCCCCATAGATTTCCAAGATCTACCTCCGTCTAAAGATTTATAGATTCCATATCCGCCATTTAAACTATTTCTTGGGTTTCCTTCACCAGTTCCTGCCCAAACTACACTTGGATTAGATTGCTGAATTGCTATAGCACCAATGGAAGCAGTTACTTCTTTGTCAAAAATAGGTTCCCATTTTACACCTCCAGAGGTAGATTTCCAAATACCACCAGATGCAGTACCAACATAAATTATGTCAGGATTAGATTCTACAGCTTCTATTGCTGTTACACGACCAGACATTCCACCAGGGCCAATACTTCTAGGTTTCATGTTTTTTACCAAATCCATAGAAAACTCTTGGGAAAAGAGTAGAGATGTGGTAAGTAAAAAGAATAAAGCGACAAATTTTTTCATTGTTTTATTGTAATTTATTAAAATTAGAAAGCCAATATACAAAATCAAAAACGCCCAATTATTAATTGGGCGTTCTTTTTTTGAAGTAAGCTTTAAAGGTTTTATTCTTCATTTTTAGGTTCACGATTTGCTTTTTTGAGTGTTTGCATAAGCATCCACTCAATTTGTCCATTTGTAGAACGGAATTCATCTGCAGCCCATTTTTCTATCGCTTTCATCATCTTTTCATTTATGCGAAGGGCAAATGCTTTCTTTTTTGCCATTATTTATTTACAAATTTTACAATGGTTTCTATTAATTTTTTAGACAATGGATAATTTGGATCCATGTAAGATTTCATATTGTCTTCTTCTTTTTCTATGTATTTTAAAACATGATTCATGTTTTTAACAATTACTAATTCTGCATTTGGTTTTGCTTTGTATAAATTTTCTGCATCTTTAATTTGAACTTGTAAATCTTTATCGCCATTTATAATTAATGTAGGAATGGTAATTTTTTTAACTTCTTCAATTGGGTTTATTTTTAGCCAAGATGCTAAAAAAGGAAGATTGGGTTTTGAAAATAAATTTGCTAAAAAAGGGTTTACCTCTTTTATAGTTCCAGTTTCTTTTAATTCTTTAAAATATGATTGCGATAGCTGGCCTAACTCTTCATTTTGATTAGAAACCTGTCTAAATATTGTTTTGTCTATTGTTTCTCCTGCACCTGCTATAGAAACAAACTTATCTGCTTTTTGTAAAGATAGCATGCCAACTAAAGAGCCTTGGCTATGGCCTACTACAATAATTTGCGAAAAGCGTTTTGTCTTTTTAAAATGATTAATTACAATTGAAACGTCATCAGCAAGATCTGTAAATAAAGCACCTTTTTTTTGCATTATTTTTAGGTTAGATTCTGTCGCAGTTCTTTTATCAAAACTAAAAAAGGCAATTTTATGTTTATTGATTTCATCTCTAAATTGTTTTATATAATTAGCATTTACAAATGTGCCTTTTTGGTTTCCATTTCTGTCTATATTTCCAGAGCCATGCACCCAAATTACTAAAGCTGAGCTTTGATTTGTATAACTTAAAGTTCCTGGTAAAATAATATTACCATTACGAATTGTAATTTCTTCGGAAATAATTTCAGAGGAATTACATACGTAGCTATTCAGTGCAATAAATAAGAATGTGATTACTTTAAGCATTTGTTTTTAGTTTATAGGTATAGTTTTTAAGTATTGTAATGGCGTCTTCTTTTTTGTTGGTGCCAATTAATAACTTTTTACCATTGGTTAATTCTAGTTGCATGCCAATATCTCCCGAAACATTTATAGCTTTTCCTTTTTTAGAAGACCAACCACCTTTTAATCCCCAACCTCCAAATTCGCCAATCGGATCGTAAGTTCTAACATATGCATGAGTTATCTCTGTCCATTTTATTGTTTTAAATTTTAATTGAAACGGGAAAAACTGATAATGAATTCCAATTTCATCTATTCTAGTTTTAAGTTTAAAAAAGAAGATTGGTACAATGCATATTAATAGAAACAGTATAATTAATAGCATAGAAGACAATGATAAATCGCTATCTTGTTTATTATATTCGTTTATTAAAATACCAATTGGTACTAAAATGCTTATGCCCATAATGGTTAAAAACCATAATTGTGTAAAACGTTGTTCTTCTTTAAAAACTTTCACTTTTATGTATTTAAAAGTTGGTTATCTATTTTTATTCCTTTCTAAAACAATAGCATTCCAATTAGTTGGCATTTCTTTTAATATCCAACCTTCTCTAGCATATTGATTTAGTAAATCTTCAAAATTTTGAGTTCTATTTCTAAACCCTAATTTTAATGTTACTACTTTATATTCTTTCATTATAATGGTAATAATTATTTTTAATTTATATGTTCTACTGTAATTCTAGTGTTATTAAATTCATCTAATAGCATGCATACTTGGTGATATTTAATTGTAAACTTTTTAAATCTATTGTTGTTTGCAATTATTTTGATTTCAATCTTGTCATCTTCATCATGTTCATCATTACTTATAGGCATACCATATATCTCAATTTTTTTTAAATCTTCGATTTCTAAATTATTTTTCCAAACTTTTTTAAAGATTATTTCAAGAAAAAAATACATAAGGGCAATGGATGCTAATCCGAAAATAACTACTTTAAATTTTTCATAAAAACCTTCTAACGTATCATATGCGATTACTTTATAATAAAATTTGATAATTAGACCAATGCAGCCAAAGAATTTTATAAAATCTAAAAAGTATTTATAAAAATGATATTTAAAATAGATTTCAGAGCTTGTAACTCTAATAATACCATTAGATATTTTGTACTCTTTCATTATAATTTATTCTTTTTTATCTTTTAATATTGTAAAAGCTATAACAGTGCCAATTATAGAGCCAATGATGGAGCCATAGATTAAACTATTGGCAATATTTCCGTTCACAGCTCCAATTACAGTTCCTATACTTGTTCCTAAAGAGCTTCCGATAGCTATACTATATACTTGATTGGTATTCAATTATTATTGATTTAAAGTTCCTGCATTAACTACAGGAGAAGCTTCTTTATCTCCACATAAAATAACCATTAGGTTACTAACCATTGCAGCTTTTCTCTCTTCATCTAACTCAACGATTTCTTTTTTACCAAGTTCTTCTAAAGCCATTTCTACCATGCTAACAGCGCCTTCTACAATTTTGTGTCTTGCAGCAACAATTGCAGTAGCTTGTTGTCTTTTTAACATTGCAGAAGCAATTTCTTGGGCATAAGCTAAATAACCAATTCTAGCCTCTAACACTTCAATACCAGCAATTGCTAAGCGCTCCTCAAGCTCTTTTTCCAGAGCATCTGAAACTTCATTAACACTAGAGCGTAGGGTGATATCTTCATCTACACCTTCGTCTGCAAAATTATCATAAGGATACATACTCGCTAATTTTCTTACTGCAGCATCTGTTTGCACGCGAACAAAATTTTCATAATTATCTACATCAAAAGCAGCTTTGTAGGTATTGGTAACTCTCCAAACTAAGATGGTAGAAATCATTACCGGATTTCCTAGTTTGTCGTTTACTTTTAATCGTTCACTATCAAAATTACTAGCTCTTAAAGATATTTTTTTCTTAGTGTAAAAAGGGTTGGCCCAATAGAGTCCGTTTTTCTTAACTGTACCAACATATTTTCCAAAAAGTAAAATAACTTTAGACGTATTTGGGTTTACAAGAATAAAACCAAATAAACCCAAAAAGCTTACGGCAGTAACAATTAAGTAAAAAGGATTTTCTCCTTGAATGGCCAAAACAATACTGCCTATAAAAAGAACAAGTACTATTACCAACATTAAATAACCATTTGCAGGTTTAATTATTTTTTCAGCTTCCATAAGATGTAAATTTAAAATGATATTAAAATGATATTGTAAATATATTAAAATAAATTTGAATATAAAAATTACTTTTTTTGATAATTCCTTATTTTTGTTTCTCAAATAAAAAACTACGATGAATTACAAATTATTATTGATTTTACCTTTGTTTTTGTTTACTAACGCAACAAATAAAGAAGTACCAATTTGGGGGCAAAATGGACATAGAGTTACTGGTAAAATAGCTGAAAATCATTTAACTAAAAGAGCAAAAAGAAAAATAAAGAAAATTTTGAATGGACAATCTTTAGCATTTGTTTCTACATACGCAGATGAAATTAAGTCTGATGATAGTTTTCGAAAATATAGCTCTTGGCATTACGTAAATATGTCTTTTGATGAGACTTATGATGCTTCTGAGAAAAATCCGAATGGAGATTTAGTAGTTGGCATAGAAACTTGTATTTCTAAGTTAAAAGCTAAGAATGTATCTAGAGAAGACAAGGCTTTTTATTTAAAAATGTTGGTTCATTTTATAGGAGATCTTCACCAACCAATGCATATTGGTAGAAGAGAAGATAGGGGAGGTAACGATATTAAAGTAGAGTGGTTTGGTAACCCTACTAACCTGCATAGTGTTTGGGATACTAAAATGATTGCGTCTTTTAATATGAGTTATTTAGAGTTAGCTAATAATGCACAACAATTATCTAAGAAAGAAATAGCATACATACAAAAGGGTACTTTAAGAGATTGGGTGGCAGAGGTGCACAACCTAACAAAAGATATCTATAAGAGTGTAGATGATGGAGATAATTTACGTTACAGATATTCTTATGAAAATTTTGATATTGTTAGAAGACAACTACAATTAGGAGGTTTACGACTTGCAAAAGTGTTAAACGATATTTTTAAGTAAGTCTGTTAAATAAAGTTAATTATTTAATTATCAACAGATTTAGCTTTAAGTTTACTTTATGAAAAATGTATTTTTTCTGATATCATTCTTATTAATTTTTAGTTGTACATCTAACAATCAGGAGAAGAAAACTAAGAAAGAGGCTGTAAAAACAGTTATTAAAACTGTAGATTATAACCAACTAAAACCTCTTTTAGAAAAAAGAGTTGGCAAAACTTATGTAGTTAATTTTTGGGCAACTTGGTGTGCTCCATGTGTAAAAGAGTTGCCATATTTTGAAAAAATTAACCAAAAGTATAAATCAAAAAATGTAGAGGTTTTATTAGTTAGTTTAGATTTTCCGAAACAAGTGGAAAATAAATTAATACCCTTTATAAATAAAAAACAATTAAAATCTGAAGTAATACTTTTAGACGATACGAATGAAGATTATTGGATACAAGCTATAGATTCTTCATGGAGTGGAGCATTACCAGCAACATTACTATATAATAAAGATAACAGAAAGTTTTTCGAGAAATCGTTTGATTACAACACATTAGAAACAGAATTATTATCTATTTTAAATTAAAAATTATGAAAATTATAAAACGAATTCCTGTTTTAGTTTTAATGGTACTACTTACGTTTGCATTTACTACAAAACCGAAAGCAGGCTACAAAATAGGAGATATAATAGAAGATTTTCGTCTTAAAAATATTGACGATTCTATGGTTTCTTTGGCAGATTACACAAATGCAAAAGGTTTTATTATCATTTTTACCTGTAATATGTGTCCGTATTCTGTTGCAAACGAAGATAGAATTATTGCCTTAGATAAGAAATACAAGCCTTTAGGTTACCCTGTTATTGCAATAAATCCAAATGATCCAGCAGCTTCTAAAGGAGATGGTTTTAACGATATGAAAGTTAGAGCAGCAGAAAAAGGATTTACGTTTCCATATTTGTTTGATGAAGGCCAAAAAGTATATCCAAAATTTGGCGCTTCTAGAACGCCACACGTTTATATAGTTAGTAAGCCAAATATGAAAGTAGAATATATAGGTGCAGTAGACAATAGTTCTAGAGACCCTGAAGCTGTAACAGAAAAATACGTAGAGAATGCAATTAATGAATTACTAGAAGGAAAAGAAGTTTCTAAAAAAGAAACGAGAGCAATTGGATGCACTATTAAAACTCTCTAGTTTAAGCTAGCTTATAACATAAAAAAATCCCAAACTTTGCAAAGTTTGGGATTTTTTGTTAACTGTATAGTCTCTCATAGAGGTCTTTGTAGATCTCTTTAATTTCATTTCTTTTCATTTTCATGGTTGGTGTTAAATGACCACCATCAATGGTCCATTCATCTGGAGTAAGTTCAAACTTTTTAATTTGTTCCCATTTACCAAAAGTTTGGTTACTTTCATCTACCTCTTCTTTAATTCTGTCTATAACCCTTTGATCTTGAGAGATGTTATTTAAATCTATATCTAACTCTTTGTGTTCTGCCCATTCTTTGATAAACTCAAAATTTGGTTGGATTATAGCACAAGGCATTTTTTCTCCTTCACCTACAACCATAACTTGTTCTATAAATAAAGACTGTTTTAATCTACCTTCTAATAATGGTGGTACAATATATTTACCACCAGATGTTTTAAACATTTCTTTAGTTCTACCTGTAATTTTTAAGAAACCATCTTTATCAAATTCTCCTTTGTCACCAGTACAAAAGTA
>CAYZDK010000057.1:0-11654 GCA_964477255.1 uncultured Polaribacter sp.
TAACAGCTCCAGGAGGTGTAGAAACAATTAATTTATCGGATAATGCTTTTATTGGTTATTACACAGGAGGAAGTCATCAATATGAAATATTCGATAGAGGAGTTCCAAATGAACTTTTGCTAAGAACTACTGATGGCAATGCAGAATTCGATTGGTGGTTTATTATCGAGATAGAGTAATTTATTGTAAAGTGAAAATAAAGACTGATTAAGTAATTAATCAGTCTTTCTCATACCCTACAACGAATTTGTTACACTTATTTCGCTTTTTTCTAATTGCTAATCTAAATCCAATAAAATAATTATGAAAAATATTCTCTTACATATAATTATTTTTTTATCAACCTTTAACCTCTTTTCACAATCCAAGGGTAATAATGTATCTATTGTTAACGATAACAAAGGATACAAGTTAGTTGTAGATGGTAAAGATTTTATTGTAAATGGTATAAATTGGGATTATGTTCCTATTGGCTTCAATGTTCTAAATGTTAAGTTTTGGGAAAAACCAGATCATATTATAAAGATAGCCTTAGATGAAGAAATGGCACTATGGCAAAATATGGGTGTTAATGCTTTACGAACTTATATTGGAATGCCTCCTAAATGGATAACCTACATCTACGAAAAATTTGGTATTCATACTATGATTAATCATCAATTTGGTGCATACGGAGTAACAATAGACAACAATTGGTATCCAAAAACTAAATATGCAAAAGAAGAAGTTAGAAAACATCTAATACAAGAATCTGTAAAAATGGCTAATAAATATAAAAATACGCCTGGATTACTTCTATTCATGTTAGGAAATGAAAACAATTATCATCTTACTTGGGATGGTGCGGAAACGGATGAAGGTATAGTTATTGATGATAACGATAGGGCTAAAAGAGCAGAAGCAAGAGCAATGTATAAGCTCTTTAATGATGCAGCTGTAGCTATGAAAAAAGTAGGGCTTTCTCAACCAGTTGGTATATGTAATGGCGATTTATTATATCTAGATATAATTGCTGAAGAATGTAGAGATATTGATATTTATGGAACAAACATGTATCGTGGAGCATCTTTCTATGATGCTTTTACAAAAGTAAATAAAGAGTTTGGTAAGCCAATTCTTTTTACAGAATTTGGTTCAGACGCATATAATGCAAGAGATAATAAAGAAGATCAGTTAATGCAGGCCTATTATATGGTTAATAATTGGAAAGAAATCTACGAAAATGCCTATGGTTTAGGCAAAGCACAAAACTCATTAGGAGGTTTTACTTTTCAGTCAAGCGATGGTTGGTTTAAGTCAGGTTTTGATGAAAGGAAAAATGCAAATGTTCACGATACTAAAGCAAATTGGCCTAGTAATGGTTACAGTAAAGACCAAGCAAAGAAAGGAGATAAAAATATGAATGAAGAATGGTTTGGAATTGCAGCTAAAGGGCCTACGAATAAAATGGGCCTGTATACTCTATATCCCAGAGCTTCTTATTATGCATTAAAAGAAGTACATAAATTTAATCCATTTACAAGTTCTAAAAGTAGCTTTAAGAATCATTTTAAGAATATTAATTTAATGGATGCTGTTTTAAAAGCTAGAGGAGATAAAGCTGTTTTAGAATTCATGCATCTAAATAAAAACACTAATTAATTAATCAAAAACACAAGGGTTAAAAATCTATTTTTAGCTCTTACATGCACAACAAATAAATTCAACACTGAATGGCAATATCAAAAAATATTGATAAAGAAATTACCCTAGAAAGAGTAGAAATTAAAGATGAGACTTTCTTAAAAATATCTAACACGCACAAAATGCGTCCATTTTTTATGACAATTGTTTCAGATTCTAATCACTGGATGTTTATTTCTAGCAATGGAGGATTAACTGCAGGAAGAAAAAATGCGGAATATTCTTTTTTTCCTTATTATACAGACGATAAGATAACAGATTTAGCAGAAAGTACTGGTTGTAAATCTATTTTTAGAATAAAAAAGGATGATATACATTACTTATGGGAACCATTTTCAGAAAGACAGTCTGGCAAATACCAAATATCTAGAAATATTTATAAAAATACTTATGGTAATAAAATAATATTTGAAGAGATAAACCATGACTTAGAAGTCACTTTTAAATACCAATGGAATTCTAGTGATGCATATGGGTTTATTAGAAAAGCCTCGCTTTCTAATAACTCAAATAAAAAAATAGCAGTTTATTTATTAGATGGTTTTCAAGATATTTTACCATTTGGAGTTGGTTCAGATTTACAAGGAATTCGAAGTAATTTAGTAGACGCATATAAAAGAAGCGAATTAGAGCTTAAATCTGGTTTAGGAATTTTTGCTCTCAGTGCAATAATTGTAGATAAAGCAGAACCAAGTGAAGCTTTAAAAGCAAATACAGCATGGTCTTATGGTTTAGAAAATCCAAGATATTTATTATCTAACTTACAGATAAATGAATTTCGAAAAGGAAAAGATGTTAATCAAGAATTGGATGTTAAGGCAGAAAAAGGAGCCTATCTAGTGTCTGACAATTTAACTATAAAAGCTAACGAAAACAAAGAATGGTATACTGTAGCAAACGTAAACCAAACTGTTTCAGATGTAATAGAATTGTCCGATTTTATAAGAACTGGTAATGTTATTTCAACTCTAGAAAGTTCTATAAAGCGTGGTACTGAAAAACTGATTCAGTTAACAGCATCCTCTGATGGTTTGCAATTAACCAATGACCCCTTAATCAATAATCGTCATTTTTCTAACACCTTGTTTAATATTATGAGAGGTGGTGTTTTTGATGATAACTATACTATTGAAAAAAACGACTTTGTTATATACATAGCAAATGCAAATAAAAACTTGTATGAGAAGAAAAATAGTGACTTAGAAAATCTTCCAGACACTTTTGATTTAAGTTATATCAAACAAATCGCCGAAAAAGAAACTAATTCTGATTTTAAAAGACTTTGCCTAGAATATTTACCACTAAAATTTAGTAGAAGGCATGGAGATCCAAGTAGACCATGGAATAAGTTTTCTATAAACACAAGAAGCGAAATAGATGGTTCTAAAATTTTAGATTATGAAGGAAACTGGCGAGATATCTTTCAGAATTGGGAGGCATTAGCTCATTCTTACCCAGAGTTTATAGAAAATATGATACATAAGTTTTTAAATGCAACAACATTTGAAGGCTATAACCCTTATAGAGTCACAAAAGGAGGGTTTGATTGGGAAGTTATTGAAGAGCATGATCCTTGGTCTTATATAGGCTATTGGGGAGATCACCAAATTATTTATTTGTTGAAATTTTTAGAGTTTATTGAAAGTTATTATCCTTCTAAACTTGCCCAGTTATTTAATGAAAAAGTATTTGTGTATGCAAACGTGCCATATGTTATAAAACCTTACGAAAAAATCTTAGAGAACTCAAAAGATACTATTGATTTTGATCATGCTTTAAATGCTAAAATAGATAAACGAAGAGAAGAACTTGGTGCAGATGGAGCACTTTTAAGAGATAAAACCAATACCATTTACAAAGTAAATTTAATAGAAAAGTTATTAGTAACTGTATTGGCTAAAGTTTCTAATTTTATTCCTGAAGGAGGAATTTGGCTTAACACCCAAAGACCTGAATGGAATGATGCTAATAACGCTTTGGTTGGAAATGGTGTTTCTATGGTAACCTTATATTATCTAAGAAGATTCATTAATTTCTTTCAAGAAATCATAGAAAACTCCGAAGAAAATTCATATGAATTATCTCAAGAAGTTTACAAATTATTCTCAGAAACACTCAATGTTTTACTAGAAAATAGAGATATTTTACAGAAAAACTTTACAGATAAGCAACGAAAACAAGTTTTAGACGGATTAGGAAAACCTGCAAGCACCTATAGAACTAAAATTTATAACGAAGGATTTAGTGCAATTAAAGCCAAATTAACAAAAGAAACTTTAACTTCTTTTTGCAGTACCTTAAAAGAATACATAGACCATAGTATTAAAGCCAATAAGCGAGAAGATAATATGTATCATGCTTATAACTTAATGACTATTAATAATGAAAACGAAGTTTCTATTTCTTATTTGCCTGAAATGTTAGAAGGTCAAGTAGCTGTTTTAAGCTCTGGTTTTTTACATCCTTCTGAAGCATTATCCTTATTAGATGGATTAAAATCAAGTGTTCTTTTTAGACCAGATCAATACAGTTATATTTTATACCCTAATAAAAAGCTGCCTACCTTTTTAGATAAAAATAATATTCCTAATAAAAGCGTAGAGAAATCAGATTTATTAAAACAATTGGTTTCTAATAATAATAAGGCAATTATAGAAAAAGATATAAGTGGTAACTATCATTTTAACGGCAATTTTAATAACGCAAATAGTGTTAAAAAAGCACTAGATAATTTACCTGAGAAATATAATGCTCTAAAAGAAAAAGATTACAATTTAGTGTTAGAAATTTTTGAAGAAGTTTTTGATCATAAATCCTTTACTGGTAGATCTGGTACTTTCTTTGGTTATGAGGGATTAGGCTCTATTTATTGGCACATGGTTTCCAAACTATTATTGGCTGTTCAAGAAAACTGTTTATTGGCCATTAATTCAAACTCAGATAAGGTTATTATAGGAAAGCTGTTAGATCATTATTATGAAATAAATGCTGGTATAGGAGTGCATAAATCACCAAAATTGTATGGTGCTTTTCCTACAGATGCGTATTCACACACACCAGCTACAAAAGGGGCACAACAACCAGGAATGACAGGGCAAGTAAAAGAAGATATTTTGTCTAGAATAGGAGAATTGGGTGTATTTGTACATCAAGGAAAGTTAACTTTTAAACCAAGTCTGCTAAAGAATTCAGAATTTTTAGAAAGAAATCAAAATTTTGTTTACATAAATGTAAACAATGAAAACGAAAGTATACTAGTTAAAAAAGACGAATTAGCGTTTACTTATTGTCAAATTCCAATAATCTATTCTCTGTCAGACAACGATACTATACAAATAGAATACACATCAGGTGAAATTAAAAAAGTAGAAGGTAACTCTTTAAATAAAGAAGATAGTAATAAAGTATTTAAAAGAACTAATTCAATAAATAAGATTAAAGTTTCATTAAAGAGATAAATAAATGAAATGCAACTATCTAAAAATACTACTATTTCTATTAGTTGCTGTAGGCGCATGTAAACCAAAAATGATTTCAAAGAAAGATCAAATAGAAAAGAAAGTAGATTCATTATTAAACTTAATGACTCTCGAAGAAAAGGTAGGGCAAATGATTCAAATTAGACATTTTGAAGAAAATGCAGATATCGAAGTTTCTGAGAAGTTTATAGGTTCTATTATTCATACACAAGGCCCTCTACCTGGTTCTAATGCACTTGAGTGGCAACAAAGGTTTTCTCAATTACAAGAAAAAGCATTGGCAACTAGATTGGGAATTCCACTATTGTTTGGTGTAGATGCTGTTCATGGGCAAAACACGTTTGAAGGTGCTACAATCTTTCCTCATAATATAGGTTTAGGTGCAACTCATAATGAAAAGTTGGTTGAACAATGTGCAAAAATTACAGCTATAGAAAGCCAAGCAACAGGCTTTAATTGGGTGTTTTCACCATGTGTGGCAATTCCGTATAATGAAAAATGGGGAAGAGTGTATGAAGCATTTTCAGAAAGCTCAGAACTAACAACCAAATTAACAAAAGCTTCTGTTAAAGGTCATCAAGGAAATTTGGAGTATGGAAAAAATGTTATAGCAACTGCTAAACATTTTGTAGGAGATGGATCTACAGATTATGGAATAGAAGGTGGTGAAACTACAATAAGTCAAAACGAAGTACATCAAAGACTATTAGCACCATATAAAGCTGCAGTAGAAAAAAATATTGGAGCTATAATGGCATCCTTTAATAAACTAGATGGAATTTCTATGCATGCCCATAAAGTAATGATTACAGATACTTTAAAAGTAAAAATGGGCTTTGAAGGAATAGTAGTTTCAGACTGGAAAGCGTATTCTAGATTTGGTGGAAATGATGTAATTAATGCTGGTGTAGATGTTATAATGGCTGTAGATGGAGATTTAGATGATGTTCATAGTGGATTAATTGCTGGTATAAAAGATGGTTCTGTTAAAATGTCTAGAATAGATGACGCTGTTCGAAGAGTTTTAAGACAAAAATTTAGATTAAATCTGTTTAATAAACCTTTTCCAAGCAGCGAAACTATCAGCTTTATCGGATCTAAAGAACATCGAATAATAGCAAAACAAGCAGTTAGAGAATCTTTAGTGTTACTAAAAAATAACAAAGTTTTACCTATCTCAAAACAAACAAATAAGATTGTAGTTGTTGGTGAACATGCAAATAGTGCAGGGCTTCAATCTGGAGGTTGGACTGTTAATTGGCAAGGAACAGAAGAAAACTACAAAGGCGCAACTACCATTTTAGATGGAATAAAAAAACAGGCTAAAGGAAAAGTTGCTTATGATGTTAATGCAACTCAAAATCATGAAGATGCTGATTTGGCAATAGTTGTTGTTGGAGAACCACCTTATGCAGAATTTTTCGGAGATATAGGGCACGATTCTAATCAACTTACTTTAACGCTTTCAGAAAAACACCAAAACTATATAAATTATTACAAAAACAAAGGAATTAAAACTTTAGTGGTTTTAATTTCTGGACGACCAATGGTTGTTACCAATCAAATAGAACAATCTGACGCATTTGTAGCAGCCTGGCTGCCAGGTTCTGAAGGTGAAGGCGTTGCAGAAGTATTGTTTGGAGATAATAGTTTTAAAGGAAAATTGCCTCACTCTTGGCCAAAATCAATAGATGATTTTGAGTCCAACAAGTACGGCCCAAACTTTTGGGATAAAACTATAGAACCTTTATATCCTTTTGGATACGGTTTGCAATACTAAAAGTAGAAATTTAAGTTGCCATAAAACACACAAAATGAAAAAAAATACTACTATACTTTCACTTATTCTAAGCCTATTTTTTATGGTATCGTGTATAAATAAAGAAACTAAAGAAGATAACTTGAAAACGAATAAAGAACTTACAGCAGCAGATATTTTAGGAAATCCAAACTATTTAGCCATTTCTTATGGAGGCTATAGAGAAAAGACAAGAGAAATTCAACCAACCATAGCACAATTAAAAGAAGACATAAAAATTATGTATGCTATGGGTATTCGAATTTTAAGAACCTATAATGTACAACCAAAACTCCCACATGCATCAAATGTTTTAGAAGCTATACATCAGCTAAAACAAGAAAATCCATCTTTCGAGATGTATGTAATGCTAGGTGCTTGGATAGATTGTTTAAATGCGTGGACAGATAAGACTCCCAACCACGATATAGAAAGTCCAGAGAATGAAGGCGAAATTGCTAGAGTAGTTGCGTTAGCGAAAAAATATCCAAAAATTGTTAAAATAATTGCCGTTGGAAATGAAGCTATGGTAACATGGGCAACTAGCTATTTTGTTAGACCAAATGTTATTTTAAAATGGGTAAATCATTTACAAGATCTAAAAAACAGAGGCGAGTTGTCTAAAGATTTATGGATTACAAGTTCCGATGATTTTTCATCATGGGGTGGTGGAGATGATAGCTACAAGGTAAAAGATCTAGAAGATTTAATTAAAGCTGTAGATTACGTTTCTATGCATACTTATCCATACCATTATTCCCATTATGTACCAGAATTTTGGAAAATACCAGAAGAAGAAAAAGAATTATCAGACATAGAAAAAGTAGACAAAGCTATGATTCGCGCTGCAAATAAAGCAAAACAGTTGTACACAAAAGTTGTAGAATATGTTCATAGTATAGATTCAACCAAAACTGTTCATATTGGTGAAACAGGATGGTCTTCCATTTCAGATGGGCATTATGGTTTTAATGGCTCTAGAGCCTCTGATGAATATAAGCAAGGTTTGTATTATGAATACATGAGAGATTGGACTAGTAAAGAAGGAATTTCATGTTTTTATTTCGAAGCTTTTGATGAGCAATGGAAAGATGCTGCAAATCCTATGGGATCTGAAAACCATTTTGGGTTGATAAACCTTAAAGGCGAAGCAAAATATCCTATTTGGAATTTGGTTGATAATGGAACTTTCAAAGGATTAAAAAGAGATGGAAAAGAAATTAAAAAGACTTTTAATGGCGATAAAGATGCATTAATGAAAACTGTATCGGCACCAAATACAAATTACCCAAGATAGACCAGAATTATGACTAAAAAATCTCCAATTTTATTTTTTACTATATTAATTATGCTAACAAATTGTGATTTAAAAAAGCAAGAACTTTTAATTGACGTTTATGAAACATCAGCAGCAGGTAATAATTTAGTTCAGATAGAAAATTACTCTTTTGAAACTAATGAGAATGTAGATGTTCAAGTAAAATTAAACACAAGTTCAAAAAGACAAAAAATCACAGGATTTGGTGGCTCATTTACCGAATCTACAGCTTATTTGTTAAAGCAACTCAGTAAAGAGAAAAGAAATCAAATAATAGAGGCATATTTTGGGGAATCTGGCTCTAGATATTCACTTACAAGAACACATATGAATTCTTGCGATTTTTCTTTAAGTCAGTACTCTTACGCTCCAATTCCTGGAGATATAGAATTAAAACACTTTTCGGTTAAAGAAGATATGGAAGATATTATTCCTTTAATTAAAGATGCCATGTCTGTCTCGAAAGATGGTTTCAAAATTTTATCTTCACCTTGGACAGCCTCTCCATGGATGAAAGACAATAACAATTGGGTAGGTGGTAAATTACTTCCAGAATATTACGATACTTGGGCACTTTTCTTCTCTAAATATGTAGAAGCTTATAGAAAAGAGGGTATAGATATTTGGGGTTTTACAGTTGAGAATGAGCCACTTGGAAATGGAAACAATTGGGAAAGTATGCACTATACTCCAGATGAAATGACCAATTTTGTTCAAAACCATTTAGGCCCACAATTAGAAAAAGATTTTCCAATTGTAAAAATCTTGGGATACGATCAGAATAGAGAACATTTAAAAGAATGGGTAGATTCTCAATTTCAATCAGAAGAATCTACAAAATATTTTGATGGTACAGCCATTCATTGGTATGCGAGTACTTTTCATTATTTCCCAGAAGAGCTACAATATGCTCACAAAAAAGCACCAAATAAACATTTAATTCAATCTGAAGCATGTGTAGATGCAGAAGTGCCAAAATGGCAAGATGATGCTTGGTATTGGAAAAAAGAAGCAACAGACTGGGGTTGGGATTGGGCTCCTGAAGAAGACAAACACATGCATCCAAAGTATGCACCAGTTAACAGGTATGCTAGAGATATTATAGGATGCTTAAATAATTACGTTGATGGCTGGATAGATTGGAATATGGTATTGGATACGCAAGGAGGACCAAATTGGTTTAAAAACTGGTGTATTGCTCCAGTTATAGTTAAACCAGAGACAGATGAAGTTTATTTTACGCCTTTATTTTACACATTATCACACTTTAGTCGTTTCATTCGTCCAGAAGCTACTGTTTTTGATGTTAGCTTGTCTAATGATGCAATTATGGCAACTGCAGCAGAAAATACCGATGGTTCTATCGCAGTTGTTCTATTTAATGAAACCCAAGAAGATAAAAATGTTGCGTTAGTATTGAATGAAAAAAACATTTCAATTAAAATGAAAAAGCAATCGTTACAAACAATCACAATTAAAAGAATGATATAAATACACTATATGCAACACCATGTAACACCTTTAAAAGATAAAGTACCTATGGGGCAGAAAGCTGCATTTGGTGCAGGGCATTTTATTTTAAATATTTTGCCAGGAACTCTTGGAGTTTTTATTCAATTTTTTTTACTTACAGCTTGGGGAGTAGATCCTCTTTGGGCAGGTTTATTAGGAGGGCTTCCTAGAATATTTGATTCCATTACAGACCCAATAATGGGTTTTATCTCAGATAATACCAAGTCTAAATGGGGTAGAAGAAGACCATACATTTTTGTTGGTGCTATAATTAGTGGAATCTTATTTTTCTTAATGTGGCAAATAGATGATAACGCTTCTCAAACCTATATTATATGGCACGTTATGGTATTGCAATTATTATTTCTAATAGGTAATACCATGTTTGCAACACCTTTGGTGGGTTTAGGGTATGAAATGACATCAGATTATAACGAGCGAACAAGACTAATGGCTTTTTCTAATACTATGGGGCAAATAGCTTGGATGATTGTTCCGTGGTTGTATGTTATTATTCCAGACACCGAAACTTTTAACACCCAAACAGAAGGTGTAAGAACTATGGCATTAATTGTTGGGGCATTATGTGTTGTTTTTGGGGTGCTACCTGCACTTTTTTGCAAAGGAATAGATTCTGCCAATATGGAAAACAGGAAAGAAATTTCGTTTAAATCATTGGCTGAGAATATGAAAGATTTGCTTGCTGGTATTAAACAAGTTTCTAAGAATAGACCTTTTATGCGTTTATGTAGTGCTACATTTTTAGTATTCAACGGTTTTCAACTTGTTGCAGCTTTTGGAGTTTTTATTATTGTTTTTTACATGTACAGTGGTAGTTACGAAATGGCAGGGACATGGCCTGCTTGGTTTAACACCATAAATGCCATGATTACTGCATTTATAGTTATTCCAATAATTTCTAAAATGGCTAGTAAGTTTGGAAAACGAAAAGCTTTTATTATTTCAACCATTATTTCAATTGTTGGCTATATCATGAAATGGTGGGGCTTTGATAAAGATTTAAATAACCAATTTAGTCAAACTTCTTTTGGAGAAACTTTAGATGCAGGTGTAAGTTCAGTCTTCGAAGCAATAAATCCTATTCTAGATAATATTGGAATGTCTTGGTTTAGTATTGATCCTGGTACTTCAGTACCTTGGCTTATTTTTATTCCAATACCTTTTTTTGCTTTTGGTATGGGAGGTCTTTTTACATTAATGATGAGTATGACTGCAGATGTATGTGATTTAGATGAATTAGAAAACGGAATGCCAAGAAAAGAAGGAACATTTGGTGCTATCTATTGGTTAATGGTAAAAATTGGGCAATCGATTGCATTAGTTTTAGGAGGAGCTATTTTAAGTATAGTAGGGTTTGATCCTAATGTTACTGAACAGTCTTTAGAAACAATGAACAACTTAAGAATTGCAGATATTCTAGTTCCTTCAGTTACTGCTGCACTAGCAGTTTGGGTAATGTGGAATTACAGTTTAAATGAAAAGAAAGCAAAGAAAATTAAAGAACAACTTATCGCTAGAAGAGGTGAATTGTAAAAAATTAAATAATTAAAAAATGTCTTATAGAGAAGAGAGAAAATTTTCATTTGAAGATTTAAAAATTAACAACACTTCAGGAGTTAACTTTACCGATTTGCAATCTATTGACGAATTGACAAAGCTTTGGAGAAATACTTTAGAGCAGGGAATGCACGGTATCTGTTTTAGTATGTATGAAGATGGTCAAGAACCAGGAGATACTATTACAGAAGCACAAGTAGAAAGAAGGGTGAAAATTTTAAAACCTTACACAAAATGGATTAGGTCTTTCTCTTGTATTGAAGGAAATGAACATATTCCAAGAATA
>CAYZDK010000058.1:0-11197 GCA_964477255.1 uncultured Polaribacter sp.
GCATATTGCGAAACTTTTGCTCCTACAAATAGCATTGCAGAACTGTTTTTACAAGTAGCTACGCAAGCACCACAACCAATACATGTTGCAGCATCCATAGCTGTATCTGCAGCTTCTTTAGAAATAGGAATTGCATTAGCATCTTGCGTGTTTCCTGATGTATTTACAGAAATATAACCACCTGCATGCTGAATTCTATCAAAAGCAGAACGGTCTACTGCTAAATCTTTAATTACCGGAAATGCAGCTGCTCTCCATGGTTCTATAGTAATTGTGTCTCCATCTTTAAACATACGCATGTGCAACTGACAGGTGGTAACACCTCTATCTGGCCCATGTGCTTCACCGTTAATATACATAGAACACATACCGCAAATACCTTCTCTACAATCATGATCGAACGCTACTGGCTCTTCTCCTTTTGCGATTAGTTGTTCGTTTAAAACATCCATCATTTCTAAAAAAGACATATGTTCTGAAATGTCAGACACTTTATAGTCTACCATTTGACCCTTAGATTTTGAGTCTTTCTGTCTCCAAATTTTAAGTGTTAAATTCATTTTGTCTTTTTTTATTTATAACTTCTTTCTTTTACTTCAATGTTTTCATAGACTAAAGGTTCCTTATGCAATACTGCATCTTTTGGCTCTCCTTTATATTCCCAAGCAGAAACAAACTGGTATTCTGTTTTTCTTTTTGCTTCTCCTTCTTCTGTTTGGTGTTCTTCTCTAAAGTGTCCACCAGCAGATTCTTCTCTCTCTAGAGCGTCTTTAGCAAATAACTCTCCTAACTCTAAGAAGTCTGCAACTCTACCAGCTTTTGCTAACTGCTCATTAAATTCGTTAGCATCTCCTGGTACAGAAACATTTTCCCAGAAATCTTTACGTAAAGCAGATATGTCTTCTATGGCTTTCTTTAATCCTTCAGCATTTCTAGACATACCACACTCTTCCCACATAATATTACCTAATTTCTTGTGGTAATAATCTACAGATTTGGTTCCGTTATTGTTGATTAGCTTTTCTATTCTATCTTTAACCTCTTTTTCTGCCTGATCAAATTCTGGTGTATCAGTAGGAATTTTTCCTGTTCTAATATCGTCTGCTAAATAATCTCCAATGGTATATGGTAAAACAAAATAACCATCTGCTAAACCTTGCATTAATGCGGATGCTCCTAATCTATTTGCACCATGGTCTGAGAAGTTTGCTTCACCAATTGCATAACAGCCAGGAATGGTTGTCATTAAATTATAATCTACCCAAATACCACCCATGGTATAGTGTACAGCAGGATAAATCATCATAGGAGTTTTATATGGATTTTCGTCTACGATTTTCTCGTACATCTGAAATAAGTTTCCATACTTCGCTTCTACTATTTTTTCTCCTAACTCTGTAATCTGAGCTTTAGAAGGATTGCTAATACCTTTTACTTTTGCTTGTTCTTTACCATATCTTTCTATGGCAGCAGCAAAATCTAAATATACTGCTTCTCCTGTTGCATTCACGCCATAACCAGCATCACATCTTTCTTTTGCTGCTCTAGAAGCCACATCACGTGGTACTAGGTTTCCAAAAGCTGGATATCGTCTTTCTAAATAGTAATCTCTTTCGTCTTCAGACAAGTCTGTTGGTTTTTTACGTCCTTCACGAATTGCCTTAACATCTTCTAAATTTTTAGGCACCCAAATACGGCCGTCATTTCTAAGCGATTCTGACATCAACGTTAATTTGGATTGGTAATCTCCAGAACGTGGAATACAAGTTGGGTGTATTTGCGTATAGCAAGGGTTTGCAAAAAATGCTCCTTTTTTGTGAACTTTCCAAGCAGCAGTAACATTAGAACCCATTGCATTGGTTGATAAGAAATAAACGTTTCCATAACCTCCAGAAGCAATAACTACAGCATGTGCAGAGTGGCGTTCAATTTCTCCAGTTACTAAGTTACGTGCAATGATACCTCTTGCTTTTCCATCAACAAGAACAAGGTCTAACATTTCGTGTCTGTTAAACATTTCTATTTTACCGCGAGCAATTTGACGGTTCATTGCAGAATAAGCCCCTAATAATAATTGCTGACCAGTTTGTCCTTTGGCATAAAAGGTTCTAGATACTAGAACTCCACCAAAAGAACGGTTGTCTAATAAACCACCATAATCTCTTGCAAAAGGTACTCCTTGTGCCACACATTGGTCTATAATATTTGCAGAAACCTCTGCTAAACGATATACGTTTGCTTCACGAGAACGATAATCTCCTCCTTTTACAGTATCGTAAAATAATCTATAGGTAGAATCTCCATCACCTTGATAGTTCTTAGCTGCGTTAATACCACCTTGCGCTGCAATAGAGTGTGCTCTTCTTGGTGAGTCTTGGTAAGCAAATGCTTTTACATTATATCCTAACTCTGCTAAGGTTGCAGAAGCTGAGCCTCCTGCCAAACCAGTACCAACAACTATTACATCTATATGACGCTTATTGGCTGGATTTACTAAATTAATTTTGTCTTTATAGGATGTCCACTTATCTTTTAATGGACCTTCTGGTACTTTTGAATTTAAAGCCATAATTTCTTTCTAATTAATGGTTAAAAAAATGATAAAGTGCAATAAAAATAAAACCTAACGGAACTATAATTGCATAGGCTTTACCAACTGTGGCTAGTTTTTTGCGTAATGATGCTGCTCCTACAGATTGAAAAGCAGACGTAAAACCGTGTGCTAAATGCAACCCTAAAAATATAAATGCTAATACATATGCAGCAACTCTAGCTGGATTCATAAATTTATGAACTAACTCTTCATGATATCTATATCCTTCTACACCCTCCATAGTTCCTGACCAATCTCCTTGGATAAACTTGGTATTAATTTCTGGAAACCAAAAATCGATAAAGTGTAGGGCAATAAATGCAAGAATTGTGATTCCGCTTAACACCATATTTCTACTAAACCAAGTAGAGTTTGCTGCTCCATTGTTTTTAGCGTAACTGGTACCATTTGCTTTTCGGTTTTTAATATCTAAAACAAAACCCATTACAAAGTGAAACACAACAGCAAATATTAAAACTGGCTGTAATGCAAATTGAACAACAGGATTTGTACCCATAAAATGAGAAACCTCGTTAAACAACTCTGGACTAAAAACCGATAAAATATTAATTGTTAAATGCTGTAGAAGAAAAATCATTAAAAAAAATGCCGAAAGTGCCATGGCAACCTTTCTTCCAATTGAAGATTTAAAAAATCCGCTCATTATTCGTTTGATTAAAATTTTGTTTACAAAAATACAGTATAAGTCTATCTATCCCAAAGATTTTAGACCGATTTAACATGTATTTAGAACAGTTTTAAATAATTGAATTAGAATCTACCAAGCATTTAGTATTTATCCACTTTTTTAGTAAAGACTTCTTTTCTATAACCTTACCGTTGCATTCTAAAAAATTACCTTCTGCATCTTTTTTAATAATTTTCATTTTTCCAGATTGTATTGCATTAATAATCTTGTAAATGAGGGCTTTTTTATTTATTAGCGATTTTTTAGATACTAGTTGTAACCCTTGTTCATTGTTCCATAAATCCATATCAGAGGCTATTTTATCTGGAACTACACCATCTTCTAGCCGGTTATTTTTAAAGGTTAAATAGTTTTCTCTTTCGTGCGCTTTTCCTAGAGATCTTGCTGCAGATTCTCCTATTTCTTGTTTTAATCTAGCCATCCAATACGCATGTCTAAACGCATCTACTTGACCACCAGCTGCATCGCCATCTAAAAGGTTCGTGGACTTTATAGAATCGGAAATTCTTTGAACTTCTTTTGAGATTTCTAGAGACTTCTTTGCTTTAAAAGGATGAAATAACACCCAAATACGCTTTGGAGGGGAAAGTTTAAAAAAATCTGAAAGACTAGTCTGTGCAGAGTTATTTAAAGAAAAAAAGCACACTACAATAAGTAGCGTGCTTTTAGGTATAGTGTTACTTAATCTCAAAAGATTGTGTAGATTTTCCGATCTTAATTTGGTATTTCCCTTTTGGTAAGTAATAAGAACCATTGTTGGCTTTAGAGATCTTTGTACCTGTTTTTTTCTCAAAAGATTTAACTCCTTTTTTAGAGAAACTTACATCATAATCTAATACATTGTATCCTTTATTGGCAGCAATAGAAATTGAATTTACTTTGGTATCTCCATGATAAATATCCACCATTAAATTTTTAGCTGTTTTGCTGTAAAAAGGAATGTTAAGTGAAGGCACATAAACACTAGACCACATACTTCTAGCACTTCCCCAGCTTGCTCTTTTTCGTATAGAATTTACGGCAAATACGTGCGTGTCTTTTGTTAAAACAGAGCTTGTCATTTGTTGAATGTGACTAATATCTGCCAAATAAATACTTCTACCATGAGTACCAACTACTAGGTGCTTGGCTTGCTCTTGTACAACTACATCGTGCACTGCAACTGCTGGAAAATTTTTGCTAAACGGATTCCAGCTTTGCCCCATATCTAAGGAAACATACAAGCCATTATCTGTTCCTAAGTACAGAACATTTTCGTTAACAGGATCTTCTTCTATTACATTTACAGATGAAGTTGGTACGTTTTTGCCAATATTCTTCCATGTTTTTCCCATATCATCTGACCTATAAACATAAGGAGTGAAATCGTCAAAACGATACCCGTTTAAAGTAGCATACACACGTTCTTTTTTATGAGCAGAAGCTACAACTCTAGAAACCCATAAATTTTTTGGTAAAGTACCAGTTATATTTTGCCAACTTCCACCACCATTGGTAGATACATGTATTAAACCATCATCTGAACCTACGTATAACATACCAAATTGAAAAGGACTTTCTGCAATAGTAGTTAAGGTTCCATAAGCTACATTTCCTTTTTTACCTCCTGTTGTTAAATCGTCAGAAATAGTTTCCCAATCATCTCCTTTATTTAAAGAACGGTGTAATTTATTACCTCCAAGATATAAGATGTCTTGGTTGTGTTTGGATAGTAAAATTGGTGTTTGCCAGTTAAAACGATAAGGATTTTCTCCTAATGTATGTTTTGGTTGAATGTAAGTTCTTGCTCCTGTTGCTCTATTAATTCTAAAATAGTTTCCAAACTGAAAACCTGTGTATACAATATTTTGATTTCTTTCGTCTACTTGAACCTGCATGCCATCACCACCCATTATAGAGGTATAAGGGTTTTGCCCTGATTGATGCCAACGTTTGTCCATTCTTGCATTATGGTCTGCCACCCAAACCCCATTGTCTTGCAAACCTCCATATACTTTATAGCTTTTTTGTGTATCTGCATATACTGCATAAAATTGCCCAACAGAAGGATTATTTAATTTAATCCAATTTTCACCATCATCGTAAGAGATATTTAGTCCTCCATCATTTCCATCAATAATATGCCCTTTTTTGTTAGGATTTACCCAAAGTGCTTGGTGATCTGAATGTACATTTTCTGCACTAATATTTGTGAATGTTTCTCCCCCATCTTTAGATTTAATTATTGGAACACCTAAGACGTAAATTCCGTTTTCATCTTGAGGATCTACTCTAATTTCTCCAAAATAATAGCCATACGAATTATAAACTCCCTCTAGAAAACTTTTATGTGTTTTTTTCCAAGACTTACCGCCATTTGTTGTTTTAAAAACCTCTGCTCCTATAACTGGAGTATCAAACAACATAGCATTTGCATCTTCTAAATACTTTGCAAGGTCTACAGGTTTAACAGAACCTACACTAACCATTTGCTTAACATTTTCTGCTCTATATTTTTCTTGAAATCCGTTCATTTTTAAGTAGGTATTTAACTTGCCATTATCTAACTTCATAAAGTCTTCTTTAGACATGGTTTTAAAGTCTTCTTTTGTAAGAGATTGGGAATTTCTACTTTTTGATGCGGTCTTTTTTCTTCGAAACTGACTATCGTGTAAAGCATATACTACATTTTCATTAAAAACTGCTAAACCAATTCTTCCAACACCTTCTCCTTCAGGAAAACCATTCTTCTCAGAAATTTTTGTCCATGTATTTCCAGCATCTGTACTTTTATAGATGGCAGAATTTTTACCATCACCATCAAAATTCCATGCTTTACGTTCTCTTTCCCAAGAGGCAGCATACATTACATTAAAATTTTCTGGAGCTGCTTCAATATCAATTACACCAGTATTTTCATCAATGTATAAAACCTTATTCCAAGTTTTTCCACCATCTGTAGTTTTAAAAATCCCTCTTTCTTTATTAGATGAATACAAATGCCCTATTACCGCAACTAAAACTTCATTTTTATTATTTGGATTAATAATTATTCTACTTACATGGTGCGAATCTGTTAAACCAACATTTGACCAAGTTTTGCCTCTGTTAGTAGTTTTTAGTATTCCAATTCCTGCATAACTAGAACGCGAAGAGTTTTTTTCTCCTGTTCCAACCCAAATTGTTTCTGAATCCCAATCTACAGCAATATCACCAATATTTTGGGTAGGAGCATTATCTAGTACAGGAGTAAAAGTTGTACCATTGTTGTTGGTATACCATAAACCTCCAGAAGCATAACCAACATAAAATTCTGTTGGATTATTAGGGTTAACATCAATATCTGCAACACGACCACTCATTACTGTTGGCCCAATATTTTTTAAAGAGATATTTTTTACAACGGAATTGTTCTCTAACTTTTCTTTTTCTCCAAGAGCATTTATTACTTCAGATGCACCTGTTGTTTTTTGCTGAGCAAAAGCAGCAATGGATAGAAAAAATAGAAGATTACAAATTATATTTTTCATAATTTAAAAGCTTAAAATTCATTAATTACCACGAAAATATAGGAATTTAGTAACAACCTTATTCTTTTTTAAATATTTTTTTTAATTTGGTGTAAATTTGAAACATTAACTAAAAAACTTTAAAAAATGGAAATTTTTGAATCTGGTATTTTATATACTATTATCATTGGTGCTATATGTGGTTACATTGCTGACGTATTGATGAGCGACAATGGTTATGGACTACTATTAAGTATTATTATTGGTATTGCTGGAAGTTTTGTTGGCTCTTGGGCTTTTGGCGAATTAGGAATAAAAATTGGAAGTGGTGTGGTAAGTGATATAATTAAAGGTGCTGCTGGTGCTGTGATAATATTATTTATTCTAGGTCTTTTTAGAGGCAGACTAGGAAATCGCGGAGATAGATATCGAAGAAGAAGCTAAAAAAAATTACAAGATTAAATAAAAAGGTGCCGAAAAGCACCTTTTTTTTATTTATTAGATACAATCAAAAAGATTCAAGGTACATTTGCTTGCTAATATAGATACAACATATATTGGTTGTTTCTCTAAAAAAAACTATGAGTTTTAAATTACTAGGAGTAAAAGAAGCTTTTACAAAAGCTATAGAAGAAAAAGGATATACTTCCCCATCTCCAATTCAACAAAAAGCAATACCCCTAATTCTAGAAAGAAAAGACATACTAGCATCTGCACAAACTGGTACTGGAAAAACAGCGGCTTTTACCTTACCTGTGCTTCAATATTTGTCTGAAACCAAACATCCAAAATATAGACCATTACGTGCTTTAGTATTAACACCAACTAGAGAACTTGCAGCTCAAGTGCACGATAATATATGTGAATATGGCAAATATGTAAATATAAAATCTGCTGTAGTTTTTGGTGGTGTTAAAGCAAGTGCTCAAATACAAACTATAAAAAAAGGAGTAGACATATTAGTTGCTACACCAGGAAGGCTGCTAGATTTACATGATCAGAAAGTATTTTCATTTAAAAGAATAGATGTACTTATTTTAGATGAAGCAGATAGAATGCTAGATATGGGTTTTGTACGAGACATCAATAAAATTATAAGCCATATGCCTTCTAAAAGGCAGAATTTATTATTCTCTGCAACTTTTTCTTCGGAAATTAAAAAGTTAGCTAATGGTATTTTAAAAAATCCTGTTGTAGTAGAAACTGCTGTGCAAAACTCTACTGCAAAAAAAGTAAAACACAGTGTTTTTAAAATAGATAAAAAAAGAAAAACAGAATTTACAATTCAGTTAATACATGAGCATGATTGGCAGCAAGTTTTAATTTTTACAAGAACCAAACATGGCGCAAATCGATTAACTGAAAAACTAGTAAAAGCAAATATATCTGCTGCTGCTATTCATGGAAATAAAAGCCAAGGGGCAAGAACAAAAGCGTTGCAAAACTTTAAAGATGGTTCTATTAAAATACTTGTGGCAACAGATATTGCTGCAAGAGGGTTAGACATCCAGTTATTACCTCATGTAATTAATTACGAATTACCAAATGTGCCAGAAGATTATGTGCATAGAATTGGAAGAACAGGAAGAGCAGGTGCTGCAGGAGAAGCAATTTCTTTAGTTTGTAGTGAAGAAACAGAATATCAGAAAGAAATTGAAAAACTTCTACAACAAAAACTAATTACAAAAGTTGTGAAAGGTTTTGAGCCAATAGACCAAGCACCTCCAAAAAGAGCTGCATCACAAAGTAAAAATGCATTTCAAAAAAAGAAGAAAAAAAGTAGCGCTTCTTTTGCTAGAAAAAGAAAACCTAATAAAAAATAGTTGTACTTTTTTTACAAATTTAATAAGTGGTATTGCATAAAGGAGTTGTTTCGCTCTTTTTCTTTTTATTGCTACTTTTGTAAAAACACGATTTTTTTATGAAATACCATGCAATAGACCGTCAATTATTTATTAAAAACCGCAAGAACTTTATGGCAGAAATGAAGCCTAAAAGTATGGCTGTTTTTAATTCTAACGATATTTATCCAATAGGTGCAGACAGCACTATGCCATTCGAACAAAACAGAGACTTGTTTTATTTAAGTGGTGTAGACCAAGAAGAAAGCGTTTTAATTCTTTTTCCAGATTGCCCTAACAAAGAACTAAGAGAAGTTTTGTTTGTTCGAGAAACAAACGAACATATTGCAGTTTGGGAAGGAGAAAAATTAACCAAAGAAGCTGCTACCAGAACTAGTGGCGTAGAAACTGTGTATTGGTTAGATGAATTAGATAAAGTACTTTTTGAAATGAGTACCTATGCAGATACCTTTTACATTAATACTAACGAACACTACAGAGCAGCAGTAGAAACTGAAACAAGAGAAGCACGTTTTAACAAAAAATTGTTAGCTAAATATCCTGCACATGCTGTTGCCAAAAGCAATCCTATTTTACAACGTTTACGTTCTGTGAAAGATTCTATTGAATTGGAATTAATGCAGAAAGCATGTGATATTACAGAAAAAGGATTTCGACGAATTTTAAATTTTGTTAAGCCTGGTGTTTGGGAATATGAAATTGAAGCAGAGTTGTTACATGAATTTGTAAGAAATAGATCTAAAGGATTTGCCTACACTCCTATTATTGCGAGTGGAAATAACGCTAATGTGTTGCACTATGTAGAAAATAATCAGCAATGTAAAGATGGCGATTTAATTCTTTTTGATACTGCTGCAGAATATGCCAATTATAAAAGTGATTTGTCTAGAACCATTCCTGTAAATGGAAAGTTTACCAAAAGACAAAAAGAGGTTTATAATGCTGTTAACCGTGTAAAAAAGGATGCAACAAAGCTTTTAGTTCCAGGGGTTTTATGGAAAGAATATCATGTAGAAGTTGGTAAATTAATGACCTCAGAACTGCTAGGCTTAGGTTTATTAGACAAAGCAGATGTGCAGAACGAAGACCCAAAATGGCCTGCATATAAAAAATATTTTATGCATGGTACTAGTCATCATATTGGATTAGATACACATGATTACGGATTAATCATGGAGCCTATAAAAGCAAATATGGTGTTTACTGTAGAACCAGGCATCTATCTACCTAAAGAAGGATTTGGTATTCGTTTGGAAGATGATGTAGTTGTTCAAGAAACAGGAGAACCTTTCAATTTAATGGCTAATATTCCTATTGAAGCAGAAGAAATAGAAGATTTAATGAACCAGTCTTAGACTGGTTTTTTTATTTCTTGCGCAGTTTGTTGGCAGCATTTTGTATTTCCTTATTTAGTTTCTTGTAGACTTGGTAGAAGATACTAGAATATAAACCTAATCCTATAACAAGAACACCTGCATTTGTTACTAATGCAAAAACTATGGTTAGCAATATTAAAAAAAGTATAAACAAGTAAAGCTTACTTAAGTTTAGGTAAAAAGTCAAGTGACTACTTGTTTCCTTTTTTTCGATAACCAATTGCATTGGAAAACGAAAAGACATCGGTTTTACTGCCTTAAATTCATAAGGCAGTACCAAAGTAGAATGTAACTTTAATAAATTGGAATTAACCAATTCTAAATTTTCCTTTTTGTAAGTGTCTTTAAGAAAACTAGCAACACGATTAAAATCGTCTTTATTTAATTCGAATTCACGTTTCAAATGAAAATATTGTATTAGGATAATTGCAACGAATGAATAAATCCAATGGTTTTGGTATTGAATTCTTTTGGCTGTTCTACATTAACAACATGCCCACATTGTTTTATAACATGTAACGAAGAATTTACATGATTGGCTACAATATCTTTAATAGAAGGTAAAAACAGATGGTCTTCAGAACCCATAACATAAAGCGTAGGAATTTTTATGTCTTTTGATCTAAAAAAGCGTAATAACGGATTTATTTCTGAAGTTAATTTAAACCAACGTATAAACTCTTTCTGATATAGCTTTTTTGCTTCGTTAACAAAAAGTAATCTAGACTTTTTGTGATTCTTTTTAGGCATAATTATAAAAGCAAAAAGCTTGTATAGCAGCATGTAAGGCACTACAGACTTAAAAATTACACCTAACTTCATTAGCAATTGCGACTTAAAGTTCAGCTTAAAAACAGCACCTCCTAAAATCATACTTTTTACGAGGTTAGGTCTTTGTTCTGCCAAATTTCGAATTAATATGGTCCCTAAAGAAATACCTATAAAATGCGATTGTTTTATGTGTAAATGGTCTACTACTTCTACGATATCATCGGTAATAGAATCAAACGTGTATTTAGGATTAAAAGTGTCTTTTATAGACGGCTTGCTATTTCCATGACCTCGTAAATCTAGAATTAAAACGTTAAAATGCTTCTTAAAATCGCGAATTTGCTTAAACCAAATAGAACTACTACCTCCTGCTCCATGAACAAAAGTTACCCATTCTT
>CAYZDK010000059.1:0-1771 GCA_964477255.1 uncultured Polaribacter sp.
ACCTGCTGATTACAAATCAGCTGCTCTAGCCAGCTGAGCTATATCGGCTTTTTTTTATAAAAAACAATCCGCTATTTCTAACGGATTGCAAATGTATAAAGTTTTTTTAATTTCTAAAACATTTATTAATTATTTTTTTAAAAATTATGAAATTAATGAGTCTCTTTGTTTTTCTTTATGTCTTTTTAGTTGTCTCTTTAAGTTATCTACGGCAAGGTTCACCCCTTCTTCGAATGTTTTAGACTCCCTTTTGACAATTAATTCATGCCCTGGGATGTTAATTTTCATTTCTGTAATCTTATTTTCTTTATCACTCGTATTTAGAACTTTAAAGAACACCTCTGTATCTACAATTTTATCGTGAAATCTTTCTAATTTACTTACTTTGTCTTCTGCAAATTCAATTAACTTTCTGTCGGCGTTAAAATTAACGGATTGAATAAATACTTTCATTTGGTATCTTTTTTTTGGCTCCTAGGATGAGCACGGTTATACACTTTTTTTAATACTCCAAGACTATTGTGTGTATAGACTTGGGTGGAGGCTAAACTTGAATGTCCTAGCAATTCTTTAACCGAATTTAAATTTGCACCTTCATTTAAAAGGTGCGTAGCAAATGTGTGTCTTAATATATGCGGACTTTTTTTTACTTTGATTGATACTGCACTAAAATAAGAATTTATGATTCTATAAACAAGTGTTTCATATACTTTAACTCCTTTTTTGGTTAAAAATAAATAATTGTTTTTAGGGTTGATATCAGATCTAAATTCTAAATACTTACGAATAGTATTTATAACAGAATCAATTAAAGGAATAACTCTTTCTTTGTTTCTTTTTCCTAAAACTTTCAATGTTCTATCTTGCAGGTTAATATCTTGTAATTTTATATTAATAAGTTCTATTCTTCGGATTCCTGTAGAATAAAACAACTCCATAATTAGCTTATCTCGTAGATGAAGAAAACTATCTTGATTACAATCTTGCAAAACAGTTTGTATTTCAGTTTGAGAAAACGGTACTTGTACTTTCTTCTTTATTTTAAGTGATTTGTGTTTTTTTAGAGGAGATACCTTAAGAGCATCAATTTTTTGTAAATAATTGTAAAAGCTTTTTAGAGAACTTAATTTTCTATTAATAGTTCTGTTCGTTAAGCCACTGTTTACCAAACTACCTATCCAACTTCTTACTTGAGAATAATTTATATTAAGTAAATCTTCTTGCGTAAACTCTTTTAGCAAGAATTTTTTAAAATCCTCTACATCCTTTTTATATGCCATTAGGGTATGTTTAGAATATTTTTTTTCTAAACTCAAATAATCTATAAAAGAATCTAATAAACTCATAGAATTTTGACTGTAACGAAAGATAATAATAACAAAAAAATCTCATATTATTACTAATATGAGATTTTGTTTTATTGTAAGCAAAGAGGAATTATCCTATTTCTTCTTGCGTTCTTAATCTTTGGATGTAAGATGCTTTAATTTTCTGTGCTCTTTTTGCTACTGATGGCTTCGTAAAGTTTTTTCTTTCACGTAGGTTTTTCATCGTCTTTGTTCTATCGAACTTTCTCTTGTAACGCTTTAAAGCTCTATCTATATTTTCGCCTTCTTTTACTGGGATAATTAACATGTTGTTGCACCTCCTTTCATATGTCTCTTTTATATTTTAAAGTAGATAAACTACTGATTATCAAATTTTGGATTGCAAATGTAGTTATTATAATTTAACTACCAACAATATTCCAATTAATTTTATTGAATGTGAA
>CAYZDK010000059.1:1871-11159 GCA_964477255.1 uncultured Polaribacter sp.
AAAGCTATGTAGCTGGTTTATATTCCTTTTTATCAATGACCATTTTTGCGATAATCTCTTTCAAGATTTCAGAAGTGCCACCTCCTATAGGGCCTAAACGACTATCTCTTAATAAACGTGCCATAGGGTATTCTTCCATATAACCATAACCACCAAGCAGTTGTAGAGCTTCATAAATAACTTCATCTGCCATTTTTGTGGATAACAACTTAGACATACTAGCTTCTTTTACAACGTAATTACCGTCATCTAGTCTTTTTGTAATAGAGTAATTGTATTCTTTACACATATCTACCCTACTTGCCATTTCCGCAATTTTATGTCTTAACACTTGAAATTTATCTAAGGATTGCCCAAAAGCCAATCTTTCTTTCATGTATTGTACAGCATAGTCTACTGCATATTCTGCTCTAGCATGTGCATTAACTCCCATTAAAAGTCTTTCTAATGCAAAATGCTGCATTATATAAGGAAACCCTTTACCTTCTTCTCCGAGTAAATTTTCTACTGGTACTTCTACATTGTCAAATGCTATTTCTCCAGTATCTGAAGCTCTCCAGCCTAATTTATCTAATTTTGTAGCAGAAACACCTTTAGCATTTCGATCTACAATAAACATACTTATACCTTTGTATTTGTCATTAGGATCTGTTTTTGCAGCTACTATTAAATAGTCTGAATACACCCCATTTGTTATAAATGTCTTAGAACCATTTAGTATGTACTTATTCTCTTTCTTTATTGCTGTAGAACGCATCCCTGCTACATCAGAACCTCCAAAAGGTTCCGTTATGCAGAGACAACCAATCATTTCACCTTCTACACTAGGAACAAGATATTTCTTTTTTTGCGCATCATTTCCTTCTTTGTTTAAGTGAGTCATGGCTAAATATTCATGCGCCCACATTGCTGCTGCAAAACCGCTTGAATTAATTTTTTGCATTTCTTCTAAAAAGATGATGGTGTAAAATAAGTCTAAATCTAGTCCTCCATATTCTTCTGGTGTTGATAAGCCAAAGTAGCCCATCTCTCCAAATTTTTTCCAAATAAATCTCTCGATTGTTCCTGTTTGCTCCCACTTTTCTATGTGTGGCACAACTTCTTTTTGTAAAAAATCTTTAAAACTTGCACGAAAAGCTTCATGCTCTTCTGTAAAGTACATACTATTCATTTAAAAGCGAGTTTATTATTTATTCTGCTTTCAAATATATGACTATTCTATCATAATATTTTAATGGAAATCCGTTAACATTCTTTAATTCTTTGATATTTTGCAGCTCTGCAACCTGATCTCTGTAATCGAAAATTTGTTTACATAGTTCATAATCTATATATGGTACTTTAAGTAATTCCTTGAATTCTATAGTATTAATATTCTTTTTAATTATCTGCGGCTTTGTTAAAATTTTAAATTTTTCAAGAATATTTTGCGCTTGATTTTGGGTTATGTTAAAAACTTCATAAAGTTGATCTTCAAAATAAAACCCACCAATTTTTGATCTATAATTTATTATTCTTGATGCCAATTTTTGCGAAATATCTGAAACAAACATTAAATCGTTAATGGATGCTTTATTTAAATCTTTTGTTTTTGGAGTTTGTGAAGTAATCGAGGTTAATGATGAAGAGGATAAGTTATCCTTTTCTCTTTTTTTATTTCTTTCTACAACCCAATCTGGAAATTTAAAGTAAGGTGAAATCTTAGCTAATAATGAATCAGATACTAAGGTAATCTTCTGAAACTCTTTAACAGAATTAATAAATTTACCCTTACTTCTAAATTGATGAAGCCTATCTATTTCATCTAAGGATAAACCTAATTGTTCTCCTTTAAAGTCGCTAATAAAATTTGGATTGAATGGAAATATTTTTGGTTTTGCATTGGTAAGGGCTTCTTGCTTTAAGCTATCTATTCTCTCTTGAAGTATAGCAACTTCATCATTATTAAGATTTATAGTTTCGTAGTCTCGATTACCATAATAAATACCTATTTGTAAAACAAGAATGATTAGGAACAACAAAAAAATCCCATTTCGTTGGTTTTTATTATACCAGAAATGGGATGTAAATATTTTCATAAATTTTACTCTTACATATGCTCAGTTACATCTATTGCACCTTCTTCTACTGCTTCTTCTTTGATGTTTATTGCGCCAATATATCGTTTCATTTCTTCTCTTACTCTTGGGAATAATAGTAAAAGACCTATCATGTTAGGAAACACTAATGCTAATATCATGGCATCAGAGAATTTTATTACAGCATCTAAAGTTGCAGCAGCACCTACAACAACAAAAATTAAGAATAGTACTTTATAAGTTAAGTCTGCAACTTTACCTTTTCCGAATAAATATTTCCAAGACTGTAAACCATAGTAAGACCAAGATACCATTGTACTAAATGCAAATAAAACAATTGCAATCGTTAACACATATGAGAAACCTGGTATTACAGAATCAAAAGCCATAGAAGTTAAATCTACACCTCCTAACTGCTCTCCTGTAGCAGTAATCATTACATTACTTCCTTCTACAGCACCATATTGGAAAACGCTTTGTAGATTTGAACCGTCAATATTAAAGAAGATAATTACAAGAGCAGTCATTGTACAGATTAAAACAGTATCAATGAATGGTTCTAATAATGCAACTACTCCTTCAGATGCAGGATATTTTGTTCTTACAGCAGAGTGAGCTATTGCAGCAGATCCTGCACCAGCTTCATTTGAAAATGCAGCCCTTTGAAAGCCAACAATTAAAACACCCATTAAACCTCCAAGACCAGCCATTGGCGTAAATGCTCCGCTAAAAATTAATCCAAAAGCATCATCTATGTAAGAAAAGTTTGCTACAATGATGATAACTGAAGCTAATACATAAATTCCTGCCATAAATGGTACAATTTTTTCGGTAATTTTAGCAATTCTTTTTATTCCACCAATAATAACGATACCTACTAAAACAGCTAAAATTATTCCGATAACAAATCCAGTAGAACCTCCTTGTAATCCTAATAAAGAAGATAACTGAACGGTAGCTTGGTTAGATTGAAATGCATTACCACCTCCAAAAGAAGCACCAACACAAAGAACAGCAAATGTACCAGCAAGGATTTTACCTAAGCCTTTCATGTTACGCTCTTTGAGACCTTTAGACAGATAGTACATTGGACCACCATAAATTGTACCGTCTTTACCAACATCTCTATATTTTACTCCTAACGTACATTCTACAAATTTTGTAGACATTCCAAGAAGTCCACAAATAATCATCCAAAAAGTAGCTCCAGGACCTCCTAGTGCGATTGCAACAGCTACACCTGCAATATTTCCAAGACCTACAGTACCAGAAACGGCAGTTGCTAAAGCTTGAAAATGAGAAACTTCTCCTGCTGCACTCTCGTCTCTAATGGTATCTAAAATATCTTCTTCTTCTAGTGCTTCATCATTTTTATATAGTTTATCTACACCATGTTTTTCAATATCAACATATCTTCCTCTAACGGTATTTATTGCTAAAGGAAACTTTGTGATACTTGGAACTTTAAAGAATACTGTAAAGAAACCAGCACCAGCAACTAATAAAATTACTACGAATGGTATATTGTACTCGCCAATAGGTACGCTTGTCAATACAAATCCTTCCCACCAAGTTGCAAGTGGCATAAATGCGTCATTTATCTTTTCATCTATTCCCTTTTCTTGTGCATTTGCTAATAATGGTACTACAAAAAACAGTAGCGACAAAAGTCTTTTATTCATAATAGTTTTATTGTTTTTAATTAAGTTGCCGCAATATCATAAAAAATTGATTTTTTAACAACTTTTGGGCGTTAAATATAAATTTTAGTTTAAGGATTCCTTAAATCTTTGTAAAGATTCTGCAAAGGAAACCGAAGGGAAATTGAGTTGTTGTATGCTTTTAGAAAGATCAAAACCAGTTTTTGGAGGTCTTTTTGCTCTTTGGTTTAATGCTTTTGAAGAAATTGGTTTTAGCAATGAAGTATCTAAGTTAAAAGTTTCTGCAATTTGCTTAGCAATGTTGTAGACACTTAAAAGGGTATTAGAAGAAATATGGTAAATACCTGTAGCTTTTTTATCTATAGACAGTTTACAGGCTAATGCCAAATCTTCTACATAGGTTGGCATTCGAAACTGATCGTTTACAATTGTTATTTCTTTTTTGTTTTCTAGCATTTCTTTGACCCACAAAACGATGTTTGTTCTGCTCATATCATGAACTTTTCCGTAGACTAAGATAGTTCTTATAATTGTATATTTTAGGGTAGATTGTAACAATAACTGCTCTGCTTTTAATTTAGAGTTTCCGTAAAAACTAACTGGATTTGGTGAATCTGTTTCTTTATAATTCCCTTTTTTACCATCAAAAACAAAGTCTGTTGAAAGATGGATTAAATGGGTGTTATTTTGTTCAGAATAATTCTTTAAGACATCTACAAATTCTACATTAATTTTATTACAAAGTTCTCTATGATCTTCACACAAATCTACTTGTGTCATTGCAGCAGTATTTACAATTACATCTGGTGCTATGGATTTTAATAGTTGCTTTACATCTTTTTCTTGAGTTAGGTCTAAAGCATGGTAAGAAAAGTCCGTTCTTTTTGCTCTATTTTCTCCTTTAGAAACGCCATATACTTGATATTTTTCTTTTTCAAGAAGCAATAAATTGACCAAAGATTGCCCTAATAAACCATTACTACCTGTAATTAAAACTTTTTGCATATTAAAATAACGCTCTTAATTTAAGTATTTGTTCTGGCCTTCCTAAAACAATTAGATGAGAGCCTTTAACTAGCACTGAGTCTGCTTCAGGGTTAATTTCATAATCTTTCTCAGGATGTCTAAATCCAATAACAGTACAACCTGTTTTTTTTCTTAAATCTAAATCTAAGATGGTTTTTCCAACATAAGATTGCGGCAATTCATCTACATCTATTTCTTCTAAATTTGCTGTTGTTTCTCCTTCAACAGTTAATCTATCTACAAACTCTATTACATCAGGTGTAGTTACAAGAGAAGCCATATGATCTCCTCCTATTTTATCAGGCATTATTACATTGTCTGCTCCAGCAATTTTTAGTTTTTTATAAGAACTTTCGTTAGAAGCTCTGCTTATTATTTTTATTGCTTTATTTAATTGTCTTGCAGATAAAACTACAAACAAATTATCTGCATCAGATGGTAACGCTGTTATTAAGTTTTCAGCATTTAGAATGCCTGCATTTAATAAGGTTTCATCTAAAGTTGCATCGCCTTGAATGCAGTGACAGCCTTGCCCTTCTAACTCGTCTATAATCTCTCTTTCGCGCTCTACTACAACAAATTGTTTGTTATAGTTTGAGAGCTTAATAGAAGCTTGGTTTCCGTTTCTTCCAAAACCACAAATTATGGTATGGTTTTGGAGCTTTGCTATTTCTTTTTCCACACGTTTATGTTTAAAATATTCAAATAATTTTCCGCTTACTACATATTCTGAAAATGTAGACAATGCATAACCAAAAACTGTAATACTTGTTAGAATTAAGAAAATGGTAAATACTTTTTCTTGCGTAGTAAATGGTTTTACTTCACCAAAACCAACAGTAGTAACTGTAATTACAGTCATGTAAAGCGCATCAACAAAAGAATAATCGCTTAAAATCATATACCCAATAGTTCCAATGGCTATTATACCTAAAACTAAAAAAGCAATTGTTTTTATCTTAGAATTTAAGAATCTCATCGTTTACAAATCAAAAACAGAACTTCTTTTTGTATGGATTAAATCTTTTAGTCGCATTAGAAACGCTAATGTTAAATAAAAACCAAAGGAAAGCCCAACTGTAAAAAAAGTTACATAGATAAAATAGATTCGTACATTTTTAGCTCGCATTCCAAGCCTATCTGCAAGTCTTGCAAAGACTCCAAAACCATTTCTTTCAAAAAAATATCGAATAGAAGTTACACTCATCTTTCTAAATTATCTCTAAGCGAATATAAATAATTATTTGTTTTTAAGATATAAATTAAAGTGCTTAAGATTAACTAAATTTGCACTTTTATTAAAATCTCTATTTTTTTGAAAGCAGAAGAATTTATTGAAGTTTACGGTGCAAGAGCTCACAATTTAAAGAATATTGATGTAAAAATACCAAGAGAAAAACTCGTTGTTATTACTGGTTTAAGTGGTAGCGGAAAATCTTCTCTTGCTTTTGACACTATTTATGCAGAAGGTCAAAGGCGTTATATAGAAACATTTTCTGCTTATGCTAGGCAGTTTTTAGGTGGTTTAGAAAGACCTGATGTAGATAAAATTGAAGGACTTTCTCCAGTCATTTCCATAGAACAAAAAACAACCAACAAAAGCCCTCGTTCTACAGTTGGTACCATAACAGAAATTTATGATTTTTTACGATTATTATATGCTAGAGCTTCTGATGCTTACTCCTACAACACAGGAGAAAAAATGATAAGTTACTCTGATGAGCAAATAAAAGAACTAATTCTAAAAGATTATAAAGACCAAAAAATAGTTGTACTTGCCCCTTTAATTAAATCTAGAAAAGGACATTACAGAGAATTATTTGAACAGATTTCTAAACAAGGGTTTGTTCGTGTTCGTGTGGATGGAGAAATTAAAGAAATTGAAAAAGGAATGCGTTTAGATCGTTACAAAACGCATGATATAGAGGTTGTAATAGATCGTTTAGCAGTTACAGAAAATGCAGAAAAAAGATTAGAAGAAAGTATAAAAACAGCGCTTTATTCAGGAAATAATATCATGATGGTTCTTGCAATGAACAACGAGAAACCTAGATATTTTAGTAGAGAATTAATGTGTCCTGTTTCCGGTATTGCTTATCCAAATCCAGAACCAAATACATTTTCTTTTAATTCACCAAAAGGCGCATGCCCTACTTGTAATGGCTTAGGAATTACTAATGAAACAAATCTAAATAAAGTTATTCCAGATTACGATATTTCTATAAAAAAAGGAGGAATAGCTCCTTTAGGAGAACAAAAAAATAGTTGGATTTTTAAACAAATTCAAAACATAGCAGAACGTTATCGTTTTAAATTAACAGACCCAATTAAAGAAATTCCAAAAGAGGCTTTAGATATAATTTTAAATGGTGGTAACGAATCTTTTAAAGTTACTTCTAAAACCGTTGGCGTTACCAGAAGCTATACGATAGATTTTGAAGGAATTATTTCGTTTATAGAAAACCAATATAAAAATGCAGAAAGTTCTTCTATAAAAAGATGGGCAAAAGGTTTTATGGATGAAGTTGCTTGTTCTACTTGCAATGGAAATCGTCTAAAAAAAGAATCGCTTCATTTTAAAATTTTAGAGAAGAATATTAGCGATTTAGCTAAAATGGACGTGAATGAATTGGCTGCTTGGTTTAAAAATATTGAAGAAAGACTAAGCAGTAAACAAATAACTATTGCATCTGAAATTTTAAAAGAAATTAGAACCAGAATTCAGTTTTTATTAGATGTTGGTTTAGACTATTTAACTTTAGATAGAACTTCTAAATCTTTGTCTGGTGGTGAAGCTCAAAGAATTCGACTGGCTACGCAAATTGGTTCGCAATTAGTTGGCGTTTTATATATTTTGGATGAGCCTAGTATTGGATTGCATCAAAGAGACAACCAAAAATTAATTGATTCCCTTATCAAATTAAGAGATGTGGGCAACTCTGTGCTTGTTGTAGAACATGATGAAGACATGATAAAAAATGCCGATTTTGTTTTAGATATAGGTCCAGGAGCAGGAAGACATGGAGGTAAAATTGTTAGCAAAGGTTCTTATAAAGAACTTACTTCTCATAACACACTTACCTCTGACTATTTAACAGGCATTAGAGAAATTTCTGTTCCTTCTAAAAGAAGAGAAGGCAATGGAAAAACTATAAAATTAAAAGGAGCTACTGGTAACAATTTAAAAAATGTTTCCGTTGAATTTCCTTTAGGTAAGATGATTTGTGTTACAGGAGTTTCAGGAAGTGGAAAATCTACTTTAATAAACGAAACCCTCTACCCTATTTTAAACGAGCACATATACAGAGGCGTAAAAAAACCAATGCCTTATAAAAAAATAGAAGGTTTAGAACATATAGACAAAGTTATAGATATTGATCAATCTCCAATTGGTAGAACTCCAAGATCTAATCCTGCAACATATACCAAAACCTTTGATGAAATCAGAAGCTTATTTGCTAAAACTCCAGAGGCATTAATACGTGGATATAAACCTGGACGTTTTTCATTTAATGTAAAAGGTGGACGTTGTGAAACTTGTCAAGGAGGAGGGGTTAGGGTGATAGAAATGAACTTTTTACCAGACGTTCATGTAGAATGTGAAACTTGCCAAGGAAAACGATTTAACAGAGAAACGTTAGAAATTCGCTATAAAGGAAAATCTATTGCAGATGTTCTAGAAATGACCATAGAAGATGCTAGCAAGTTTTTTGAGCACATTCCTAAAATATACCGAAAATTAAAAACCATAAATGATGTAGGTCTTGGCTACATTACTTTAGGGCAGCAATCTACCACACTTTCTGGTGGTGAAGCTCAACGTATTAAATTGGCAGCAGAACTTTCTAAAAGAGACACTGGAAATACGTTTTATATTTTAGACGAACCTACAACAGGTTTGCATTTCGAAGATATAAGAGTGCTAATGGAAGTTTTGAATAAATTAGCAGATAAAGGAAATACGGTTTTAATTATTGAACATAACTTGGATGTTATTAAATTAGCAGACCACATTATTGATATTGGTATGGAAGGTGGTAAAAAAGGAGGACAGGTTTTATGCACTGGAACTCCAGAAGAAGTAGCTAAACATAAAAAAAGCTATACTGCTAAGTTTTTGAAGAAGGAATTATAAATACCTTTAAAAAAAAAAAAAAAAAAGAGTACTAAGATTAGTTGTAATTTTACAACTCTAAAAAATTACTTTTTTATTTTATCATTAAATATATATGCCAAAATGTATAAAAAACGCCTCCTAATATTACAATAAAAGGAAAAATATAGCTATCCCATTTTATTATTTCAGTTTTGCTTAGCTTTTTTTAGTTCAAAAATAGATTTCATACCAGAATATATTATTCTTAAGGAGATAAACTGAAGAAATAAAAAAAGTATTATTTTAACATAATAACTCATTATTTAAAAACTATTTTTCTTATTTCCTTTTCTAATAAGATATCGTATTAAAAATACTATCCCTAGTATGAGTAATAAATATAAAAATGTTTGCCAAAAAAATAATA
>CAYZDK010000060.1:0-11080 GCA_964477255.1 uncultured Polaribacter sp.
AAGGTAACACTTTTACACTACTTCTGCGACAACAAAAGTGCTTCCGCCAATATAAATAGTATCTGCTACGTCTGCGGTTGCTTTGGCTGCTGCATAAGCAGCATTAACGGAAGCATACACTGCGCCTGTTAAACCATACGTTTTTGCTTGCTGTTGTAGGGTCTTTCCTTCCAAACCTCTAGGAATATCAGGTTTGCAAAAATAATAGTTTGCGTCTTTTGGAAAAAGTGGCAAAATGGCATCCAACGATTTATCTTCTACCACCCCTAAAACCACATGCAAATGGACATAGGTTTGTTGCTGTAATTGATTCATAACAAGACGGATTCCTTCTGTATTGTGTGCGGTATCGCAAACCGTAAAAGGAGTGTTTTCTAAAACTTGCCAGCGCCCTTTTAAATTGGTATGTGCTACCACATTTTGCAGCCCTTTATGGATGTGTTCTGGAGTTATGGAAAAGTTTTTTAGGTTTCGAATCGCACATACAGCGGTTTTGGCATTGGCTTTCTGGTAATCCCCTAACAAATCTGTAGTAAATTCTTCCATAATAGCAGAAGCATAGGACAATGGCGAATTACAAGAAGCCGCTTTTTCTTCGAATACCATGGCAACTTCTTCTTGCTTTTCTCCGATAATTACAGGAACCTTTGGTTTAATGATTCCTGCTTTTTCCCCCGCTATTTTTGGTAAAGTATCACCAAGAAACTGCATGTGATCGTACCCAATATTTGTGATAACGGAAACTTGTGGTGTAATGATATTTGTGGAATCTAAACGCCCTCCTAAACCAACTTCTATTACAGCAATATCCACTTTTTCTTGGGCAAAATAAGCAAAAGCCATGCCTACTGTCATTTCAAAAAAAGACAAGCCTTGTTGCTCTAAAAATGTTTTATGTTTGGTGATAAACGTAACTACTTCGTTTCGTGGAATTTCTTTTCCGTTAATTCGAATACGTTCGGTAAAGTTTTTTAAATGAGGAGAAGTATACAAGCCCACTTTATATCCGGCTTCCTGTAATATGGCAGCTAACATGTGCGAAGTAGAACCTTTACCATTGGTACCACCAACATGTATGGATTGGAATTGCTGCTCAGGATTTCCCAAATGGGTAGCAAAGGCAATACTATTGGTTAAATCTTTTTTAAACGCTGTAGCTCCTTGACGTTGGTACATAGGTAGCTGCGCAAACATCCAATCTAAAGTTTGTTGGTAATTCATCCGACAAAAATAAAACTTATTTGGTTAGGGTGAAATCGTAAATTATAGTACCTATTTGCTTTTCTTCCGCGTTTGGATCTGCATTCCAAGTAGTTCGTAATGCGGCTTCTTTTGCCGGTTTTAACAGACAAGCTGCGGTATTGGTAGAGCCTTTTACCCCTGGAATGGCATTTATGACACGGCCATTTCTATCTACTTCTATACGTACCACAACCCTACCCTCTTCTTGACAATCGGGTTTTTGAATGGGTTTCGTTAAAGCGGTTCTGCCATCTAAATTGTAGTTACCATCTTCACCACTCCCTGCTTTTCCGTAAAACTTTTTGGAAGTTGCATCGCCTTTTGTAGCACCTTTGGTTCCAGCCACTGTATCATCTCCTTCGCCCTTTGGTTTACCATCAGAAGTGGTGCCTTGTAACAAGTTTTGTAAGGCATCTGCGGCTTCTTTAGATGGTTTTGGCTTTGGCTTAGGCTTGGGGGTTTCCTTTGGCTGTACTTCTTCTGGGTTGGTTTCGGCTTGTTTTTTTTCTACCACAGGTACTTCTTCGGAATTTTCTTCGGTAAGAATTTCTTCGGTAACACTTTCTTTAGGTTTCTCTGGAATTATTTCTTCTACTACTTCTTCCTCTGGTAGTTTCGTAACCTCGGGTGTCACTTTTTTAGTTTGTACTATAGGTTCTCCTTGCCCAACGTTTGCATCCCCAAAATTGATGGCCAAACCGTACTCTTCTGGTGGATCTAGATAAGTAAGACCAAAATTAAACACCAAAAGAACCAATACCACAAGAATGCTTGTGGTAATTACGGTAGATTTTCGTTCGTGTGTGGTTTTAAAAAATGCCATTATCGTCCTTTTACGGCTAAAATCATTTTTAGTTTGTTCTTATTTGCAATGTCTATTACCTGCATTACTTGTTTATAGGGCACATTTTGATCGCCTCGAATAACCACTGTCTTTTGTTTTTCTGGTCCTACATTTCGTAGTATTTCATTCTCTAATTGTGCAGCAGATACTAAGGTTTTGTCTACATAAAATTCAGAAGCGTTGGTTATACTAACTGCTACAGATTTACTATTTTCGGTTTTACCACCTGCTTTTGGAAGCAGTACATCTATGGCACTCACGGTAACCAAGGTAGAGGTTAGCATAAAAAAGATGAGCAGCAGAAAAACAATGTCAGTCATAGACGACATGTTAAAAGTTGGGTTTACTTTATTTCTTCCTTGTAAATTCATCTTATACAGGCTCGTTTAATAAATCTAAAAACTCTACAGATTTTGCTTCCATCTGATAAACTACTTTATTGGTGCGTACTACCAAATGATTGTAAGTGATGTAGGCAATGATACCCACAATTAGCCCTGCAACAGTGGTTGTCATGGCAGTATACAGTCCATCCGAAAGCATCTTAATATCTATTTGTCCGCCAGCATTGGCTATTTCATGAATAGCAACAATCATACCAATTACGGTACCTAAAAAACCAATCATTGGTGCAGCACCTGCAATGGTAGCTAAAACGCTTACATTTTTTTCTAGTTGATATACTTCTAGTTTTCCTGCAGTTTCTATGGCCGTATTGATATCTTCTAAAGGTTTTCCTATTCTAGAAATTCCTTTTTTAATTAAACGGGAAGTTGGCGTGTTTTTACTATTGCAAAGAGAATCTGCAGCTTCTAGTTTTCCGTTAGAGACATAATCTCGAATCTGATCCATGAAATTTTTATCTACTTGCGCAGCAGCTTTAATGGCAAAAAAACGTTCGAAATAAATGTATAGAGCAACCGCCAATAGCACAAAGAGAATGGCAATAATAATTTGGCCACCTACACCACCATCCATAATTAAATTAAAAATAGATAGTGTTTTTTCTTCAGACACGACAGCTTCGGTAAGCTCTTGATTTTGTTGTAATAAGGAAAGCATTTCAGTTTCAGTTTAAGTATATGGTTATAACGAATGCATCGTTAAATAATTGTTTGTTTTTCTAATTGGATAGCAACTTTCAAAAAAAAATGCCCTTCTGCAAAACAAAATGGCATTTTTTAACTTTTATTTGCATTGGTTTACACGAACATACGTAGCACGATAAATGAAATAGATCCAGCTAAGAATCCTACAAATGCCAACCATGCAATTTTCTTTAAATACCAGAAAAAATCAATTTTTTCCATTCCCATTGCTACAACTCCAGCTGCAGAACCAATAATTAACATAGACCCTCCTGTTCCTGCAGAGAAGGCAATAAAGTGCCATAAAGGATTATCCATAGGTTCTGAGAACATTCCTAAACTTGCAGCTACTAAAGGTACGTTATCTATAACTGCAGAACCAATTCCTAATAGAATTACCACCAAATCAGAAACCTCTGTTCCTGCTAATTCTGTTCCTATTAATGGAATTCCTTCTTTTAAACTGTCTGCAAAATTAAACAGAATTCCTAAAGATTCTAGTGCTGCTACCGCCATTAAAATTCCTAAGAAGAATAAGATACTAGGCATCTCGATTTTAGATAAAGAATGGTGTACAGGACCATGTGCAGCATGTTCTCTAGATTCGTCTTTGGTATTAAAATCGGTTAACGAGAATTTTCTTCTACTATATATTTCTGCAAAGGTAGCTACGATACCTAAAGATAACATCATACCTACATAAGGAGGCAAATGGGTAACCGTTTTAAAGAATGGTACAAATACGATAGCTCCTAATCCTAAGTATAGCATTCTTGCAGAATACTTGCTTTTTGGCTTATCAACATCTGTGTTATCTGTTTCTATTTCGCCTTTAAATGCTGGTAAATACGATGCAATTACCGTTGGTACCAACATACATATTAAAGAAGGTAGCACTAAGTAAATTAATAGCATTTGGGTACTTACTTTGTTACCAATCCATAACATGGTAGTAGTTACATCTCCAATAGGAGACCATGCGCCTCCTGCATTTGCAGCAATAATGATTAAACCAGCAAACCAAATTCGGTCGTCTCTTGTTTTTACAATTTTCTGTAAAATAGAGATTAATACAATTGTTGCCGTAAGGTTATCGATAATTGCAGATAAGAAAAAGGCAAGGATACAAAACATCCATAACAGCTTTTTCTTACTCGTAAAGCTTACATAAGATTTTATTGTAGAGAAACCATCAAAATAATCAATAATTTCAACAATAGTCATAGCACCTAGAAGAAATACCAGTATTTCTGCAGTTTTTCCTAAATGATGCAATAAAGTCTCTTCTACCAAATGCACCTTATCATCGTGTGCCATAGATTGGAAGCCTGCTACCAAATCGTGCGCGCTAGAATCGAACCAATTGGAAAAAGAGTCTACCCCTAAAGCAACGATTGCCCAACAAACGGCCATCATGATAAGAGCAGGGATTAATTTGTCTAATTTTAAATTGTGTTCTAAGGTTATGGCCAAATAGCCTAAAACAAATACAATAACAATTATGGTTTCCATACGTTTTTTTAAATTTTAAATCAGTTGTTCTAAGGCAATTTCAAAAGCCGTTTCACTGATATTGGTTTTACTGTAATTTTTTTGATGTGTTTTTTCTAAAGCATTTTTAATGGTCGCAGAGGTATCTTGAAAGATCGCATCGTCTGTCATTTCTACGCGTCTTTCCATAAAATAAGCAAATACTCTTGCCATACCACAGTTCGAAATAAAATCTGGAATAAGACTCACTTTTCGATCGGTATCTTCCATGATAGGGCCAAAAAAGATTTCTTTGTCTGCAAATGGTACGTTTGCGCCACAAGAAATAACTTCTAAGCCTGAAGCAATCATAGCATCTATCTGGTCTTGCGTAATTAATCTAGAAGCTGCACAAGGGGCAAATATTTCACAAGGAATCTTCCAAATTTCTTCATTGATCTGCGCAAATGGAAGCATTTCTTCCGACACCAAAGTATTCCCTTTTTTATTTAAGAATAGGGTTTTTATCTCTTCGAAAGTAAAACCTTCTTCTTTTATAAGACCTCCTTCTCTATCAATAATTCCTACAATAGTAGCGCCCATTTGTGCCAAGTAAAAAGCTGCTGCAGAACCTACGTTTCCAAACCCTTGTACTACCGCTCGTTTACCTTTTACATTGCCGCCATAGATATCGTAATAATGACGTACTGCTTCTGCAACACCATATCCCGTAATCATATCTGCTACCGTATACTTTCTAAAAATATCTGGAGAATAATTTTCACTTTCTAAGACTTTTATTACCCCGTGGCGTAATTGACCAATTCGATTAATTTTATCTGCCTCTGTTGGTTTAAAATGTCCATTAAAGACACCTTCTTGTGGATGCCAAACTCCGCTATCTTCCGTAATAGGAATTACCTCATGTATTTCATCAACATTTAAATCCCCACCAGTACCATAATAACTTTTAAGTAATGGCGCAACTGCCGCATACCAGCGTTTTAAGACGCCTTCTTTTCTTGGATCGTTAGGATCAAAATTAATCCCTGATTTAGCGCCTCCAATAGCTGGTCCTGAAACCGTAAACTTTACTTCCATAGTTTTTGCTAATGACAATACTTCGTTGCTGTCTAAACCAGGACGCATGCGTGTTCCTCCTCCTGCTGCTCCACCACGTAAGGAATTAATAACTGTCCAACCTTCTGCCTCTGTTTCTGGATCTTTCCAATGGAAAACGATTTCGGGCTGTTTTTCTTCGTATTTTTTTAGTAATTCTTTCATCTTTTAGTTTGCTAGTGATTCAATTTCTTTTTCAATATTTTTTTGAATTTTGTAGTGTTTCGTTAAAGTTGATTCATGTAAATTGAATTAAAAAGATGACTTTTTTGATATGTGCCTCAAATTTAAAATAAAATTTTAAGATGCGACACTTTTTCTTTTCAAATTCTAGACCGAAACAATCTTTCCTGAAGAGTGATTTTTGATAGCTCCTGTTACCGATTGCAAGCAGTTATTTTCGTTTTTAAGACGTAGTAACCCCAACAAAGCAAACACCAATGCTTCTTTGTAATCTACCAATAAAGCATCTGTGTTTTTTATTTTAAAATCTCCTGTATTTTGAATGCATTCCATTAAAAATGTGTTCCAAAACCCACCACCAGTTACTAGAGTTGACGTACTGTTTTTTAGCACTTTACCTATCTGATAAGCGGCATGTTTTGTAAAGGTGTGTAATAGGTTTTCTACAGGTATTTCTTTGCTATTTAGCAAAGGAAAAACATATTGTTGCACCCATTCTAAACCTAAAGATTTTGGAGGTTTACGGTGGTAGTAATTCAGGTGATTAAGCGCTGTAAAAAGCGAAGCATCAAAGCTTCCAGATCTTGCTATTTCCCCATTTTTGTCATACGCATAACCTAGCTTTTCTGCATAATGATTTAACACAATATTAACAGGACATATATCAAATGCCAAACGCCTACCATTTTTTGGATAAGATACGTTAGAAAACCCACCTAAATTCAAACAATGGGAAGCTGAAGAAAATAGTCTTTGGTCTCCCATTGGTACTAATGGTGCGCCTTGCCCACCTAAAGCTACATCTTGCGAGCGAAAATCGTAAACGGTAAGTATACCTGTTTGCTTTGCAATCTGTTTGCCACAACCCACTTGTAATGTGATTCCTTTTTCAGGCTGATGAAGCACTGTGTGCCCATGAGACGCAATAAAATGGACAGTGGTAAGACCATGAGTTCGAAGAAAAGAATTTATTTGACTTCCTAAATACAATCCATATTCGATATCAAGTGCTTTAATTTCCTGGGAAGAATAATGAATTGCCTCTTGTAGTTTTAATTTCCATTCTTTTGTATATGGAATAGTTTCTCCGTTAAGAATTTTAAATTTTGCTTCGTTGGTAGAATCAAATTGTACATATACCAAGTCTAATCCATCCAACGACGTTCCAGACATTACTCCTATTGCATAAATAGTATTCGTTAACATATAAGTAAAAATAATAAAAGCCAATTGAAAATATCTTACGAAATCGATATATTTGCGTTCGGAAATTAAGAATATAATAAAGATACAATGGATTTTAGTTTAACAGAAGAACATCTAATGATTCGCGATGCGGCTAGAGACTTCGCCAACAACGAATTATTACCAGGGGTAATTGAAAGAGACGAGAAGCAAGAATTTCCTCAAGAGTTAGTGAGGAAAATGGGAGAGTTAGGATTTATGGGAATAATGGTAGATCCTAAATATGGTGGTAGTGGTATGGATACCATTTCGTATGTACTAATCATGGAAGAACTATCTAAAATAGACGCCTCTGCTTCTGTGATGGTTTCTGTAAACAACTCTTTAGTTTGCTATGGTTTGGAAGCGTATGGTACGGAAGAACAAAAACAGAAATATTTAACCAAATTAGCTACAGGAGAGCAAATTGGTGCGTTTTGTTTGAGTGAACCAGAAGCAGGTTCAGATGCTACTTCACAAGCTACTACAGCAATCGATAAAGGTGACCATTATGTAATCAATGGAACAAAAAACTGGATAACCAATGGAGGTCGTGCAGAGGTGTATTTAGTTATTGCACAAACGGACAGAGAAAAAGGACATAGAGGAATCAATGCTTTTATCGTAGAAAAAGGCATGGAAGGTTTTCATATAGGCCCTAAAGAAGATAAATTAGGTATTCGTGGTTCAGATACCCATACCTTACAATTTAACGATGTTAAAGTTCCGAAGGAAAATAGAATTGGAGAAGATGGATTTGGTTTTAAATTTGCCATGAAAACTTTATCTGGTGGTAGAATAGGAATTGCTGCACAAGCATTAGGAATTGCTGCTGGTGGTTACGAATTGGCTTTAAAATATTCTAAAGAGCGTAAAGCATTTGGTACAGAAATTGCAAACCACCAAGCTATCGCTTTTAAATTAGCAGACATGTACACAGAAATTGAAGCTGCTCGTTTATTAGTAATGAAAGCTGCTTGGGAAAAAGACCAAGGTAAGAATCATGACATGTCTTCTGCTATGGCAAAATTATACGCAAGTAAAGTTGCTATGGAACAAACTGTTGAAGCTGTTCAAATTCATGGTGGTAATGGTTTCGTAAAAGAATACCACGTAGAACGTTTAATGCGTGATGCAAAAATTACACAGATTTATGAAGGAACTTCAGAAATTCAAAAAATCGTTATTTCAAGAGGTGTTTTAAAATAATACTTTTTTAAATTAAGTTTATAGAAAGTCCAACAGCAAATGTTGGACTTTTTTTTATGATATCGACTCCAAAAAATCTACATGGTATAACTGCAAACCTGATGCTGGAGCAATACTTTTTAGTGCTTTTTTATCGTTATCCTCTTGAAGAGATAATGTAACTTCTTCAAGTGAAATATTTCCTTTACCTACTTCGAATAAAGTTGCCATCATCAATCGAATTTGATACCGCAAAAAGCCTTGTCCTCTTACTCGAAACACAAAAGTGTTTTTTGGAAAAAAACTTGCTGTTAGAAATGTATTCTTCACAATTTCCGAAGTTTCTAATTTTCTTTGAAGTATGGTGTGTTTCGTTGGCTTAGTACAATACTTGTTAAAAAAATGAGTCCCTTCAAACAACTTGGCAGCTTTTTGCATCGATGCAATATCAAGAGTTTCCAAAACAGATACTAATAGAGGAGCACAAAATGGGTGTGCTTTTTCTCCAAAAGAAAAATAATAATGGTATTCTTTTATCTTAGGAGCATTAATTACATTAAAAGAAAGCGGTACTTTTTGAAAAGAAAGTGCTTTCAAATCACCTGAAAAATTGGAATTAATAGCTGCTAAAAAAGTCTTTTCTTCTATAATTGTAGTGCTAAATAACTGAAAATAGTACCTATTCGCAGAGACTTTAGCGTCTGTTCTACTACTTCCAATAGTTTTATAAGTTTCCTTCTCTAAAACAAAAGACAGGGTCTTATCTAATAAATCGTGAATTGTTTTAGCGTTGGTTTGTTTTTGCCATCCAGAAAAACGAAAACCTAAAAATTGAATACCAACCAGATAACTATATCTATATTTCATACTACAAAAATACTATAATTTCATTTTTATGAATATCTCAGTAAAATAGGTAATCGTGAATCTTTTTATAAGAATAGGTATAAAATTTTGAGAATACTATGATATTGTTCCAAATGAAGGCTCCTTTTTACATTTTTGATAATTTTAAGAAATCCTTTTCGTAAAAACTGCAGTTTTTATTCTTTCTATTAAATACTACATTTGGTCATTAACCATCTAATAATCAACAAATAAAAAATGAAAAAAATTGAAGCAATTATTCGAAAATCAAAATTTTTGGAAGTCAAAGAAGCCTTACATAAAGTAGGAGTAAACTTTTTTTCTTATTGGGATGTAACTGGCTTAGGCAACGAAAAAGAAGGACATGTATATCGTGGTGTATCTTATAGCACTAGTGATATCCAAAGAAGGTATTTATCCATTGTAGTCAATGATGATTTCGAAAAAGTCACTATTCAAACGATTATAAATTCTGGAGCTACAGGAAATGTTGGTGATGGAAAAATATTCGTTAGTGAAATCAAGGAAGCATACCGTATTCGTACGGGCGAAAAAGGAGGACAAACATTAAATTAAATGAATATGGAAAACTTAACTATTAATAATGTTTGGATGATGCTTTGTACGGCATTGGTATTCTTTATGCATCTAGGATTTGCATTCTTAGAAATTGGTTTAACAAGACAAAAAAATACCATTAATGTACTTTTTAAAAATATGTTTATCATTACTGCTGGTTTACTTCTATATTATAGTTTCGGCTTTAATTTAATGTACCCTGGTGAGTTTAATGGTTATCTTGGAGAAATTACTTTTGGAATTAACCCTCCAGAAAATGGTATGTTACCAGAATATGCAAATGGAGGATATACTTGGTGGACTGAATTTTTATTTCAGGGAATGTTTGCAGCTACAGCAGCAACCATTGTGTCTGGAGCAGTTGCAGAACGAATTAAAATAGGCCCTTTTATGGTGTTTACAACTATATATATTGGTATAGTATATCCTATACTTGGATCATGGAAATGGGGTGGTGGATTTTTAGATACCTTAGGTTTTTATGATTTTGCAGGGTCTACTTTAGTACACTCTGTAGGTGGATGGGCTGCAATAGTAGCTGTTTGGATGTTAGGAGCTAGAATTGGAAAATTTAAAGAAGGTAAATCTCAAGCTATTCCAGGGCATAATATTCCTATTGCTACTGCTGGAGTGTTAATATTATGGTTTGGTTGGTTTGGTTTTAATGGTGGTTCTGTTTTATCTGCAGACCCTGCTGCAACATCTTTAACTTTGGTTACAACCTGTTTATCTGCAGCAGCAGGTGGAATTGTAGCATGTATTTCAACTTATCTAAAATTTAAAAATTTAGACCTAACGATGTTTTTAAATGGAATTCTTGGAGGATTAGTAGGTATAACAGCAAGTGCTGATGTGGTAACCCCAGAAAGTGCTATAATAATTGGTGCTATTTCTGGTATGCTTATCGTTTCATTTGTTAGTATTATAGATCTAATTAAACTAGATGACCCTGTTGGTGCAATTGCTGTGCATCTAATTTGTGGAATATGGGGTACCTTAGCTGTAGGCATATTTTCCAATAATCCTGAGCACACTATTTTTAAACAACTAATTGGTATTGCCTGTTATGCAATAGCATGTATATTATCTTCTTTTATTATTTTTTATACACTTAAGAAAATAGTTGGAATTAGAGTTAACATTAAAGAAGAAGTTGAAGGCCTAGATACCCATGAGCATGGTATGGAAGCATATCCAAATTTTAGATTAAATGAAAACTAATTTATCCATAATAAAATTGATATAAAGAAAAAAACCTCATATCGATTGATATGAG
>CAYZDK010000061.1:0-10034 GCA_964477255.1 uncultured Polaribacter sp.
TTAACTAATTACCCTAATTTTAACTCAGCAGTTACTGTGAATTCTATGATTATTGAAGATGGCGCTACTTTTATTTCTACTGCAAGTTTTACAGGTGATGTTACGCTACAAAAAGATGTTTCTGCCACGCAATGGACTTTTGTTTCCTCACCAGTAATTAATGAAACATACAATAACGATTGGGTTTCTGCAAACTCTGTTGCCTCAGGCTCAGGGAATAATAGAGGAGTAAGTACTTGGAATAATGATGTTGATGATCCTACAACAGGCCACTGGAGATACCTGCAGGCTGGCAATAGCGGTACGTTTAACACAGGACAAGGATATAGTATTTATCTTTCATCTGCTGCAACAGTCAATTTTCAAGGATCAGGTGTACATACAAGTTCGCAAACTACTGCAATAACACAAGGTACTTCTAACAATTTTAATTTAGTAGGAAATCCGTTTACAGCATATTTAAATTTAGGAGACTTCTTTACTGACAATAGTGCGTCTGTAATAAACGATGCAGCTATATATGTGTGGAATGGCTCTAGCTACGAAACTAAATTATCTGGTACAGATGCAGCTTATGAAATTGCTCCAGGACAAGGATTCTTTGTAAGTGCAGCAGCAGACACCAACCTAACTTTTGATGTTAACGATTTATCTCATCAAACTCAAATTGGGTTTGGTAAAAGTGAGCCAAGACCAGAAATTAGACTATTACTGAATGATACGTATCAAGAAAAATTTGCAAGAATTCTTTACATCAATGGAACTACAACCGGATTTGACCTAGGTTATGATGGAAAACTATTTAGTGGTGTAAATGAAAGCTTTTCCGTTTTTTCTCATTTATTAGCAAATGACGAAGGAGACAAATACCAAATTCAATCTTTACCGAATACCAATTATGAAAACATGGTTATTCCTATTGGTATAGATGCAGAAGCGGGTAAAGAAATTACCTTCTCTGCAGAGATAACTAACTTACCAAGTAATTTAGAAGTTACTCTAGAAGATAGAGAAAAAAACACCTTTAATACGCTTAACACAGAGATTACTTACACCGTAAAAATAGAAGAAACTACAAATGGTATTGGTCGCTTTTATTTACATACAAAACCAAGTGGTGTGTTAAGTACAAATGCTGTAGAATTGGAAAATGTTATTGCATATACGTACTCTAATAAATTACGAATTGTTGGTTTAGAGGAAGATAACATTGGTCTAAAAATGTACAATGTTTTAGGAAAAGAAGTACTAAACACTACTTTTAATTCTAACGGAGTTTCTGATTTGGATTTACCAAAAACATCTTCTGGAGTGTACATTATTACTATATCTAGCAGCAAAGGAAAATTAAATAAGAAAATTATTATTGAATAATTGTACGAGATAACTAAGGATATGAAAAAACAAAACGAACACAAGGAAGAGATTACTCGTAAAGAAGCCATAAAAAAAATTGGTAATTATGGAAAATATGCTGCTTTAACAGCTTTAGGAACTTATCTAATTTTAAACCCTAAAAAAGCACAAGCGCAGAGCGCTCCTAGTGAAGGCCCAGGAACAGGCTTTTAGTAATAATAACTGTTTAATTTGATAATAAAAAAAATACAAAGCCAAGCTATAGTATGGTTTCCGAAAACAAATAACTACATAGTTATAGATAACAAGGCTGCTACTATTTTAAAAGAAATAGAAAGTGGCCTTTCTTTTGATGCGATTGCTAATAGAATAGAAAATGAATTAGATGTACCTTTTGAAAAAGCGATAGATTTTGTTAGTAAACTTCACCACGATTTGTATGAACCAAACCAAATTGAAGAGAAACGTTTAATTAACGATTATAAAGATATCTCTAAACCCAATGTTTATATGTATTGTATTTACTACAAAATAAACAATATTGTTATTAAAGCTTTGTTTGAAAACAAGAGAGAGTATAAGTTAATTCATCCAAAGTTTGCGCATTTAGAAGTAAAAAACCCAGAAAAGGTTGATACTCTTTTTGAGGCATTTTCCAAACATAGTTATATCTTTTTATATGTTGATAAAAACTTTATTGGTTCTTGGAGTAAAAAACAAAGGCATTATTTTCAAGGAAAATATGCTATGGAAATGGTACAAAAGATTCATAAAAAGCGAGAGAAAGATTGGATTGCAACCTTTCATGCTTCAGCACTTGCAAAAAACGAAAAAGCAGTTTTATTTTTAGGAGAGTCTGGTAGTGGTAAAAGTACTTCTTTAGCACTTTTACAAGCAAATGGATATTCTTGCTTGGCAGATGATTTTGTTCCTTTTGCAAAGGAAAACAAACACGTATATGCGTTTCCATCTGCAATTTCCATCAAAAAAAATAGTATTCCTTACTTAATCGATACCTATCCAGAATTATTAGATGCTAAAGAATATCATCTTAAGGCGTTAAATAAAATTGTTCGTTATCTAAAACCGAATAATTCTAATTTTAGCGAAAACTACCCATGTAAAGATTTGGTTTTTATAACCTATAAAAAAAATGCAAATCTAGAGTTTGAAAAAATAGATGCAGTAGATGCATTTAAAATGTTAATTCCAGATTCTTGGATTTCTTCAATTCCAGAGAATGTTTCTTGCTTTTTAAATTGGTTTAATACGCTTCATTACTATCAATTAACCTATTCAAAAACCGAAGATTTACTAGATAGTGTTTCTAAAATATTTTCAAATGAATTATAAGGAAACATTGTATTTTATTGGTAAATGTTTAACTATAAATCACGAAGAAAAAAATAAAACTCTTGTTCTTAAAAAAATTAAACAAGAAGATGTTAATTGGGATAATGTTGTAAAAATTAGCACAAGCCATTATGTTTTTCCTGCGTTGTACAAAAATTTAGAAAGGGCAAACCTGTTAAATTTTATTCCTAAAGATTTAATTACATACATGCAACATATTACTTCTTTGAACAGAGATAGGAACCTAAAAATTATTGCGCAAGCCAAAGAGATAAACTTGGTATTGCTTCAACATAAAATCACACCAGTTTTTCTAAAAGGCACAGGAAATGTATTAGAAGGTTTATACGATTCTATAAGTGAAAGGATGGTTGGAGATATAGATATCATTGTACCAAAAAAAGATGTAATACCTACTAAAAATATTTTACTTTCTGAAGGCTATAAAACGTTGAGTGAAAATTTTTCTGAACATAGACATTTAGGAAGACTGGTGCATAAAAATAAAATTGCAGCGGTAGAAATTCATAAAAAGTTAACAAAAGAAGAGTACGCAAACGAATTTAATTACAAGAAAATTGAATCTGCAATTCAAAAGATTAATGGTTTTACTGTATTATCCTACCAAGACCAATTAAGCTTATCCATGATTGCATACCAATTAAATGACTACGGAAAATTATATAACAGCGTATCTTTACGAAACACCTATGATACCTTTTTATTGTCTAAAAAAGCAAACTCTTTAGAAGTACTTGCTAAGTTTACCAACCTTAAACAAGATTTAAATAATTTTTTAGCTGCTTCTGCTTTGGTTTTAAATCAGCCTTCTTCTATCAATTATTTAGAAGATACTGTTACCCGTTCTTATAAAGATAGGTTTATTTGGCTACTAGAAAATGATGTATCTAGAGAAAAACACTACCACTCTATTCACAGGAAAAGAATCTGGCAATCGCGTTTTACAATTTTAAAAAAAGCAATAATTTCTAAAGAGCACAGAAATTGGTTTCTAAAACGAATTTTAGATAAAGATTGGCAAAATAATAAACTAGTTGCATTTGGTTTAAAATCTAAACCAAAGTCTTAACATCATCAAACTCTAAACCACCATAATTACCAGAACTCATTAAAACTACTGCAGAATTTTCTAGATTTTCTTGAAAAAGGAATTCTTTAAACGCTTCAGAATTTGTATAAACTATCAAATCTTCTCTTTCAAAAGCATTTGCAATTTGCTCTTTACTTATGGTTTCTAATTGCTTAATTTTTACAGCATCTGGCGAATAAAAAACTACCGCTTTATCTGCCATATCTAAAGCACCTTTGTACTCCTTTAAAAAATCTTTATTTAAACTAGAGTATGTGTGTAATTCTAAACAAGCCAATACTTTTCTATCAGAATACTGTTCTTTTAGTGCTGTAGTAGTTGCTTTTACTTTGCTAGGGCTATGAGCAAAATCTTTATAGATAACTGTATTTTTGTTTTCCGCGATTTTTTCTAAACGTTTATTTGCTCCTGTAAAAGTAGAAATAGCCTCATAAAAATCGTCTTCATCTATGCCCATATGTTGGCAAATCCACTTTGCTCCTGCAAGATTTTGTAAATTATGTTTTCCAAAAATTTCTAAAGGTAAATCTCCTTCTTCTGTTTCAATATAGGTGATACCATCTTCAATAGAAAAATTAGGTGTTTGGTATGGATACTTTTTAATTGCGTTTGCAGATGATTCAACAATTTCTTTTAAATTGTCATCTTCTTCATTGTAAACCATCATTCCTCCATTTACAAGAGAATCTGTAAAAATTTTAAACTGCTCTAGATAATTTTCAAAAGTTGGAAAAACGTTGATATGATCCCAAGCAATTCCACTCAACAAGGCAATATTTGGTTTGTATAAATGAAATTTTGGTCTTCTATCTAATGGAGAGCTTAAGTATTCATCACCTTCTAAAACCATAAATTCATTTTCTTCCGTTAAGTGCACCATGGTTTCAAAACCATCTAATTGTGCACCAACCATATAATCTACTTCTCTATCATGATAATTTAAGACATGTAATATCATAGAAGTGATTGTTGTTTTTCCATGAGAACCGCCAATTACAACTCTAGTTTTATCTTTAGATTGTTCGTACAAAAATTCTGGATACGAATATATTTTTATACCTAACTCTTGTGCTCTAAGCAACTCAGGGTTATTAGCTTTGGCATGCATTCCTAAAATTACTGCATCTAAATTGGTAGTTATTTTTTCTGGATACCAACCAAAAGCATTTGGCAATAATCCTTTTTTCTCTAAACGAGTTTTTGATGGATCATGAATGGCATCATCACTTCCTGAAATTATATATCCTTTTTGTTGTAAAGCAATAGCTAAATTGTGCATAGCACTACCTCCTATAGCAATAAAATGTATTCTCATGAAATTTTGCATTTAAGAGCAAAAGTACAAAAGCAAGAAAAGATATACAGAAACTTAGTGTGTAAATATTGCATAATATTAAGTATCTATTAAGATTTTGGGTGAAATAATATATTTAACTTTGTGTATAATTAATCAACATAAATATGAATAATATGAAAAAAGTAGTTTTTGTTTTTGGTTTTTTATTTGCACTTAGTTTTTCTGCTAATGCACAAGATATTTCGGATAACGCAATAGGTATTCGTTTTGGAGGTGGTGAAGGAGCTAGTGGAGAAATAACCTATCAAAAATATTTGGGAAACAGTAATAGATTAGAGGTTAATTTAGGGCTTGCAAACGATGTTACAGATTTTAAAGCAACTGCTTTATACCAGTGGGTTTGGAATTTAGATGGAAACTTTAATTGGTATGCTGGTTTTGGTGGTGGAATTGTATCTGCTAACGGAACAGGAGTGTATGGTTCTGGCGTAATTGGTATAGAATACGATTTTAACGCTCCAATTTTAATTTCTATAGATTATAGACCTGAAGTAGGAATAGCTGGTGGCTTAGATGGCTTGCGATCTGATGCAGCGCTCTCTGTTCGTTATCAGTTTTAAAATAAAAATAAGCCTCACGTTTGTGAGGCTTATTTTTATTCTTTCTTTTCTTCTAAAACTACTCTAGTAGGAGTGTCTTTTCCGTCAATTATACTTTTTGTACCTGTAGCAACTGCTTGTATGGTTTGTGTTATTACAGTCATGTTTAGCGTTTCTGCTTCGTCTGTTACCTTATGATAATCAGGATCTACATCTATAGGTGTTGTAGAAAAGGTGTGCGAAGGTACTCCTAACCTAGCTAAAGAAGCATTATCTGATCTAAAAAATAAATTAAACTTAGGATATGGATCAGGAAATAATTGGTAATCTGTACCTTTTAAATTCTTCTGTATAATTTTACCAAAATCTGATCTTTCAAAACCAGTTAACCATGCTGTATTTGGACCAGAAGTTGGTGTTTTACCAATCATTTCTAAATTAATTCCTGCAACATATTTACTAGCGTCAATATCTTCACCAAAATGACGAGAACCTACCAATCCTTTTTCTTCCGCTGTAAAAGCCGCAAAAACAATAGTACGTTCGTTTCCTATCTTTTTAAAATATTCTGCAAGTGCTAAAACTCCAGTAACGCCAGAGGCATCATCATTTGCACCATTGTAAATAGAATCTCCATCAACAGGCTTTTTTATTCCTAAATGATCGTAATGTGCAGAAATTATAACGTATTCGTCTTTTTTACTTTTCCCTTCTAAAACTCCAATCAAATTAGAAGTTGTAATTTCTTGCTGCGTTCTTCTGTCTGTATATGTAAAAGTATGTCTGTACGTTTCTAGATCTTGATACTTTTGCAAACCTATTTTTTCAAATTCTGTCTCTATATATTGTGCAGCTTTTTCTATACCTGGAGTACCAGCTTCTCTACCTTCCATATCATCTGCTGCTAAAGTGTACAAATGTTTACGCACTAAAGTAGAGTCTATAAAAAATGCAGAATCTTCATCTTTTTGGTTATCTCCTTGTTTTTTTGAAGTATTGCATGAAATTAAAGTTGCTGCAATTAAAATACTTGTTATTATTTTTTTCATTGTAATTGATATTTTGAGGATAAATATAACTAATTTAATTCCTTATTTTTGTCCAAAATTAGAAACTATGATTTTATCAGAAATTCCCAATATAAAACACACAAATTCTAACAACTTTTTCTTATTAGCTGGTCCTTGTGCAATTGAAGGGGAAGATATGGCTTTACGTATCGCGGAAAAAATTATTTCTATTACAGATAAACTCTCTATTCCATATATTTTTAAAGGAAGTTTTAAAAAAGCGAATAGAAGTAGAATTGATAGTTTTACAGGAATTGGTGATGAAAAGGCACTTAAAATATTGCGCAAAGTTTCCGAAACTTTTCATGTACCAACAGTTACCGATATTCATGAGTCTACTGACGCAGCAATGGTTGCAGAATATGTAGATGTTTTACAGATACCTGCATTTTTGGTGCGACAAACAGATTTGGTGGTTGCTGCTGCAAAAACAGGCAAAGTAGTAAACTTAAAAAAAGGACAATTTATGAGTCCTGCTGCAATGAAACATGCCGTTCAAAAAGTTAAAGATGCTGGGTCTAATAAAGCCTGGATAACAGATAGAGGTACTATGTTTGGATATCAAGATATGATTGTAGATTTTAGAGGTATTCCAGAAATGCGTGAATTTGCACCTACCATTTTAGATGTTACCCATTCTCTACAACAACCAAATCAAACCATTGGTGTTACAGGAGGAAGACCAGACATGATAGAAACTATTGCAAGAGCAGGTGTGGTGAATAACGTAGATGGTTTGTTTATAGAAACTCATTTCGATCCTAAAAATGCAAAATCTGATGGTGCTAATATGTTACATTTAGATAATTTAGAAGCACTGCTTACAAATCTAGTTTCAATTCGAAAAACCATAAATTCTTTATAACAATTGTTTTTACTTTCTTTTGTAAAACCCTTTTCCTTTATGTGAAAAGGCTTCTCGTAACACACTAACAAGAATTTCGCTATCTATTTCATCTACACTAAAATAGCGTAGAGATTTTACAACCTTTCTGTTTTCTGATACTAATAAGTTGTTATGTTTTACAAGATGTGATGATAGCCAAAAAGCAACATCAACAAAACCCTTCTTTTTAGAACAATTAAAGTAACAAAATGGGCTATCGTTTAAATAATAGAAAGGAATTTTCCACTTAAATTTTAAATCAACTGCAGGAAATTCGGTTTCTACAATCATTTGTAACTGCATTAATATAGAACGAAAAGGCTCTTCTTGATTTAGAATGTAGGCTTCTGCTGGTTTCATTTTTTTGTATATTAGCTAAAGTTAAAATTTATTATGACTAAACACGATAATTTCGAAGTTAACTTTTCATTAAGAGGAGCAGCAGCAATACAAATAGGCATCTATTTTTTAATAACTGTGTATTGTTTACAATCTATACTTCAAGGCTTTTTAATTGATGATAATATTGCAGGAATGCTTTCTGTAGAAATTATTGAGGGAATTGGTTTTGGGCTCTTAATTTTATTCTTTCTGCTTTCTGGTATGGCATTATTTTTTAAAGCAAAACGAAGATCTAAGACCTTTCAATTTAAAATATGGAATGCCAAAACAAAAAAAACTGCAAGTATTGTTTTATCTTCTGTATTTGTAATTCTGTTACTTGTAAATACTGCTCTAAACATGGGTTACATAGATGCTATAGCTCCTGTGTTTTTGCTTTGTTACGGAGCACTTTTATTAGCTTTACACAACAAACAAAGAAGTGGGCTTTTACTAGTTGCAGGAATTTGTTTATTGTTAACAATTACATGCTTGGTAATTCCAAGTTATTGGTATTCGTCTTTCTTGATTTTAGGCATAGCGCACATTACCTATGGTATTATGATAAAAAGTTAATTGCCATCAACATAATCTTGTAAATACCTAAAACGTGGTGTTAGTTCCCCATTTTCAGTAATTTTTGCCCTTTTAAGAATTCCATCTTTGTCTTCATTAAAAAAGGCAGGAATAACATGTTCTAAGAACATTTCTCCAAAACCTTCACTTGCATCTTTAGGCAATTCGCATGGTAAATTATCTACAGCCATTACAACAATAGCATTCTTTGCTTTAAAATCTACCTCAGCTTCTGTAACAGGATCATAACCATAAATAGGATTAGCTATGGTAGATGGTTTAATAGTAGATGCAACTGGGCCATCAATATCGCAAGAAATATCTGCTACATACTTTATATTAAAGTCTTTATTCTTACAATCTGAACGTGTGTATAAGTAAGGAGAACCTTCTCCAAAAAAGTGTCCTGCAACAAAAAAATCTGTCACTTTTGCAAACTTCATAAAATCAGATTTATAGTCTTCTGGATTATCGTAAAAATCTTGATTATTTATAACTCTACCATCTTTTCTGCAGTTATAATCCAAAACATCCGCCATACAATATACAGTTTCGTTATAGGTCTGGTTTAGATAATCTGTTACATTAACCTGCTTTATGTGCATTGCATCTAGAATTTCTTTAGCACCATAAGCTACCTTTCCATTACCTGTAAGTAATATTTTTAACTTTGGCAGCTTGATTTTTAAAAGCTCGTCTATCAAATCTTTTTTTGAAGGAAGAGTTTCTGCTTTTGGTAAGGTAAAGGTATTTTTATGAAGACCAATTGCGCGAAATCCATTGTAGGTACCTACAATTCCTGCATACCTTCCAAAACCAATTAATCTTGCGCCATTTTCTTTGGTAATTGTTTCATGATCATACAATTCTATATTTTTATTTAGAACTGCCTGTAATAATTTTCTATTGTAGGGCTGTTTTTTTATTGTATGACTAAAGAAAAAATATTTTTTGTTGGGTAAAAGTGCGTCTATTGGAACTTCTTTAACCCCTAAAAGCACATCGCAAGTAGACAAGTCATTTGAAACTTTAAAGCCTAAGTTAGAATAACTATCATCCGAAAAAACTCTGATGTTAGAAGGCTCTACAATAATTTCTACATTTGGATAGTTTTCTTTAAGAGTTTTAAGAGATTCTGGTGAAAACACTACCCTTCTATCTGGTGGATTTTTTCTTTCTTTTATAATGCCAAACTTCATAAAATAAATTGGTATAAATTTTGCTCTAAGATATTGGATTTTCTAAGGATAGCCAATCTATTTTTTATACTTTTGCAATCGATTTTGTTTGTTTTTCAGAAAACAAATCTTTGACATAATTGGGGACGACTGGTTTTGACAGCAAGGACAGTAAATTTATAAGCATACCAAGGAATGAAATTATACTTGTAAAACTTATTTCAAAA
>CAYZDK010000062.1:0-9742 GCA_964477255.1 uncultured Polaribacter sp.
GTTTGTTTTGCCATAAGATTTTATTTTTTAGATTTATACAACCAAAAAAACTAACTTTAAGGCAGTCAAATAAATAATAAAATCCGTTTTTTGTCATTCATTCCGATAGTACCAAAAAAAGCATTTTATAGTATGGTAAGTCCATACATAAAGCATGGATAAAGCATTATGATTACGAAAAGAGTTTGCATATACCCAAAAGATATACAACGCATTACAGGGCGAAGTGAAAGGTATGGTCGTAAGCTACTTTCAGAAATAAGAACCTTTTTTGATAAAGAACCTCATCAGTTTATTACAGTAAAAGAATTCTCAGAATACAGTGGAATAGAGGTGGAGTTAGTTAATCAATTTATAATAGACTAATAATAAGTTTTATTAGTAATTGGTTAGTTTTATTATGTTCAATTTATTATCTTTATAAGATCAGATTGAGGGTTTAACCAGTAACTTACAAATCGGTCAACATCAGTTTTCAAGTAGTAGTAAAACCACAGTTATAAGGGTATTTCGGATTTAGTTCGAATCCTGTCGCGATCACTACAGCACTAATAAAACAGTGAAAAATCCTTGCAAATTACTTGTTTTGCAAGGATTTGTAGTTTTAAGGCACTAATAAAATTTGGGGTTATTTGCTATATTTTATGGTGGCAAACTGGTGACTATTTTTAGGGTCGTGTTTTGGTCACCTAGAACACTGTAATAATCTGTTATTCAAACAGTTGGTTGATATTTGTTTTTTATTGAATTTGTAACATAAAAACGAAAAACTATGAGAAATAATGAAACCTTTTTCCTATCCTTTTGGGGAAATACCTCCCGTGTAAAAAATAATCAAGTAACTGTTTTTGCGAGAATTACAGTAAATGGCAAAAGAGTTCGTTCCAAAATGCGGCAACTCTTTAATTTGATTGCTTTTGATAAGGAGAGTGTGGATAAGAGAAAATAAATTAAACTTTGGCAAATTTTACTTGTTTTGTCAAAGTTTAATATTGGCTATGCTTAACCACAAAGAGTGACGATCTCTTATTACAATTTAAAATTACACCCATAAAGGTGTAAAATACACTTTTTAATATAAATTACACCCAAAAAGGTATACTCTAGATAAAATTTACTATATTGTACCCATAAAGGTATAATACCATGGCATGGGACAGAGAAAATACAATAGCCCAATTTGTAAGAGATAGACGTAAAAAAGCAAAGCTAACGCAAGTAGAATTATCAGATTTCACAGGGGTAGGTTTGCGTTTCGTTCGTGAACTCGAACAAGGGAAACCAAATGTAATGACAGATAAAGTAAATCAGGTACTGTTGTTCTTTGGGCATACACTAACGCCAACACCAATAAGCGATGAGACAAGGAGAAATTTGGGTAAATAATCAACTAGTAGGAATCTTAACGGAAGATGATAATGGCTATCACTTTACTTACCAAAAAGAGTATGTAGCGCAAGATAAGGCCTTACCAGTGTCATTAACCTTACCATTGCAAAAAGATCCATATCATTCAGAAAATTTATTTCCTTTTTTTGACGGCCTCATACCAGAAGGTTGGTTATTGGACATCGCACATAAAAATTGGAAGATAAACCCCAGAGATCGTATGGGGTTATTATTAACTATTTGTAGAGATTGTATAGGTAACATAAGTGTAAGAAGCATATGAACTACTGTCTAGCCTGTCATAAAGAGTTAAAAGGGAATTCAAAATACCACGACAGCTGCCTAAAGACATTTTGGCAAGATGACACACCTGTCTTGGAGTTAGACTATGAGTTGTCCAAAATAGAAGAATTAGCCAAGGAGAATATAACACAAAGGGTTATAGTAACGGGTGTACAACCAAAATTATCTTTAGGGTTCACAGGAGATATAGAAAAGAATAGATTAACCATTGTAGGTGCATTAAATGGTAGATACATTCTAAAACCACCTTTCGAAGCATATCCTCAAATGCCAGAAATAGAAGCTTTATCAATGCTACTAACCCAGGCATGTGGTATAGATATAGTGCCTTTTTTATTAATTCCAATGAAAAGTGGTGAGTTGGCATACCTAACAAGACGCATAGACCGTTCAGCGAATGAGGAAAAATATCCAATGGAAGATGCCTGTCAATTTACAGAGCGTCTTACAGAACACAAATACCGTGGCTCGTATGAGCAGATAGCAAAAGGCATAATCACCTATGCACAAAACCCACTATTAGAAGTAGTAAAATTTTACCAGCAAGTAATTGTGTCCTTTCTTATCGGGAATAACGATATGCACTTAAAAAACTTTTCATTAATAGCATTTAAGGACAACCAGTACCAATTAGCCCCAGCTTATGATATGGTAGCAGTAAAATTAGTAATTCCTGAAGACCCGGAAGAACTAGCTTTAAATTTGAATGGTAAAAAAAGAAAGTTAAACCGAAACGATTTTAATGAGGCAATGTCCAAAGCACAAATCCCAGAAAGGGCAATTGAAAACCTGTGGAAAAGGATAGAAAAAGGGATGAAAAATTGGGATCAATTAATAAACAATAGCTTTTTAAGTGATGAGTTGAAAGAAACAATATTAGAGTTGATCAAAACAAGATCAAAACAAATTGGTTTACATTTAAACGATAAATAAAACCATTGTATTATGGATGAAAATAAAATAAGAAGTGAATTAGCAAAAGTATTGTCTGATGACTCTGGTAACTATTCAATAATACTTTAGCTTTCATCTAAATTGGTAAGTTTTGATGAAGATAATGTGCGGTTTTCTCCAGATGCAGTAAAAGTTACCTTAAAATTTGAGGATTCTGATGCTGTAGGTGGGGCATTGTTTATTGAAGACGATGGATTAGAAATGACAAAAGATCAACTCATAAATGGTTTTATGAGAATTTCCTCTACCGATAAACTCCGAAACCCACTTTCCGAAAGATATAACCGAAAACGAGCTGGACAAAAAGGGATCGGAAGATTTGCTGTTCGGTGATTGGGAGAAAAACTAACAATTATTACACAAACCTTAAACGATGATTTTGCTTTAGTGTTAACGATAGATTGGAATAAATATCAAGGAGATAAGGATCTTGCGCGATCACATAAAGCCTTGCAGTATCTGTAAGGCTTTTTTGCTTTTAGTTTATTTCGCTTGGCTGTTTGCTTTTTGTATTTAGATGTTTTTAGCTATGTTTGAATGTAAAAACTTGCAGATAACGTGTAGCTAAAAATCAATAAATTAAATCTAAAATACACTTAGATAGAACAAAAAAGGTTAAAAAGTGAACGCTGAAGACTACCAATGTATGTGAAACTAAGATATTAGAAAATAAAAGTTCTTTTTTATTTTGGTAAAAAAGGATTTCTGAATGTAAATCTTTTATTTCCCAGTTTCAGCAAATGGTAAAGGAGCATAGTAAATCTCTTTCTTATCCCAAATCCTCTGAAGATTTTTTAAATTTCTTTTAAAAGTGCTATAATTTTTTTTCTCAATTTGTGTCCATCCAACTTCTGCATATGCTGCAATTCTTGGAAAAGTTTGAAAATGCATATTTCCATTAGTTGGTATCCATTCTCCCCACATTTGACATCCTAATCCAATTATCTTATCATGGAATTGTGAATCTAATTTTTCTGGTATTGGATTAAAACTATATGCTTTTCTTAAAGGTAAATTTTTATAGGTGTAATCTAGATAGGTTGAAGAGTGTAACGAATTTACAATTTCATAACCATTTTTTGCCGCAGTTTCTGCTAATTCTGCATCACCTTTCCAAAAATGAACTATACTTTCTGACGCTAGTTTCTGACTAGTTTTAGTATCTTTTTTATCTTGATAATAATGTAAGTTGTGTCCTAAAATTTCATTCCAACCCATCATTCTTCTTTTTTTATTTTGTAAGTATTCAGAAATTTGATTGGTAAAATACACTTGTAAGTCTGCAGGAGTTTTTAGATTTTTCTCTTTCATGTATGCTCTAACTGTAGGCGAAGATTTCCAGTGATTATACTTTACTTCATCACCTCCAATATGAATGACCTTAGAAGGAAATAATGCAATGACTTCGTCTAAAACATCTCTTAAAAAACGATTTACTCTTGGATCTGCAACATCATATACGTCTTTGCTTACACCAAATTTTGTAGGTACTTTAATTTGTTGTTTAGATGTGCCTAACCAGTAATAAGCTGCTATTGCAGCAGTTGAGTGTCCAGGCATTTCTATTTCGGGAACTATGGTAATGTGTCTTTCTGAAGCGTACTTAATAATTTCTTTAATGTCATCTTGCGTATAGAATCCTTCATGAGCTTCACCTGATTGAATAGGGCTTTCCCATTGTAAAGGGCCAATCTGTGTGCTAGGTCTTTTTGAACCTATTTCAGTTAATCTTGGATATTTTTTGATTTCTATTCTCCAACCTTGATCATCTACAAGGTGCCAGTGAAAAACATTCATCTTTAATCTAGCCATTTCGTCTAGAAGTAACTTTACTTGTTTTTTTCCTTTAAAATGTCTTGCTTCATCTAGCATAAATGCACGCCAAGAGAATCTAGGGGCATCATTAATAGTTATTGCCTTTAATTTTATATGGTTTTCATATTTAGAGAAATAACTATTAAAACTTATGAGCTGTTTTATTGTTTGAACGGCATAGAACCATCCAGCATTAGAATTTGCTAAAATATCAATACCTTTTGTAGCTATTTGAATACAATATGCATCTTCTTTTAAACTACTATCTATACTAAATCGAATTGTATTATTCGAAATATTAGCGTTTTGAGATTTCTCTAATTGTAAACCAAAATCTGCTCTAAGAAAATCTTGTAACCTTAAGGCTTCTTTTTTATTTTCTGATGAATAAATTATTATACTTTCCTTATTCAAAACAAACTCTCCTTTTTTCTGAATAATATCATTTGGCATTGGAGTAAGTAAAATTTCTTGAGCTGTAATAGATAATTGCATAGTAATTATATTGATAATTAAAGCACTAAAAACTATTTTTGAAATGTTAGGTATGCTCATTTATTTTTTGAGTTTTAAAAAAGAGATATTATAATTTAGACCTATGTTTAAAAAGTGTGTGTTTAATTCGCCACCTTTTGCCTTTACCCATCCAAATGCTGCTCTTGCACTAAGTTTGTCTGATAGTTTCATATCTATACCAGAACTTGGTTTTATAATAAAACCTTCACCAGTACTGATTCCACCACCGCCTGCTGCGCCTCCTAATGCTTGTAAAAAAAGATATATACGATTATTTACTATAGGATTTGTTTTAATACCTAAACCAACAATACCTTCAGCATAAGCACCAGCATCTCCAAAATTTGCGAAGGATGTTTCTCCTGAAAGATACAAATGGTTATTAAGATCTAAATTTACTTGTAATGAAAATTGTTGCATGTCTTGTTTTCGATTGGTATCTCTTTGTGCATTAAAGTATATTTCTTGTTTTGTTATTACCTGAATACCTTTAAACTTCCCAAAATTGTATAAATCAGTATTTGTTAATAGTCCTCCTCTATCAAAGTAATATTTTAGACCAATACCATAAGAATGAGTAAAAAAATGGGAGTTTGGTGATAATACAAACCCAGTATTTAAAGCTAAAAAATAGTTGTTGCTTATTTTTTGTTCTATAGAGAAATCTGGGTATAATAAGAATCCGCCTTGCGAATCAATTCCACCACCACCTCCAGCTCCAGCGCCAAATTTGGCAAGGATGTTTGTTCTATTTTTATTAAAGGAATATTGGTATCCAGCTCCCAAAAAAACATCCATATATCCAGCTTTAATTCCATCAAAAGCACCATCCACTTTTAAGAAACCAAACCAATTTTTTTTGAAAAAAGTAGCAAATTCAAAGCCTGCTAAACGAATAGTTCTGCCATCATTTATACCTTGCTTTTCAGAATTAATTCTCAAATTATTCTGATGTAGTAAGATAGAGGTTCTTTTAGAAAAAACATTCCAACCATTCTTTTCTAGTGTGTTAAATTTATACGATTGATTCCTTTGCGAATACTTAGTGAAATTAAAGTTTAAAGGAACTTCTAAAGCAATATTTAACTGATGTCCTTCAATTAACCCTCCGTCAAAAAAGTTAACATAGCTCCATCCTGCACTTAAAGAAAAATCTTTAAAAGTATACCCCAAATTAACATGAGGTAAAATAAACGCTCCACCACCATCTGGTGCTGCTGCCCCACCACCTGCGCCAAAATGAAATCCAATATCTGTAAATAGTTTATCAGTTAAATTTTGTTTCATTCCAGCATTTATACCTAGGGTAAAAAAGCCGCCTTTATTACCTGTTAAAGCCCCATAAATACCTACTCCTGCATACGCCCAATCGTTAATGTTTAGGTTGTAGTGAGATCCCGAAAACCCCATATCTGGATCATTATTTGGCATTGGGATGGATAAAAAATCTAGTTTCCCAAAACCACGTTGTTCTTCCTTTTTAGGTGCATTTCGTTGTGCAGAAATTTGCAATGCAAAAAGAAATAGAATATTTAGAAGCGTAATTCTTTTCATCTCTTATAGTTTTTCAACCGTAACTATTACTGTTTTAGATGTTGGAGTATTACTTATGGTTGCTGTGCTATTTATGGGTACTAAAACATTAGCCTCTGGAAAATAAGTGGCTGTACATTGTTTAGGAATAGGATAGGGAATAACTAAAAATTTTTCTGCAACTCTAGTTTCTCCATTAAAGTGGCTTTTGATATTTACCAAATCCATTTTTTTTAATCCTCTATTTTCTATGTCTTCATTATTCATTAAAATAACTCTTCTTTCATTTAAAATACCTCTATAACGATCGTTTAATCCATAGATAGTAGTGTTGTATTGGTCATGAGTTCTTATGGTCATCATGATTAATTGATTATCCTTAAGTTTTAGATTAGCAGGCTTGTTAATGGAAAAGTTTGCTTTTCCTGTATATGTTTTGGTAAAATTATTATCTCTTGCGTTATTTGGTAAATAAAAGCCTCCTTTTTCTCTTACTTTTTTATTATAGTCTTCAAAACCCGGTATAACTGCTTCAATTTTATTTCTAATTAAGTCATAATTAGAAACTAAGCTAGTCCAATTAACAGTAGATTTTTTTAGTGTTGCTTTTGCTATACCTGCAACTATAGCTGTTTCACTTAATAATTTATCTGAACAAGGTTCTAAATGTCCTTTAGATTGGTGCACAACTCCCATTGAGTTTTCTACTGAAACAAATTGTTCTCCAGATACCTGAGAATCTTTTTCAGACCTACCTAAACAAGGTAAAATTAATGCTCTTTTTCCGTGAATTAAATGACTTCGATTTAGTTTTGTAGAAATATGAACAGTAAGGTTGCAGTTTCTTAAAGCCTCTGCAGTAAATTCTGTATCTGGAGTAGCAGAAACAAAATTTCCTCCCATACCAATAAATACTTTAGCTTTTTTTGCATGCATTGCTTTTATAGCATTTACAACATCATAACCATGTTTTCTAGGCGATTGAAACTGAAATTCTTTATCTAAGTTATCTAAAAACCATTCTGGCATCATTTCCCAAATACCCATAGTTCTATCTCCCTGAACATTAGAATGTCCTCTTACTGGGCAAGTTCCTGCTCCCTTTTTGCCAATACTCCCTTTAAGTAAGAGAATATTTACGATTTCTCTAATATTATCTACAGCATTTTTATGTTGCGTGAGCCCCATTGCCCAACAGAAAATAACTTTTTCGTTATTCATTATGATTTGTGCAGCTTTTTCAACTACATCAAAAGAAAGTCCAGTTTGTGGAAGTAAATAATCTATTGTATAACTATCTAAATCTTCTAATAGTTTTTCTAATCCTAGAGTTTTTTCTTTTATGAATTTATGATTGAAAACTGAGCCAGGTTCTAAATCTTCTTTAGTTTTCATCAGTTTTAAGATAATTTTTAACAAAGCTACATCACCATTTATTTTAACGGGTAAAAATAAATCGGTTAAATCTTGCCCTTTTCCAACCCATTTTAAAGGGTTTTGTGGGTCTTTAAAGTTTAATAGTCCTACTTCTGGAAGTGGATTTATGGTGATAATTTTACCACCATTTTTCTTTGTTTCACTTAATGCTTTTAACATTCTTGGATGATTGGTACCAGGATTTTGCCCAACGACAACAACTAAATCTGCATGGTTAAAGTCTTCTAATGTAACAGAGCCTTTACCTATTCCTAAAGTTTCTGAAAGTGCTGCTCCACTAGATTCATGACACATGTTAGAACAATCTGGTAAATTATTGGTACCATATTGTCTTACAAAAAGTTGGTATAAAAAAGCAGCTTCATTACTGGTTCTTCCAGAGGTATAAAAAATTGCTTCATCTGGATTGTCTAAACTATTTAATTCATTACCTATCAGTTTAAATGCATCTTGCCATTCTATTTCTTTATAATGTTTGCTTCCTTCTTCTAAGAGAACAGGGTTTGTAATTCTTCCACTTTTACCAAGTTCATAGTCTGATAGCTTGCCTAATTTATCTATAGAATAGGTGGCAAAAAATAATGGCGAAACTCTATTTTTAGTAGCTTCTTCTGCTACTGCTTTTGCTCCATTCTCACAATATTCTGCTAGAAAAGCTCTTTTCTCATCAGGATCTGGCCACGCACATCCTGGGCAATCAAAACCTCCATGCTGGTTTAAATTTTTGAGAAGACCAATACCTTTAACTAAACCAACTTCGTCTTTAATATGACGAAGTGAAGATTGAATTGCTTTTGTACCAACAGCAGTTTCTGGAATTTCTGTAAGCTCTATACCAGTTAGTTTTTCTGGTGGTTGTGCATTGGTTTTTTTATGCATTTTCTAAAATTTTTAAATACTCAGGTTTTGAGTATACAGTAAGTTTATTTTTTCTTTTAAAACCTATTAAACAAATGCCAAATTCTTTAGCAAAATCTACAGCTAAACTAGAAACGGCAGAAACAGCAACAATAACATTTATTTTTGCTATAAAAGCTTTTGAAATAATTTCATAAGAAACTCTGCCACTAACAAATAAAAAAGTAGCATCTTTTAGTTTATCTTTTTGTAATAAAGCACCAACACATTTGTCTAAAGCATTGTGTCTACCAATATCTTCTTTTGCAACAAGTAAATTATGTGTTAAACTAAATATAGCTGCTGCATGACAGCCACCCGTTTTTTGGAATGTATGCTGATTACTTTCCATAAGTAGTTGCATTGTTTCCAAATCGGATAAAGAAAAAGAAATGCTTTCTTTTAATTTTTTACCAACTACATGTATACTTTCTAACTCTGTTTTTCCACAAACCCCACAAGAAGAAACAGATAAAAGTGTTCTTTTATTTAAATACCCAGCGCCTAAATCATGATTTGGAATAGGAATATTAATAATTTCTAAAACTTTATCGCGCTCTTTAATAATTTCTAAAATAAAATCTTCTTTCTTTTTGTATATATCTTCTGCATACAATAATCCTCTAACCAATTCATAATCGTCATTTGGTGTTCGCATAACAACGGTATAGGGTGTGCCATTGATGTTTATTTGAAGTGGAGCTTCTATTACAAGATTATCTATTGCCTTATTAGGATTGTTTCCTTTTAATTGATAAGATTGATAAGGATAAAATTGCATGTAGGTATTTTGTTGAAAAACAAATTTAACGAAAAGTAATTGCAAAAAAAAAGTCTCAATGCGCATTGAGACTTGTCTTTAATGTTTTATACCCCTAAAAATAAAACACATAAAGCT
>CAYZDK010000063.1:0-9627 GCA_964477255.1 uncultured Polaribacter sp.
CTGCACATTTTGATTCTTGGGATGGTGGAACTGGAGCTACAGATAATGGTACAGGAACGTTAGTAATGTTAGAAGCAATGCGTATATTAAAAAAAATATACCCTAATCCAAAGCGTACAATAATTGTAGGACATTGGGGAAGTGAAGAGCAGGGATTAAATGGTTCTAGGGCATTTGTTGAAGATAATCCTAAAATTGTAGAAAATATTCAAGCATTATTTAATCAAGATAATGGTACTGGACGTGTTGTAAGCATTGCAGGAAGTGGTTTTTTAAATTCTTACGACTATTTAGGACGTTGGTTAAACGCTGTTCCTAGAAAGATTACAAGACAAATAGAAACGAATTTCCCTGGAAGTCCAAGTAGAGGAGGTACAGATCATGCATCTTTTTTAGCAGCAGGTGTGCCTGCGTTTAATTTGAGTGCATTAAATTGGTCTTACTGGAATTATACGTGGCATACAAATCGTGATACTTACGATAAAATTGTTTTTGATGATGTAAGAAATAATGTTATTTTAACTGTAATTTTAGCTTATATGGCATCTGAAGATCCAGAAAGAGCTTCTAATGAAAGAATGAAAATGCCTATTAACCCAGGAACAGGTGAGCGTCGTGAGTGGCCATCTAAAAGATCACCAAACAGAAAAGGTGGTATGTAATTACTATACAAAACAAATTAATTAAAAAAAGCCTTCTTATCTGAGAAGGCTTTTTCAATTATAAAAAAATAAGTGATTTAAGATTCAGAAAATTTTACAGAGCAATTTTTTAAAACATAAAAATAATCACCATCTTCATTTACTAAATATATGGTGCCAGTAACTGTAACTATATCATCTGTTTTAAATTTAGAGTTTTGGTTTTCAAATCCTGAAAGTTCAGCAACAGTTTCAATACCAACACCTGTGCAAAAAAAACAGTTTTCATAGGTAAATCTTGAAACCATGTACCACATAGAATCTGCACCTAAATCTAAAAAATAACCTCTAATGGAAACTTCTTTTCCTTCAATTTGTTCTAAGGTTGTTGTTATTTTATATTCACTTTGATTAAGTATAAACTTCTTATAATAAACAGTATTAATTTTTTCAGCATCGCTTTTGGTATCGTAAACTTTTTTCTGATAGATTGTTGTTAGCTCTTTCCAAGTAACTTTTCTTTGACTAAATGTTGCATTGTAAACTAAAGAAAACAGTAAAATAAATAAAAAACGCTTAACTCTCATTACTTATAATTTTAGAAATATCCATTTTAAATATCGGAAGTATTGCTATTAATGTTGCAAAAATAACGAGGATTAAGATAAATAAGAAAAACTCTAAGATATCTTTATGATATTCTAATAGATAAATTTGTTGCTTATAAGTATCTTTTATTAAAGAAAAAATAGCTTGTAGACTTACAGTCGCTAAAACAACTCCTAGTATAAAACTGAAAATGCCAACCAATAAACCTTCCGAAAATACTAATAAGATTAAACTGTTTCTACTAGCACCATAGGTTCTAATTAAAGCCAATTCTTTAGCCCTTTCTTTTACCATTCTATAGAGGCTAACAAACATACTTATACCAGATACAAACAAAATTGAAAATGCAATCCATGTAATAACTGTGGTACCTATGGCTGTAGATTTAAAAAGCTTCTCGAGCTGATATTTTGGTAATGCTGCTTGAAATGGGGTGTTTTTATTAATATTTCTTGGAAGCATTAACAAACCTCTTTTATTTTTAAACTTTATTAATAAGGCTGTTATTTCTGCATTTTCATTTGTATGACTAGCATCACTCTTTTCATAATCATGCTCATGAAGATGCCAAATACTTTCTAAATTTGTTAAAATTAATCGATCTATAGCATTTTGAGTTGGTTTTAAGATCCCTACAACTTTAAGAGGATGGTTTTCATGATTTTCAATAGCATTTTCAGACATTCCATGAGCACTGTAAAACGTATCGCCAATGTTTAGATTTAAGTTTTCTGAAACTGCATTACCTATTACAACTTCATAAGTTTTTGTAAATAAAGATCCTTTATAAACACTTGTTTTATATAATTCTATAAAACCAATAGAAGTACCAACAATTTTGTAACCTTTGTAATTATCACCAATTGAAACTGGAATTGCATCTTTAATGTATTTATTTTTTGCAATTTTTTTTGCTTCATTATAAGAAATATTTCCAGTAGGATTGTCTATGTGTAAAACAGATGAGAGTACTAATTGTAGTGGACTTCCTTTGGCACCAACAACCATATCTACACCATTTAGACTTTGCTGTAATTGAGATTCAAAAACTTTATTTAATTGTTTTACGCCTAGGAGTAATCCAATACTTAAAGCAAGTATTAATACCGTTAAAAAGGTTTGTGACGGTTTGGCTACCGTATTTCTATAACTAAGTTTTATAATGTTCATAAAACAATAGTATTAGTAAATGATTTTTTTACACGCTGATCATGAGTAATAATAATCAAATTTGCATTCGATTTCTTTGCTTGACTTTTCAATAAATCAATTACTAATGTACAATTTTCATCATCTAAACTAGAAGTTGGTTCGTCTGCCAAAATAATATTTGGATTGTGAATAACACCTAATGCAATTCCTAAACGTTGTAATTGACCTGTACTTAGTGTATTGGGTTTTTTATTTTTTACAGAAACTAAATCTAATTGATTTAGTATATTTTCAATTGATTCTTTTTGATTGGAAACTCTACTAAAGTACAACCTAGCTTGTAAATTTTCGATAACTGTTAAAGAAGAAACTACAATAGTATTTTGAAAAATGATGCCAATATTTTTGCCTCTAAAACTATCTAATTTTTTATTGCTAAGGTTAGTTATGTTGGTATTTTTAATAAAAATCTTTCCTTTATCTGGGCTTAAAATTCCTGCCAATAAATGTAAAAGAGTTGTTTTACCAATTCCAGATTTTCCCAGTATTAACAATGACTCGTTTGAAGGTAATTTAATATTAGGAAAAATAAAAGATGACTCTTTTGTATAAGAAAAAGTTAAATCTACTGTTTCAAGCATAAGAAAATTATCTAAATGTAAAGATACTAAAATCTAAAGCTGAAAGAGATAGTGTAATAAGTACTTTTAAACAGATATTATTTAATACTAAAAGACTCAACTTTGAAATTTATTTCTTCTGTTATTTTTTAGGATTGTTCAAATAACTTTCTAAACTGCCACAGCTTACAGAAAGTGCGTTGTATTTTCTTTTAAATTTTTCAGTTAGAAAAGCAATGTATTTTTCTTCGTTTAAACTATTATCTGGTTTGTATTTATAAATGAATATTTTTTCTTCAACTTCTGTTAGATAATGTTCGTGAATTGGAAATTTACTAGGATCATTTGTAAATGGAATCCCTACTTCTTTCTGAGCTTTTATAACAAAGACTAATAGTTTTGGTTGCATTTTGTATTATTTTTTTCCTTCAACAACGATAACAATTTCTCCCTTAGCAGATTTTTTGGTGAAGTGTTCTAATATTTCAGTAACAGTACCTCTTTTGGTTTCTTCGTATAATTTGGTAAGCTCTCTAGATACAGACACTTTTCTATCTTCGCCAAAGTATTCAACAAAATTTGTTAAGGTTTTAATTAATTTATGTGGTGATTCGTAGAAAATCATCGTTCGCGTTTCTTCTGCTAATAGTTTTAGGCGAGTTTGTCTCCCTTTTTTCACAGGTAAAAAACCTTCAAAAACAAACTTATCATTTGGTAAACCAGAGTTTACTAAAGCAGGCACAAAAGCAGTGGCTCCTGGTAAACATTCAATTTCTAAGTCAGCTTCTATACAAGCTCTTGATAATAAAAAACCAGGATCTGATATTGCTGGTGTGCCAGCATCTGATATTAAAGCACAATTTTCACCATTCTTAATTCTTTGCACAACTCCATCTACAGTTTTATGTTCGTTATGCATGTGGTGCGAATGCATAGGCGTACTGATATCAAAATGTTTAAGCAGTTTGCCACTAGTTCTTGTATCTTCTGCAAGTATAAAATCTACTTGTTTTAGAATTTCTACAGCTCTAAAAGTCATATCCTTTAAGTTGCCAATAGGAGTTGGCACTAAAAACAGTTTACTCATTATCAAGTTTTAATATCATTTCAAAATTAGTCAATTCTATGCCATTTATATGTACATGCTGTTCTTTTATTACCGAAAAGCCTTTTGCACTAAAGAAAGGTAAAGCAGCAAAACTAGCATTTGTTTTTATAGATTTGTATTCATTTAAAAGTACATGATCTTTCAAGATTTCAAAAATGCGTGAAGCAATGCTGAGGATGTACGTATAGTAGGTCTACACAATTCTCTTGTAAAGATCCAAAACCTAAAAGATTGTTTCTGTCTCTAATGGTAATAAAATAGTCTTTTTGTATTCTTTGCTTCCATCTTTCTTCATTATTTTCAGATTTTTTCCAAGCAGTACGTTGTTTTTCTGAATAATAGTCTTTGCAAATAGTATCTATACTAGCCTTAAAAACAGCAAAGATATCTTGCATATCTTCTATCTTAGCATCAATAACACGATATTTTTTCATCTAAATAGATTCGTATTTTTCAAGAGTAATATCTGCAACAACATCTCCAGTATGTTTGGTAGATAATGGTTCAAATAATAGAATATGCACTTCTTCTTTTGCTACTGGTTTATGTAAAACACCTTTAGGAACAATAAAAAATTCTCCTTCGTTAATAGTAACAACTTGGTCTTCTAAATGCATTTCTAGCACTCCTTTTTGTACTAAGAAAAGTTCATCTTCATTATCGTGTTTGTGAAATACAAATTCCCCTTTAATTTTTGCTAGAAGAACTTGTTGTCCGTTTAATTCTCCTATTTTTTTTGGAGACCATTGGTCTGTAAATAAGTTAAATTTTTCTCTTAGATTAATTGCTTTCATATATAGAGTTTTAAATATGCATTAGAAATGCTTATACGAACTTCTAGAAAAAAGCTTACAATCGCAACTTTTATCGTTGTTTTCAATAGAATTCGAAGATGTAAAATAGATAATTTATGTAATTTTGCAGCTTAAATTTAAGATTAAAATGTACAGAAGTCATAATTGTGGCGAATTAAGAGCAGCACACATTAATAAAGAGGTAACATTAGCAGGTTGGGTTCAAAAATCTAGAGACAAAGGATTTATGATTTGGGTAGATTTAAGAGACCGTTATGGAATAACGCAACTTATCTTTGATGAAGAACGCACCTCAAAATCACTTATTGAAAAAGCAAAAACTTTAGGACGCGAGTTTGTGATTCAAGTTAAAGGAGCTGTCATAGAAAGGCAATCTAAAAACCCTAATTTGCCAACAGGTGAAATTGAGGTTTTGGTATCAGAGCTAAACATTTTAAACGATGCAAAACTACCACCTTTTACAATTGAAGACGAAACAGATGGTGGAGAAGATATTCGTATGAAATATCGTTATTTAGATATTCGTAGAAACCCAGTAAAAAATAACTTAGTTTTTCGTCATAAAGTTGCTATGGAAGTACGAAAGTACTTATCTAACCAAGACTTTATAGAAGTAGAAACTCCTTATTTGATTAAATCAACACCAGAAGGAGCTAGAGATTTTCTTGTGCCTTCAAGAATGAATCAAGGCCAGTTTTATGCATTACCACAATCTCCACAAACATTTAAACAATTATTGATGGTTGGTGGTATGGATAAGTATTTCCAAATTGTTAAGTGTTTTAGAGACGAAGATTTACGTGCAGACAGACAGCCAGAATTTACACAAATAGACTGCGAAATGGCATTTGTAGAACAAGAAGATGTTTTACAAATTTTTGAAGGATTAACGCGCCACTTATTAAAAGAGATTCATGGAGTTGAAATAGAAGCGTTTCCTAGAATTACTTATGATGATGCCATGCGTTTGTATGGAAATGATAAACCAGACATTCGTTTTGGAATGCAGTTTGGCCAGTTAAATGCAGTTACGCAACATAAAGATTTTGGTGTTTTTAATAATTCTGAATTAGTAGTTGGTATTGCTGTGCCAGGAGGAAATTCTTACACAAGAAAAGAGATAGACAATCTTATTAAATGGGTAAAAAGACCACAGGTTGGAGCATTAGGAATGGTGTATTGTCGTGTAAACGAAGATGGTACTTTTAAATCTTCTGTTGATAAGTTTTACGACGAAAAAGATTTTGTGAAATGGGCTGAAATTACAGGTGCTAAACCAGGAGATTTAATCTGTATTTTATCTGGAGAAACAAATAAAGTAAGAGCACAAATGTCTGCACTACGAATGGAATTAGCAGAGCGTTTAGGCTTAAGAAAACCTAAGGAGTTTGCACCTTTATGGGTAGTAGATTTTCCACTACTAGAGTTAGATGAAGAAACAGGGCATTACCATGCAATGCATCATCCATTTACCTCTCCAAAACCAGGCCAATTAGAATTATTAGATTCAAATCCTGGAGCGGTAAAAGCTAACGCATACGATTTGGTGTTAAATGGAAATGAAATTGGTGGAGGTTCTATCAGAATTCATGATAAACCAACACAAGCAACCATGTTAAAACACTTAGGTTTTTCTGAAGAGGAAGCCAAAGCACAGTTTGGTTTTTTAATGGATGCTTTTGAATATGGTGCACCACCACATGGAGGAATTGCATTTGGTTTAGATAGGCTAGTTGCTATTTTAGGAGGCCAAGAAACCATTAGAGACTTTATTGCTTTCCCAAAAAATAACTCAGGAAGAGATGTAATGATAGATGCGCCAGCATTTATAGATGAAGATCAATTGCAAGAGCTCAGCATAAAGTTGGATGTTCAAGAATAAATAGAAATCCCGCTTTTGCGGGATTTTTTATTACATTTAGTTTATGAAAAAATCAATCTACCTTATACTTATACTGTTTTGTTGTAACAGTTTTTCACAACAAATATCAGGAAATGAATTACTAGAAAAAGCCATTCAGTTTCACGATCCAAATAACTATTGGCCTACTTTTTCTGGCAGCTTTATAGTTACAATGAAAACTCCTAAGGCAAAAGATAGAATTAGTACTATAACCATAGATTTACCAAACCAATTTTTTTCTGTACAAGCTAAACGTGGTAAAAATACATCAGGATATTTTGTTGATAAAAACAAAATTACATTAAGCTATAATGGAGAAAATAATTTGTCTCAAGAAATTAAAGAAAAAAATGGAATAACCGAAGAAAGAGCTAAATTGTATAAAAATTATTATACCTATTTGTATGGCTTACCAATGAAGTTAAAAGATAATGGTACTATTATTAACCCAAAAGTAGAGCTAAAAAAATTTAAAGGAAAAGAATATTTGGTGCTAAAAGTTACCTACCCAAAAGAAATTGGTAAAGATACTTGGTGTTTTTATTTTAATCCAAAAACTTACGCAATGGAAGTTTATCAATTTTTTAAGGATACAAAAGATAGTGGAGAATATATTTTACTCTCGGGAATAGAAGAGATTAATAGAATAAAAATGCCTAAAAACAGAGCTTGGTATTATAATAAAGACAATACATATTTAGGTACCGATTATTTAACACAATCCAATTAATTTAAACGGTTAATGCCCACAAAAAACAAATATTTAAAGCAAATATTACTTTGGAGATACAAGTATATTTCCGAAAGACAATTTGTATATGTTTTAAGTATTCTTGTTGGTCTTCTTGCTGGTTTAGGAACTGCAGTTTTAAAAAATATAACATTCTTTTTTGAGCGAGTTTTAGAAGGAGGCTTTATTAAAGATATCCACTATACTTTATATTTTATTTTTCCAATTATAGGTCTTGTATTAGTGTTTTACATTAAGAAAAAAGTACTGAAGCGAGAAATTGGGCATGGTATTTCTACTACACTCCATGCGGTTTCTAAAAGAAATGGAATAATAGAAAAATACAAAATGTATGCATCATTAATTACTGCACCAATTACCGTAGGTTTTGGAGGTTCAGCTGGTTTACAAGGACCTGCAGTTAGTACAGGCGCAGCATTAGGATCTAGAGTAGCACAGCTTTTTCATATGAATGCTAAAACTAGAATGTTACTCATTGGTTGTGCAACAGCTGGTGCAATGTCTTCTATGTTTAAAGCACCTGTAGCAGCAATAATTTTTGCCGTAGAAATATTTAGTTTAGACTTGGCTTTTGCCTCTTTAGTACCATTACTTTTGGCATCTGTTTCTGCTGTAATTACTTCGTATTTCTTTTTTGAACAAGATGCACTTTTTGGCTTTAAACTTGTAGACGCTTTTGAGATAAATGATGTTTTTTATTATGTAATTTTAGGTTTAGGTACTGGAGTAGCATCGGTTTATTTTTCTAAAATATACTTTAGAATCACCAATTTTTTTAAAAGAATTAAGAAGGTAGAACATCGTCTTATTTTTGGAGGATTATCTATTGGAATAATGCTTTATTTAATTCCGCCTTTATATGGAGAAGGTTATGGATTAATTAATAATCTATTAAATGGCAATACTATAGCAGCTTTAGAAGGGTTCACATTCACTTTAGATTTATCTAATATTTGGGTAATTATTGGGCTGCTATTTTTAATAACAATCTCTAAGGCAATAGCTATGACCACTACTTTTGCAGCAGGTGGTGTTGGAGGTATTTTTATACCAACTCTTTTTATGGGAAGTGCCTTAGGTAATATGTTTGCTAAAATTATAAATGCTTTAGGAGGTGCAGTATCTGAAAGTAATTTTACTTTAATAGGCATGACAGGATTAATGGCAGGTGTGTTACATGCACCGTTAACAGCTATTTTCTTAATTGCAGAAATTACAGGAGGCTATGAATTATTTGTACCTTTAATGTTGGTAACAGCTATTAGTTTTGCATTTACAAAGTACTTTATTTCTAACTCCATTTACACTGTAGAACTTGCTAAAAAAGGAGAGCTAATTACACACAATAAAGATAAAAATGTACTAATGATGATGAAGATAGATAGGCTTATAGAAACAAATTTTTGCCCTATTTATCCAGAGATGTTATTAGGAGAAATGCTAAAAAAAGCAGTTTCTAAATCAACAAGAAATATTTATCCAGTAGTTCATAAACAAAATAATCAGTTTTTAGGAGTTGTCTTGTTAGATGATATTCGCTCTATTATGTTTGATACAGATTTGCATGATTGTGTAACTGTAGAAACAATTATGAAAGCTGCTCCAGAAATTATTTTTTATGAAGATTCTGTATCGCGAATTATGGAAAAATTTAAAACCAGCAATGCTTGGAATTTGCCTGTTGTAAAAGAGGATACTTATGTTGGATTTATCTCAAAATCTAAATTACTTACAGCGTACAGAAATAAGTTAATTGAAGTAACTACCTAAAATCGTGAACATGGAAAATTCTTTTTCAAAAACGATGCACAATAAATCAGATGCAGAGTTGCAAAATATATTAGACAATAAAGATGAATATACCTTAGAAGCAATTCATGCTGTTGTTTGGGAAATGGAAAATAGAGGTTTATTAGAAAAGGGAACTTTTATTTTAGAAGAATCCATTCAAGATCAATTAAATCAAAAAGAAGCAATTAAAGAACCGAAAGAAGTAGACCAAGAAAAAAATGTACCTGTTTTGTATTC
>CAYZDK010000064.1:0-9576 GCA_964477255.1 uncultured Polaribacter sp.
ACAGCACTAGTAAATACTAGCGCTAGCAGGAGGATATTATTTTTTAAATAACAACGTTGATAATTTTCCTAATTATTACTAATATTTTCCCAGAAGAAAAACTCCATAGCAAAAGAAAAACAATGCAAAAACAACTCTAATCAAGAACTTTATTCTAACTTTATTATAATCTTTTACTTCTAAACTATCTTTTTTAGTTTTAATGAGGTAGTAAACAGATAGACTGCTATTAATTAAAAAAACAAAAAGGGCTAAATAAAGCAAAAACATGTATGAGTAATACTTTGCAAAGAAAAACATTACAAATCCTAAAACATTTATTATATTCAGTGCAGATAATCTATTTAATACTAATTTATTCATAATTTAAATTTAAAATGCTTCCATGCAGTCAGCAAAACTATAAATTGCAACAGCAAGACCAATCCACCCTACATATCTTTTTAATATTAGTTTTACTGCTTTTTTTGTTCCTTCAACAGTAGCTAATTGAGCAGTATTACTTAAAAGTTCTACTGCTTCGTTTATCCCAAGTGCTGCTCCTATACAAGAAACAACTTGACTTTCTGTCCAGGATGGATCATTTTTTCCTGACAAAGTATTCATAGCCATAGATAATTGAACTAGTTGTGAATCATCCAAATTAGATAGTTCTTCAATATCTTGATCATTCCCTGTAAGATTACTTACTAGTTCATCTCTTATTTCCCTTCCATTATCTACTAAAGGTTCTAGGATTTCTTGTATTTCTTTTTCAAGTTCAACAAATTCATCTCGATTTAAAAAGTCTAAAGAGATTACTTTTTCATTATCATTGCTATTATTATTTATGACTTTTTTTTGATAAGTAACAATAACTTTGTTCATGATTTTATCAAATGTTTCCTTTTTAAGTTTGTGTTTAGATAAATCAATCAATTTCTCATCAGAAGTCATACTGATTATTTGGTTATTTAATTCATTGCTACATGAGCTAAAGATAGGACTCATAAAAATAATTGTCATAAGAATCGCAAAATAAGGCTTTCTTAATATTTTTAATAATTTCATTGGTTCATTTTTTTATAAGGCATAATAATTACCTAGTTACTATAATTTTAACTCTACTTTTTCGTTCTTCGAAATACTCGGTTTACATTTTCTTTTATTTCGGTTTTAAGATTCTTAGCACCGAAGTTGGGTGTTTAGCCCATTAAAAACATCATATAATTAATTAGTTAATACATTGTGGAGATTAAAAATTGCAATTTTTTATACATACTCGGTTTGCAATATAGAAATTAGAAAAACACAAAAACATCCCCATTTATGGTGAAATTTTTGCCTCCTCATAAATGGGGAGAAGCCTCCCTGAAAATGGGGAGGGCAGTATTTTAAGTAGCTCATAGCAAGTGATTTAAAAAATAGCGTTTTAACAACTACGATACACCCAATGGTTTGCTCTATTTTTTACAATAATCATTAGTAGAATTCTTGTATAAGAAAACAGTCACTTTTTTGTATTTTTAAATAAAAGAAAAAGGCTTTTTGTAAGCGATATAAAAATGCAATTAAAACCTCCATTTCGTAAAATTATTCATGTAGATATGGATGCCTATTATGCTTCTGTAGCGCAATTAGACAATCCAGAATTACAAGGAAAACCTCTAGCAGTTGGTGGTGGTGGAGATAGAGGTGTGGTTTCTGCAGCAAGCTACGAAGCAAGAAAATTTGGTGTGAAATCTGCAATGAGCAACATGTTGGCCAAGCAAAAATGTCCGGATTTAATTTTTGTGAATTCAGATTTTGCCAGATACAAAGAGCTTACCTCTCAAATACGAGCTATTTTTTACGAGTATACAGATTTGGTAGAACCGCTTTCTTTAGATGAGGCGTATTTAGATGTAACCAAAAACAAAAAAGGAAATCCTTCAGCGAGTTTAATTGCGCAAGAAATTCGTAATCGTATTTATAAAGAAACTGGCTTACGAGCTTCTGCAGGCATTTCTATTAATAAATTTATTGCCAAAGTAGCTTCAGATATTAATAAGCCAAACGGCCAGAAAACGATACACCCAGAAGAGGTAATTACATTTTTAGAACAATTGCCTATTAATAAGTTTTACGGAATAGGAAAAGTAACTGCTGCAAAAATGTATAATTTAGGCATTTTTACTGGGAACGACTTAAAACTAAAATCGTTAGAAGAACTGGTAGCACTCTTTGGAAAGTCTGGCGCACATTATTATAACATTGTTCGCGGAGTTCATAATAGTGCTGTAAAACCCAATAGAATTCGTAAATCTTTGGGTGCAGAAAGAACCTTTTCCGAGAATATTTCTTCCGAAATTTTTATGCTAGAAAAACTAGAACATATTGCAGACGAATTAGAAAAGCGCATGTTAAAGTCTAATGCCAAAGGAAAAACAGTAACGGTTAAAATTAAATATTCCGATTTTACCCAACAAACAAGAAGCAAAACAACCGATTTATTTTTACAAAAAAAGAGCGATTTTTTTCCAATTGTAAAAGAACTACTCTATCAAGAAAAATTAAAAAATTCAGTTCGTTTGCTAGGCATTTCTTTTTCTAACTTAAATACCGAAAAAAAAGCCCCAGTTTGGGTACAATTAAAACTAGATTTTTAAAAAATGCAAGTTTCCATTCATAAAGTAACAGCAACTAATAAAGAATTTACACAACTTACAAAAGAGTTAGATGCGTATTTAAAAATTACAGACGGAGAAGAACATGCGTTCTACAATCAATTTAATACTGTAAATGTTTTACAGCATATCATTATTTTAAAAATAGACAATATTGCTGTTGGTTGTGGTGCACTTAAAAAATACAATGCTACAACTGCAGAAATAAAAAGAATGTATGTAAAGCCAGCGCATAGAGGAAAAAAGCTAGCCCAAAAAATTATGAAAGCTTTAGAAGATAAGGCAAAAGAGTTGGGCTATAAAAGCTGTATCTTAGAAACTGGAATTCGGCAAAAAGAAGCAGTTGCTTTTTACAACAAATGCAATTACGTAGAAATTCCACAATATGGACAATACAAAGGAATGGAAAATAGTATTTGTTTCGAAAAAAAGGTACCATGAACTATAGTTATTGGGAGTTAAAAGAGTGGTTTTCTAATATCGATTTTACTATTGTAGGTAGTGGAATTGTAGGCTTACATTGTGCTTTGGCTTTGCAAGAAAAACATCCATCTGCTAAAATTATCATTCTAGAAAAAGGCATCTTACCACAAGGAGCAAGTACCAAAAATGCAGGTTTTGCATGTTTTGGAAGCCTTTCAGAGTTAATAGACGACTTAAACTTGCATTCGGAAGAAGAAGTTTTTCAATTGGTAGAAAAACGTTGGAAAGGATTGCAAATTCTAAGAAATACATTAGGTGATGCTGTTATTGATTTTCAGCAAAACAAAGGCTTTGAACTTTTTGAAACGCAAGAGTTTTTTGAGCAATGTATGGCAAAGAAAGACAGCATTAATAGGTTGTTACATCCAATTTTTAAGAAGAATGTTTTTTCGGAAACGAATAATATTTTCGACTTTAAAAATATGCACCCAAAGTATATTGTTAATCATTTTGAAGGGCAAATAGATACTGGAAAAATGGCTGCTGCTTTATTGCAAAAAGTACAACAAAAAGGAATAAAAATAGTAAATGGAATAGAGGTAACTTCTTTTCTAGAAGATACTACAAAAGTTGCTGTAAAAACCAATAGACTAGATTTTTATACGAATAAACTCTGTATTGCAACCAATGGTTTTGCAAAAGCATTATTAGAGGAAAAAGTGCAACCTGCAAGAGCACAGGTTGTTATTACAACACCAATTAAAGACCTACAAATAAAAGGCACATTTCACCTAGATAAAGGCTATTATTATTTCCGAAATATCAACAACAGAATTTTAGTAGGTGGAGGTAGAAATCTAGATTTTAAAGGGGAAGAAACGACTACTTTTGGGCAATCAACCATTATTCAACAAAAATTAGAACAACTCTTAAAAGAAGTAATTTTGCCGAACCATAATTATGCGATAGCGCATAGATGGAGTGGTATTATGGGAGTTGGAAATCAGAAAAATGCAATCGTAAAACTTCTATCAAACCGTGTTTTTTGTGGTGTTCGTTTAGGAGGAATGGGAGTTGCCATTGGTAGTTTGGTAGGGAAGGAGTTAGCAGATTTGGCAAGTTGATGGAAAAAGAAAAATTACATTTTGATGTTGTTATAATTGGTGGTGGTTTGGCTGGCTTGTGCAATGCATTACACCTCACTAAATTTGGTAAAAAAGTTGCGTTACTTGAAAAAAACAGCTATCCAACGCACAAAGTTTGCGGAGAATATATTTCTAACGAAGTCTTACCGTATTTGAATTTCTTAGAAGTAAATCCTTTTCAGTTTGGAGCTGTTGCAATAGATTCCTTTCAATTATCTACCTTGCAAAATAAAACCATTGACTGTAAATTACCCCTAGGAGGATTTGGAATTTCTAGGTTTACGTTAGATTACGAATTATATAAAATAGCACAAAAAAATGGCGTAATAATTTTACAAGATTCTGTTTTAAAGGTAAACTTTAGAGACGATATTTTTAAAGTGGAAACAAAAGAAAATAAAACGTTCACTTCAAAAATTTGTATTGGTGCTTTTGGCAAACGTTCTTTATTAGATGTAAAGATGGAACGTGACTTTATTCAAAAAAAATCGCCGTATTTAGGAGTAAAAATTCATGTAAAAGGTAATTTTCCAGGAAATTTAGTGGCCTTACACAATTTTAAAGGAGGGTATTGTGGCGTATCTAAAGTAGAACAAAATGTAATTAATCTTTGCTACATTACAGATTTCGATAGCTTTAAAAAGTACAAAGACATTAACAAATTTCAAGAAGAAATAGTTTTTAAAAATGCATATCTTAAAAGTATTTTTAAAAATAGTGCACCGCTTTTCGAAAAACCAATTTCTATAAGTCAAATTTCTTTTCAGAATAAAAAGAAAGTAGAAAATCACATGATTATGTGTGGAGACACAGCAGGCATGATTCACCCTCTTTGTGGCAATGGGATGAGCATGGCCATACAATCTGCACAATTAGCATCTCCTTTAATTATCGAATTTTTAGAAGAAAAAATAACTAGAGCACAACTAGAAAAGCAATACATAAAAACGTGGAACAAACAGTTTAAAAGACGAGTAAAAGTGGGGCATTTTATCGCATATTTATTCAGAAATCATACAATTTCTGCTTTTCTACTAACATTACTACAAAAATTTAAATTTCTGCTTCCAATAATTATTAAACAAACACATGGTAAACCAATAAAATTATAATGGAGTTTTTTGTAAACACAAAATACAGATCAGATAAGGAAGAAATCATGGACGACTTTTCTATTGGAGGAGATTTGCTTAGAGATACCTTAAACAAGCTAGAAAAAATAAATCGTTGGCTTGGTGGCAATACAGTAACTATAAAAGGCTTAGCTAAAGTTTTAAAAAATAAGTCCAAAGAAAAAACCTATACCATTGTAGATATTGGTTGTGGTCATGGAGATATTTTAAGAGATGTTGCCAAATGGGGAAGAAAAAACAATTTTAAATTCCAATTAATAGGCATAGATGCAAACCAAACAGCAATTAATTATGCCAAAGAATTGTCTGTAGCGTATCCAGAATTAGAATTTCAAACCCAAGATATATTTTCATCCTCTTTTAAAGAAAGAAAATTCGATATTGTTTTAGCTACACTTTTTCTGCATCATTTTAAAGAAAAAGAGCTTACCACATTTTTAAAACATACCAAACAACAAACCTCCATTGCAATTATAGTAAACGATTTGCATAGAAACAGATTAGCCTATTATCTTTTCATGTTATTGTCTATCTTTATAAGCAACAAGATGATTATCGAAGACGGATTAACTTCTGTTTTACGAGGATTTAAACGTAAAGATTTAGAAAAAATATCTAGTAAACTAAATAGTAAAACAACAATTTCCTGGAAATGGGCTTTTCGATTTCTATGGATTATAAAAAAATAAATGGCTGTAAAAATAACCTCAGTAGCAAAACAATTACCAAAATACTCTAAAGAAACAAAAGATATCATTCCTTTTGTAAAACTTTGGACACAAAACCAAGAAGAACGTTTTCAGCGAAAGGTGGTAAAACTTTTTGAAGGTGCAGGTGTAGACAAACGCTATTCTATTATGGAACCTGAAGAGGTTTTTACTGCAACTACTTTTCAAGATAAAAACAATATTTATGCTAGAGAAGTAGTGCCACTTGCAGAAAAAGCCTTGCTAAAATCGTTAAAAAAATCTAATATTAAACCAGAAGATTTAGACTACATAATTACCGTAAGTTGTACAGGTATTATGATTCCTTCACTAGATGCATATCTTATTAATAGTTTACAGTTAAAACAGAATGTAGTTCGTTTACCAGTAACAGAAATGGGTTGCGCAGCTGGAATTTCAGGAATTATCTATGCTAAAAACTTCTTAGAAGCAAACCCAAACAAAAGGGCTGCTGTAATTGCAGTTGAAGCCCCAACAGCTACGTTTCAACTAGACGATTTTTCGATGACCAATGTGGTTAGCGCAGCTATTTTTGGAGATGGTGCAGCTGCTGTAATAATGTCTTCGTATCAAGAAGACAAAGGGCCAACTATTCTAGACGAAGCAATGTATCACTTTTACGATGCAACACATATGATGGGCTTTAACTTGGTAAATTCAGGCTTACAAATGATTTTAGACAAAGAGGTGCCACAAAAAATTGCAGATCATTTTCCGAATATTATACATCCTTTTTTAGAAAAAAACAGACTAAATATTAAGGATATAGATCATTTAATTTTTCATCCTGGAGGTAAAAAAATTGTACAAACGGTAGAAGATTTATTCGGAAAATTAGGCAAAAACATAAACGACACCAAAGAAGTTTTACGATTGTATGGCAACATGTCTAGTGCAACTGTTTTGTATGTTTTAGAACGTTTTTTTGAACAAAATCCAAAACCAGGAGAAAAAGGAATCATGCTTAGTTTTGGGCCTGGTTTTTCTGCACAAAGAGTATTGTTAGCATGGTAAGGGAATTTAAAAATAACAAAGAATGGGCGTTAATACTAGGAGGTTCATCAGGTTTAGGTTTGGCAAGTGCAAAAAAATTAGCCAAACATGGGCTAAATATTATCGTGGTTCATAGAAACTCTAGAGCACAACAAAATCAAATTGAAGCCCAATTTGAAGAAATAAAAAGGCAAGACGTTTCTTTTCTATCTTTTAATATAGATGCTACAAATTCAGAAAAAAGAGCTAAAGTAATTCAAGAAATAGAATCGGAATTGGCAAATCAAAAAATCCGTGTTTTGGTGCACTCTATTGCCAAAGGAAATTTAAAACCAATGCATTCGGATGCAAACCAAGTTCTAAGAAATGACGATTTCCAAATTACCATCAATGCCATGGGAATTAGTTTGTACGATTGGTTTCAAGCACTTTTTCAGAAACAGTTATTTGCAAAAAGTGCTAGAGTAATTGCATTTACAAGCGAAGGAAACACCAAACCATGGAAAACTTATGCTGCAGTTTCTGCTGCTAAAGTTACTCTAGAAGCCATTATTAGAAATATCGCTTTAGAATTTGCAAAGTTTGGTATCAATGCAAACTGCATTCAAGCAGGAGTTACAGATACAAGTTCTTTAAATTTAATTCCAGAAAGCGATCAAATAAAAAAACATACCTTAAAACGAAATCCAATGCATAGATTAACTACGCCAAAAGATATTGCCAATGTAGTATATTTGCTTAGCAAAGACGAAGCTTTCTGGATAAATGGTACCATTATTAAAGCAGATGGAGGAGAAAGTTTACAGTAACATGACCAGCAATCAAATAAAAGCTTTGCTTCCCTACAGTCCTCCTTTCTTATTTGTAGATGCTATTGAAAAAGTAACGGAAGATAAAATAATAGGAAGTTATACTTTTAATAGCGATAGCTATTTTTATAAAGGACATTTTAAAAATAATCCTATAACACCAGGCGTGATTTTAACAGAAACAGCTGCACAAATTGGGGTTGTATGCTTGGGAATTTACTTATTAAAAGACAAAATAAATACAAAAACATCGCCACAAATTGCACTAACATCACATCAGATGGATTTTTTTATTCCTGTGTTGCCCAATGAAAAAGTAATTGTACAATCTGAAAAAGAATACTTTAGATTTAACAAACTAAAATGCAAGGTAACTATGTATAATTCTAAAAACGAATTGGTTTGTAGGGGTATAATATCTGGAATGATAGTAGTAAACGAAAATGCATGAAAAAAGACATAGAAAATAGAGTGGTAATTACTGGTTTAGGTGTAGTTGCGCCAAATGGTGTAACCCTTCAAGAGTTTAAAAAATCTATTCAAGAAGGTAAATCAGGAATACAATTTTACCAACATCTAAAAAACCAAGGATTTTCTTGTTGTATTGGTGGCATACCAAATATAACAGAAGCTAAAAAAGCTGCATATTTTACACCTTTACAATTACGAGGTTTTCATAGCACCAGTATTTTATATGGTTGTATTTCTGGAATAGACGCTTGGAAAGACGCTGGTTTATCTATGGTAGAAAGCAATGCTGTAGATTACGATTCGGGGTTAATTTTTGGTACAGGCACTTCAGGAATAGAAAAGTTTAGAGAAGCGATTTATAAAATTGACGATTATAAAGTAAAACGTTTAGGAAGTACCTCTGTAATACAAACCATGTCAAGTGGCGTTTCTGCTTATTTGGGCGGAATTTTAGGACTAGGAAATCAAGTTACTACCAATTCTGCAGCATGTACTACAGGAACAGAAGCTATTTTATTAGGGTATGAACGCATTAAAAATGGATTGGCAAAACGCATGCTTGTAGGAAGTTGTTCAGACAGTAGTTTGTATTCTTGGGCAGGTTTTGATGCCATGCGTGTAATGACCTACAAGCATAACAATGCTCCAGAAAAAGGATCAAGACCTATGAGTGTTACAGCATCTGGTTTTGTACCAGGAAGTGGAGCAGGGGCTCTTGTGTTAGAGTCTTTAGAAAGTGCTTTAGAGCGCAACGCACCTATTTATGCGGAAATTTTAGGTGGAAATGTAAATTCAGGTGGGCAACGTAATGGGGGTTCTTTAACCGCACCAAATCCTGAAGCGGTACAAATGTGTATCAAAAAGGCACTTTTTAATGCGCAAATATCGTCAGATGAGATAGATACTATAAATGGGCATCTTACAGCAACATCTAAAGATGCCTTAGAAATTGAAAACTGGACCAAAGCCTTGCAATTGCAAGGAGAAGATTTTCCAGAAATTAATTCTTTAAAATCGCATATTGGTCATTGTTTGGCAGCTTCAGGAGCTATAGAGTCTGTGGCTACAGTGTTACAAGTAAAAGACAACTTTATTTTTCCAAACAGTAATTGTGAAGATTTACATCCAGAAATTGAGTCTTTAATTGGTAGCGATAAAGTACCTCGAAAACTATTAAAGAAAAATATTACCATTGCAGCAAAAGCAAGTTTTGGTTTTGGTGATGTTAA
>CAYZDK010000065.1:0-7340 GCA_964477255.1 uncultured Polaribacter sp.
GTTTACAGTACCAAAAATTCTTGTAACATTAAGTTTAATTGCATCTTTATTTTTTCTTTTAACCATAAAATATTCCGAATATATTCTTTTAGGTGCTTTGTTAATTCTAGCGATTTTTGATATTATCAAACAATTTAAAAGAAGAAAATTAGAGAAAAAATTAAGCAAAGCAAAAAACCAAAAGATTTTTTTGTTAGAAGCTATGATTGGGCAAACGAAAGATGGTTTTGCGCCTATTGCCTTAATAAACATATTTAATACCATTAATATTACACGAGTAAGTTTTCATGATTTAGAAAACCATTGGTTACTTTTAATAGCTGCAGGAACCATAATTTTATCTATTTTCTTTTACGTTTCTAATTATGTTATTCCACAAAAAGCACAAGAATTGTTAGAAGAAACCTATCCTGAGTATAAAATGGTAAAAAAATTGTAACAAAAATACTACCTTCACTACCAATAACTAAACTAATTAAACTAACGTATGATTTCACAATTTTTAAAATTAGAGTGGAAACAGTATTTTAGATCTTCTCACTGGCAAAAAGGTTTAGCAATTAAAATTCTAATGGCATTTTTTGCCTTGTATTTTATTGTCTCTTTTTTAGTAATTGGTGTTGGAGGCTATTACATCCTAAAAAAGGAGTTTCCAGAGCAAGATCCTTTACAAATTGTTAATGCTTATTTGCTATATGCCCTTTTAGGAGATTTAGTGGTTCGTTACTTAATGCAAAAGCTACCAGTAATGAATATCAAACCCTTTTTAATTTTACCCATAAAAAAAAGCAAACTGGTACATTATGTACTGGCAAAGTCTTCTTTTTCTGCATTTAACATTTTTGGACTGTTTTTTTACATTCCGTTTGCTGTAGTACTAATAAACGAAGGCTATAACACTACTGGTGTTTTGGGGTGGTTATTTTTTATCATTCTATGGATACAATCTAGCAATTTTTTAAACTTTTTAATCAACAAAAACAACGTTGCATTTGCAATTATTGCTGGTATTTTACTTGCTTGCATTGGTTTACAGCGTTTCGAAATCTATGATGTTACTGGTTTTGGAGGGCAAATATTTGACGGAATTTATAGCAATCCAGAATATGCATTTATTGGTATTGTAATTTTAGCAGTATTGTATCAAATGAATTACAAGCAGTTAAGAAATCAGGTATTTTTAGACGAAGCAGTTTCTAAAAAAGTACAAGAAGCAAAGTCTGCAGATTTATCGTTTGCCAATAGATTTGGAGATGTAGCACCATTTATAAAAAATGACATTCGTTTAATTTGGCGAAACAAAAGAACAAAAACCGTCTTTTTAATGTCTTTCTTGTTCTTGTTTTATGGTTTAATTTTCTTTACACAAGAAGTATATCGTGGAATGCCAGCTATGTTAATGTTTGCTTCGTTATTTGTTACTGGAGGTTTTGCATTTAACTATGGGCAGTTTATACCTGCTTGGGATAGCGCACACTATAAAATGTTAATGAGCCAAGGTTTTCGATATCGAAAATTCTTAGAGTCTAAGTGGATTTTAATGGTTACCATGACCTCATTACTGTATTTACTTAGTTTCCCGTACTTGTATTTTGGTGTCGATATTTTTCTAATGATAACTGCAGGAGCAATCTTTAATATAGGCTTTAACTCTTTATTTCTTATTTTCTCAGGTTCTTTTAATAGAAAGCGAATAGATTTAGAAAAAAGTGCATTTGGTAATACACAAGGTACAAGTGCTACGCAATTTATCATTATCATTCCACTTATGTTATTCCCAATGCTACTGTTTTGGGTATTTAACAAATTTGTTGGTGCCAATTCTGGGTTTTATGTAGTAGCTGCTGTAGGAATTTTAGGATTGGTCTTAAAAAATTATGTGATGAATTTTATTGAGAAAAAGTACATTAAAGACAAATACGCAATGATTAATGCTTTTGGAAAAGAAGCCTAAAAACTAAAAAGAATGATTACAATAGATACCATATCAAAAAAATACGGAAAAACAGAAGTATTAAACGTTGCTTCTATAGAAATACCAACAGGACAAAGTTTTGGTTTAGTAGGTAATAATGGTGCAGGAAAAACCACCCTTTTTAACATCTTACTAGACCTAATAAGACCAACTACAGGCTCTATAACCAACAATGATATTGTGGTAAGCCAAAGTGAAGATTGGAAACAATTTACAGGCTCTTTTATAGACGAATCCTTTTTAATTGGTTACCTAACTCCAGAAGAGTATTTCGATTTTATTGGCGATTTACGAGGAATGAATAAAGCCGATATAACTACCTTTTTAGCACAATTTGACGAGTTTTTTAATGGGGAAATTCTAGGAAAGAAAAAGTATTTACGCGATTTAAGTAAAGGAAACCAAAAGAAAGCAGGAATTGTTGCAGCAATGATGGGAAATCCGCAAGTAGTAATTTTAGACGAACCTTTTGCAAACTTAGATCCAACTACACAAATTCGATTAAAAAAAATAATTAAAAAACTAACGGAAAACAGAGAGATTACGGTTTTAATATCAAGCCACGATTTAACACACGTAACCGAAGTTTGCGAGCGAATTGTAGTGCTAGAAAAAGGATTGGTTGTAAAAGATATCGAAACTTCTACAGAAACGTTAAACGAATTAGAAAGCTATTTTTCGGTAATTTAATATTTTAAGCAATTAGTTGCTATTTTTGACAACTCTTGTGTATACTATTTTCATAGTAAAATAGTTATAGATAAGGGTTGTTTGTTTTTCTAAAACAAATAAATAATTTAGATTTACCAAAGTGAAAACCATAAAAAATATACTTCTATTTGCGCTCTTTTTATTGCTGCTAGATTCTTGTGGTACTAAAAAAGATACCTTTATTAGTAGAAATTACCAAGCACTAACTACCAAATACAATGTGCTTTTTAATGGTAAACAAGCATTGTTAGAAGGTGTAGAACAGCTTAATAGCGATTATAATGACGATTGGTTTACGCAACTGCCTATAGAGCCCATAGCATTTGAAGAAGATAAGATTGCTGCACCTAGATTTGGCAATGCCCCAGGTGCAAACTTTGGTGCAAAAAATCAAACAGAAAAGCAGTTAACACCATTTGAAATTGCAGAAGAAAAAGCTGTAAAAGCAATTCAGAAGCATGGTATGAATATTAATGGTTTAGAACGAAATCGTCAGATAGACGATGCATATCTTTTGTTAGGAAAAGCTAGATATTACCAACAACGTTTTGTGCCAGCTATAGAAGCATTTAACTATGTAATTGCTAAATATCCTAATGCAAATTTAATTGCAGAAACTAAAATTTGGAGAGCTAAAGCAAATATTAGAAATGATAATGAAGAGCGCGCCATTGAAACAATGAACCTTCTTCTGCGAATTAGAGATACGCTAGAGGCAGAATTACCAGATAAAATAAAAGAACAAGGGTATACTGCTCTTGCAATGGCTTATATTAAATCAGATAGCATTCAGAAAGCTAAGAAAAGTTTACAACTTGCAACAAGAACACTAGAAAACAGCACACAAGGAGCTAGAAATTTATTTATACTAGGGCAGTTGTTTGCCAAAGAAGGTAAAAAAGATTCTGCAACATTTCTGTTTAATCGTCTGGCAAACTTTAAAAAAGCACCACACAATTATAAAGTTCGAGCAAACATAGAACTGGCAAAAAATATTCCAAATGATTCCTCTGCTTTTACAGTTTTAGAAAAGTTAGACAAATTGATAAAAGAGAGAGAAAACAGGCCTTTTTTGGGGGAGTTATACTACCAAAAAGCACAACTTTTAGAAAACAAAGATAGCCTAGCTTTAGCAACTATTTTCTATAACAAATCACTTCGTGCTAATACTAACGGCAAAAAACAAAAAACCTTTACTTACGAGAAGTTAGCGAATCTGTCTTTTAACGCATCTAATTATTTAAATGCCAGTGCTTACTACGATAGTGTTTTGCAGAATAGTACAGATACCTTAGATTTAAGAATTAGAAGAGTTAAAAGAAAATATAAAAATCTTGCCTCTTTAATCACCTACGAAAATACAATACTACAAAATGATAGCATTTTACGAATTGCAAAGATGTCTCCTAAAGAACAAAAACAATTCTTCACAACGTATGTAGAAAAAATTAAAAAAGCAGACGAAGAAGCTGCACAACAACGATTAAATCAATTGGCGTTTGCAAATAAAGGTTCAGGCATTATTTCTGGTACCACAAATGGCAATTGGTATTTTTACAACAGTCAATCTTTAAATTTTGGACAAGCAGAGTTTAAACGCATTTGGGGAAATAGACAGTTGCAAGATAATTGGCGATGGTCTTCATCAGTAGAAATACTATCAACAAATGAAGAAAATACAGTAGAACAGAATGTAGAAAACGATAAGTATGCTGTAGAAAAATACTTAGAAAGAATTCCCCAAAAGGCATCTGTTTTAGACAGTTTAGCCCAAGAGCGTAATAATGCGTTGTTTGAGTCTGGATTATTGTATAAAGAACGTTTTAAAAACCTAAACATAGCAGAAAATAGGCTACGTAGCGCTTTAGCGTTAAACACAGATCCGAATTTAGATTTACCAATTAATTGGCATTTGTATCAAGTATATACATCTAAAAATAATACCGAAAAAGCTACGTATTATAAAAATGCAATTCTTAATAAGTACCCAGAAACACCATTTTCTAAAATTTTAGCAAACCCAGAAGCAGAAATTTCTACTATGGATAGTGAAACAGACAAAATAGCAGACTATTATAAAGAGATGTACTACTCGTACAAAAATGCTGACTATAAAAAAGTTAAAAAAAATATAGAAGATTACGTTAAAAAAATACCTAATTCAAAATTACTTCCTAAATTTGAACTTCTAAAAGCCCTAACAATTGGTAAAATATTGCCTAAAGCATCTTATATGTCTGCTTTAGAATTTGTCTCTGTAACCTACAGAAATACAGAAGAAGGTAAAAGGGCAAAGCAAATTTTAAACCAATTACAGAAATTGTAATCCCCCAAAAACCATAAACAATGGAAAGAAATGTAATAGGTAAAAACACTACTATAATAGGAGAAATAATCTCTGAAGGTGATTTTAGAATAGATGGCTATTTAGATGGCAAATTACAAACAAAAGGGAAAGTAATTATTGGTACAGAAGGTAAAGTAGAAGGAAGTATAGAAGCCCAAAATGCAGATATAGAAGGGAAATTTACCGGAAATCTTCGCGTTTTTAAAACCCTTTCTTTAAAAGCAGTAGCCAATATTACTGGCGAAGTTGTTGTGGGTAAACTTTCTGTAGAACCAGGTGCAATTTTTAACGCTTCTTGCGAAATGAAAGCAGAAAAAAAAGAAGTGATTCAGTTAGATGACAAAAAAACAGAAAACAGAAAAACCGAAAAAGAGCCAAAAAGAGCCAAAAAGTTCTTTAAATAAAGCATTGCAATTATCTGGTGCTGGGTTGCAAATGGGCGTAACTATTTATTTGGGTTTTCTCTTTGGTGAATGGTTAGACGATAAATGTAAAACCAATTATCTTACAGAAACCATTACAATTCTTGCTATTTTTCTTGCAATGTACTCACTAATTAAACAAGCCAATAAAATAAATGATTAAGAGTCTTTTACTATATACCTCTGTTTTTGTTGGTGTGTTTTTAATTGCTTTTGGCTTGCATGAAGGTTATTTAGAAAATAACCAAATAGAAGTCCCTTTTTCCCTTAAAAAAGTATACCTATTCCACCTTGGTTTTTCGCTACTTATTTGCATAAATTTTAAACTATTTTCAGTTGTTAATAAAATTTTTGTACAACTAGGTTTCATTTACTTGGTAACAATAGTAATAAAGTTTGTGTTGTTTGGTGTAATCTTTTATCAATCAATATTTAACCAAGAAAATTTAATTCAAGAAGCGAGAATATCCCTTTTAATTCCAACAATACTTTTTTTATTAACAGAAGCCTTTTTTGTAGTCAAAATTTTGAACAAAAATAATAGTTAAAAAAGATTTGTAGTTTTGATTTATTGATTTACTTTTGCACAAAATTTTAGAAAGCGTATTTATAATGAAGATTGCAACTAAAACAATCCAATTTCTTACAGTAATTGCAATAACACTAATTTCTATTAATGGTTTTGCTTCTGGAACAGAAAAAAAACACGATAATCAAAACGATGGTGGGCGTGTAAATACGAAACAAGAAGTAGAAGAATACATTCTACATCACATTAAAGATTCTCACGATTTTTCTTTATGGTCTTACACTAATGACGCTGGAGAAAGAAAACATTTTGGAGTTCCTTTACCAGTTATTTTATGGACAAGCGAAGGCTTAGTTACATTTATGTCTTCCGAATTTCATCATAATGATGATGGGCATGTAATTGTGGAGAAAGATGGATTAAAGTTTGCAAAAATTCACTCTAAAATTTATGAGCTAGACAAAGGAGAAGCAACCGTTTCTTTCGATGAAGACCATCATGCAACTAACGCACACAAAGTTTTAGATTTTTCTATTACCAAAAGTGTTGTAGGTATTTTGTTAATAGGCCTATTGTTATTGGTATGGTTCTCTAGATTAGCAAAGCAATACAAAACAAAAAACATACCAACAGGTTTTGCAAGAGTGTTAGAGCCTTTAGTAATCTATGTTAGAGATGAAATTGCAAAACCAAACATTGGAGAAAAACACTATAGAAGATTTGCAGGATACTTATTAACCGTATTCTTCTTTATATGGGCATTAAACTTAGTAGGGTTAACTCCTCTTGGTTTCAATGTAACAGGGCAATTGGCAGTAACAGCGTGTTTGGCAGTATTTACTTTAATCATTTATTCGGTAAGTGGTACAAAAGGGTATTGGATGCATATGTTATGGATGCCTGGAGTGCCTGTATTAATTCGTCCAGTTTTAGCAATTATAGAATTAGCTGGCGCGTTATTAATTAAACCATTTTCATTATTAGTTCGTTTATTTGCGAATATATCAGCAGGACACATAGTAGTGATGAGCTTAATTGCAATCATGTTTACACTTAAAGAATCTTTAGGGGTTGTTGGTGCAACAGGATTGTCTTTAGTGCTGTCATTTTTTATAACATTAATTGAAGTTTTAGTAGCATTTTTACAGGCGTATATTTTTACAATGCTTTCCGCATTATTTATAGGTATGGCAGTAGATGATCACGAACATCATTAATACAAATTTGTTTAATTTAATAAATACATTATCATGTACAATTTAATTGGAGCAGGATTAATCGTAATCGGAGCTGGAATCGGTTTAGGTCAAATTGGTGGAAAAGCAATGGAAGGTATTGCTCGTCAGCCAGAAGCAA
>CAYZDK010000066.1:0-7230 GCA_964477255.1 uncultured Polaribacter sp.
TCTTTATCTCATCAGTTGTATTGCACTGATAATTATTGTTTTATCCTTAAAAAAGGGTATATTCCATGCATTTTGTTTTGCAAAAAAAAATGATTGTTATCTAGGAGTTGGCAATTTTTTTTTACGTATAAAATAAATAGAATACGGTACTTCTTTTTTCAAATATAAAAAAAGTAAAGAAATATGGTATAGCATAGTATAAAGGTATTCACCCAGCAGCACAAGGCTTTGTATAGAGCTTATGTTTATTCTAGTATTCTATATACCTGCAACATAGCAGTGATGTTAAGGACTTAATAATATTACCTAGAGTGCAATAGCAACTTTTACTTGCGACCTAATCTGAACAATTTATGCAAAAACTCTTTAGGATAATCCTAGGTAATATGCTGTAGCTTAAATTTTTATAAAATAAACGAAAGGATGGCATACGCTAAAACTATAAGTACGTACCTATGTATCGCCTTACAATTTGTTATCTATTGCTAAATAAATGCAGGTTTCTAAAACGTAAATAATAATAAGGGTTTAGAAGAATTAATATTTGTAAAATTCAGACATTTAAATACTTGCATTTTGTGTCTCCTTTAAGTAAACTAGATTTTTTTTAACGATTTGTTAAAAAATCCATAGCATTTGTGAATAAGTACTTCTTTTTTAATCACTTTATTCTATAGATATTTGAAATGTATCTAAAGAAAGAGAAAAAGTACTTCGTTTATCTATTGCAAATAGCTATTCTAGATCAGCTAGGCAACAAAATAACGATTACAATTTTAATTTTTTTAGGCACAAAAAAACCTTAAAGATGGTGCTTTAAGGTTGGTAACACTTAAAAATTATAAGTGTGTTTGTAATTGCAATTTCAAAACTACACTACTTTTTTAAGCTTACCAAAATATTTTTGTTAATAATAAAAGAGCCACCAACTCTTTTATGCCATAAAAATAGATAAATATGGCAATAGCTTTTAAAACGCTTCCGAGAAAAAATCCTCAGAACCTGGAAGCATCTGAGAAGTTTTACGCTGCGGTAGTAGCAGACGGTAGTGTAGATTTTGAAATTTTAGCAGAGATGATTTCCGAACAATCTGCTTTATCAGAATCCGATTGTTTGGCAATGCTAAACATTTTAGAAACCAATGTGGTTAGAGAATTAAGCCAAGGGCGTATTGTGCGCTTGGGCAAATTAGGTAATTTTCAGATTAGCATTAGTTCTGAAGGACACGATTCTGCAGAGGAAGTTTCTGCAGCATCCATTACCAAAGGGCGCGTTTTGTTTAGACCAGCAGCAAAACTGCGTAAACTATTAAAAGATTTAAAATACCGTCAGGTAGGCTAAACTTTTTTAGTAAGTTGCTTAAAGACCCCAACACATGGTGTGTTGGGGTCTTTTTTTTTTGCTTTTGAAGCAATTTTCCGTCCGTACGCGATGCAAGTTGCGTCTTGATGCAATTTGTATTGCGTTCTGAGCCACTGTAACTTGCGTCTTGATGCAGTGAAAATAGACTCTAGTTAGTCTAAAAAAGTGTCACTTTTGTGTTTTTTTACGTAATAGTAACCTCATCTTGCCCTTCAAAACGCTGGTAAAAATCAGGATAATGACTTTTAAAGTTGTCTATTATAAAATTATAAGGGACATCAGAAAAGGCACCATAATCTTCTAAATAACGCATAAACTGCTGATTTTCTGTGTTGTATTCCTGAAATACAGAATCGTAGGTACCATCAAAATTTAATGGTGCAACTTTGTATTTTTCGCACAATTCTTTGTTAAAAGCAGGCGAACATTTTACCCATTTTTCTTCAAAAAATACATCTACCAAGCCATGTGGTGTTAGCTGATTGGTACCCAAAATAGCCTCTAATCGTTCTGTAGCAATATGATTGGCTACTTTGGCCAAATGAATTCGTGCAGGTATGCCTAATGCCCGTAATCCTGCTATAAGTAAAATAGCTTTGTCTATACAATGGGCTTCTTTTTTTTTAGCAATGGTACTTGCTACATAATGTTGTGGTGTTAGCCCAATGGTAAATGGATTGTAACGCCAGCCGTCTCGTACTTTTAGGTATAGGGCAGTAATAATTTCTTGCGTAACTTGTTTTCCTTTAAACGCCGCAACTAGATCTTGAATTGCCTCACTTTGGTAATTGAGATACAGGGTATGGGTAAGGTATTCTTGCATCAATTAGGTATGAAAATAGTTAGAAAATACATGACTTTTAAAACATATTACTTTTTTAAATACTTGGAAAAGTGAGACTAACTTTGGTTCCTTTATTAAAAGTGGATGCAATATTTAAATTACCAGCATGCTCTTTTACAATAGAATTGGCAAGATAAAGACCTAGTCCAGTGCCTTCGCCTACAGGTTTGGTACTATAAAAAGGATCGATAATTTTCATAAGATTTTCTTTGGTAACACCAACACCATCATCTATAATTTGCACTACTTTATTGTCTTTAAGTACCGATGTTTTTATGGTTATTGTCCCTTTTTTTGGAATAGCTTCAATGGCATTTACAAGGATATTTAAAATAGCTTGTCGTAACTCGGCATCGTTACCAGATACAATAAGGTCTTTGTGGTGTAATTCTTTAGAAATAGTTATGCGTTCCTGAAATCTATTATCCACAAATAATAGGCAGTCGTTAATAATTTCATGCAAACTACATACTTCTTTATGACTAGAGCTATTAGAGCTGTATTTGTTTAGACTTCGAACAATATTATGAATTCTACTTACCCCAGTTTGTATCCAATTAATATACTCTAATAATTGCTTTTTATTTATTTCTTTATTTGATGACAAGTTTTTAAAAAGTAACATACTAGCGCCATCTATAAAATTTAAAGGATTGTTTATTTCATGAGCTACTCCAGAAGTAAGTACCCCTAAAGAGCTCATTTTTTCTGCTCGTATCAAATTTGCTTGTGACTCCTCTAATTGTTCTAATCTATGCTTATTTTCATCCGCTAAGATTACTTCTTCTGTAACATCCCAATTTGTACCAAATACTACTTTTGTCTTTCCTTTTTCGTCTAATTTTGCTTTTCCTTTCCCTCGTATATATCGTATTTCCCCACTAGTTTGGTGAATTATACGAAATAAATGGTCAAAATCTGCATGCGTATCAATAGTCTTTTCCATCGCTGAAACAGCAGTATCTCTATCTTCTGGATGAAGGCTGTTTTCCCAGTCTTTATAAGTGCCAGTAAAATCTTCTTTAGAAATACCAAATAGATTAAACATGGTATCGTCCCATGTAAGTTTATTTGTGGTTACATCACGATAAAAAACGCCAGACTGCGCATGTTGCGAAGCAATTTTATACAACTCTAATTCTTTAATAAGGCTTTTGGTTTCTGCTACTTGTGTTTCTGAGAAATTTAATTTAAGATTTACATCTTGTAACTCTAGTTCTGCATTTTTTCTGTTACTAATGTCTTGGGCAATTCCTCGCAAATGCGTTATTTTTCCTTCTTTATTGGTATATGCTTTACCTACTGCCAGTATCCAACCTTTAGAACCATCTTTTCGAATACTTTCTAACTCCATTTCGTACGGGGTTCCTGTTGCTGCTGTATGCGCAACTGCTTCACTTAATCTTTCCCAAGATTTTGATGTAAATAATTTGTGATGCTCTGTGTATGGTGGTGCTTCTTTTTTAATAGGTAATCCATACATTTTAAAGAGTTCTGCAGACCAATATACCTTATTGGTTTCTAAATTTAGCGACCAATTACCAATCTTTGCAATTTCTTGCGCTAGCGTCAATTCTTTTTGTGTATCTAACTTCTTAAATTCCGAATCGTCTTTTTGTGATTTCATAAGAGGGGGCTTAAAGCAATTTCAATATACTAAAAATTAACAATAAAGCAAGATTTTAAAAACCTCTTGTATGTAATTACCTATTTCTTGAGTATTTTTTCTTATAATTCAATTTACTAATTATAATTAAACCTTAATATAATGAAACAAAGTTAGGGAGATAAGTGGTTTTGTACTTCTGTTAAAAATCTATTATTCTTATAGGCACTGCTAAGAAGTTAGCTGCAAATAATTACTTTGTTTTTTAGAACGATACCTTTTCTATTTCTTTTAAAGTGAACCACTTGTTTTTTTGGTAATTATCTAAACAGAATTTTTTTGCTTTTTTGCCCTCTTTTTTGGCTATTTTCTGGATAGCAGATAGCTTGGTAATTTCATAGTTTATAAATAGTAAATAATTAGCAACTCGTTTTTTAGATAACGAACTTGTACCATTTAAATAGGTCTTAGATTTTAGTAATAACTGCAGTAATCCCTGAAAATCTTCTAATTTTTGAAAAGCTGTTATCCCTTTGTAAAGATTGCTAAAGTACACTCCTGGCTCTACTGTTTTTTCCAATTCTTGTAACGCAATAGCAAAGTTTTTGGCACTTCTATCATAGGCATCTATATAATAATACAAATTTCCAGTATTAACAGCGTCTAGACCTCCAGGAGTTTTCATAACTCCATTTTGCCAAAGTTTATGCTTTTCAATAAATTTAAAATAAGAGACTAAGTTGTTTTCCTCTTTATTGTCTAAAATTTTATCCAAAAAAGGGTCAATATCTTCAATAGTGTAGTTTATATCTACGCCATAATTAGCTTTCATATCCTTAAGGTAAGCATTGGTAAATGCAGATAGCGTAGGGTAGTTTTCTATATTTTTATAGTCTTTAAAGATATGTCTGACTGCATCTAAAAGTGCAAGGGGTACAACATTGTTATGATTGGCTTTATACGTCTTCTTACTAAATTGAAATTTGGCATTTTGATTTGTGTTATACAATTTCTCATAATCCTTACCTGCTGCAATTCGATCTGGAGAATCTTGCGTGGCATTGGCAACAAAGTAGTACATTTTTTTACCATTATGTGTTTTCATTTTTTCGCCAATTTCTTGCCTAACATCAACACCATAAAAATTGGTAGATAACGAAATAAAGCCCCTAAAAGGGTTTTCTTCTTCTAATAAAAGGTAATGATTGTACTGGGCGCCATTAGAATGCCCAACCATCACATTAAATCCTGATGTGTTGTAGTTTTTTTCGATATAAGGCACTGCCTCTTGGAAAAGAAAGTTTTTAAAGTTCTTACCAGACTCCTTATAAAATACATCTAAATCTTTGTTTCTATTAGATTGCCCATCTGTCTCTCCATGTACGATACCAACAATAATAGATTCAGGTACAAGTTGGTATTCTTCTAGAGATGCAGTAGCCATAAAATTTTTGGTTACGTTAAACAGATTCCAATCTGCATCTGTGGTATAAAAAACAGGGTATTTTTTAGTACTATCGTAGTTTTTTGGTAGTGCAATTTTTAAGGATCTACCACCTTTTACATAGCTAGATGCAAGATGTATGCTGCTATAGCCTGCATCTAGATGATGGATTTTCGTGTCATTTGCCCATGCTTTTATGGTAAAAATATTTTTAGATACGCTATCTTGCAAATGTAAGTTAGCATTCTTGTCTACTAAATTAGTGATGCCTTCTGAAGCCCAACTTCCTTTTGTGAATTTAAACGTAGCAGGAAATTGAATTGGTACTGTAATGCTTCGCTCATAACTAGAAACTGTATTCATTTTTATTTTCTTAGGATTCCAATTTCCTAAGGAAGCTTGATTTCCTGTAATATATACCTCATCTGTTTTATTTGGTACAATTACCTTAATGGTTTGTTTTGTTTGACTAAAAATTGTGATGGTAAGGAAAAACACAATTTGAAATACGATTGATTTTTTATTCATAATACTTCTAATTTTAGATCAAAAGTATCGTTGAAATCAATTAAAAAGTAGCAAAACAGTAGTGATTTAAGGGCTAGTACTAGGGGTGATTTTTATATTTTGCCACAAATTCGCTGCGATTATTTACTTCTAACTTCGCATATACATTTCTAACATGTGTTTTAACGGTGTTTAAGGAAATAAATAGTTCTGAAGCAATTTCTTTGTTGGTTTTATTGTCGCAGATAAGTTTGGCAACCTTTTTTTCTTGCTTTGTTAATGAGGTGTCTACTGCAGTGTTAGAAGAATTACGAGTATGTTTTAGTTTTTTTAGTACAATTAGTAAGGTAGCTAACAATACCATACAAATGCTGCTTACAATAAAAGTAAAATTGCGGTAAAATTTTAAATCTTTTCTAGTTTGTTCTTTGTTTAGGTCTTGTAAAAAATTGTAGAATTGAAGCGCGTAAAACGAATTATCGTAGTACGAGTTTAAATTGTCTTGCAGCGCTTCATAAAACTTTGCATCTTCTATTACATCTTTTTGCAATGCACTTTTAGGTATGTTTTCTAATAAAATTAATAGCGTTAATGGATGCGGTTTTTTCTCCACTGCATAAGATTTAAGTGCCACTAAAAATTGTGCAGACGATTGGTTGCTATATTCTTTATTAGATAAATCTAAATATTCGTTGCGTAATTTGTTCGCGTAAGCACCAAAAGTTCCCCATTCTTTATCTACAGGATTTGTATTTTTATTACTAGAAAACCAATACTTGCGGTTCTTTGTAAATACAATAGTATCTGTGTTCGAAAAAATAAAATTATGATAGTTTTTTAATTCGGGAGTATCGTATTTTTCTACACCATCTATACCTTCTTCAATATTAGTGTAAATTCGGTATAAGGCATGTTTGTTAGAAAGCAAGCTGCCACTAAAAGAAAAATACCCCAAACTATCGGTAAGTGTAGAATTTAGAATTTGCTCTTTAGAAATAGTGTACAGTTCGTTAAACTTAAGTAGGCTTAAAAATACCCGTTTTGGTTTATCTGGTGTGTCTAAATAACCTGAAATGGAATATTGGGCATAACTAAAACTACCAATGCATAGAAAAACAACAAAGAAGAAAGACTTTAAAAATGTATGCATACACTACTTTTTCTAATCTACTGCAAAATAGACAAAACATCCAAGAAATTAATTGTACACCAAATAATTTTTTGAGAAGTTTTAAATGGGTAATTTAATATCTAGTAACTTATAAGAACGCATAAAAAAACCCAAAGAAAACTTTGGGCTTTTTTATTATTTAAAGAAATAGAGCTTACATAGCACCCCATTCTTTTAAAGAATCGGTATTCATTTTAACATAATCGTCATTGCCTGCTTTTTTTGCAAGTTCTAACGATTTTTTTGCAGCTGCTATAGCAGTTTCTGTTTTACCAGCTTTTGCGTGAATTAAAGAT
>CAYZDK010000067.1:0-7015 GCA_964477255.1 uncultured Polaribacter sp.
AGGTGATAAAAATGAGTTTATTCAGGTGATAAAAATGAGTTTATTCAGGTGATAGGACTCGAACCTATAATCTTTACCTTCAAAAAGTACTGCCTTACCTAATTTGGCCACACCTGAATTATTAATAAATAAATTTAACCTTAAAAAGATTTTGAATTAAGCATATAGTAACATAAATGCCATCATTAAGGCAAATAATCCTATAGCTTCTGTTAATGCAAAACCAAAAATTGCATAACTAAATAGTTCGTCTTTTAAAGATGGATTTCTTGAAAATCCTTTGATTAATCCGCTAAAAACTAAACCAATACCAGTACCAACACCACCTAAACCTGCTGTTGCTAGACCAGAACCGATTCTTCTGGCTAATATTTCAGTATCAACTGAAGTTGAAGTTACTTCAGAAGAAAAAATATTTAAAGTAGAAAAAGTTAAATTTTCTAGTAATAGAGTTGAATTTAATAAAGCAATTAAAATTGATAAAGTAGTAAAGATTACGATTAAAAATAAAGAATTTTTATTTAGTAAATTATTTAACATAATTTTTTTTATTGTTAAGAAATTAAAAGAAATTTAATCATATATAATGACCAATTTTATAATAAAAATTTTTAATTAATTTTATTCTTGAATAAAATTTATATTTAATAGATTCAAATAATAATTTAGTTGAATATTTATTTGAAAAAGTAATACTAGATCTTAGCCAAATATTTGTTAGATCAAAATTATTTAGAGGATCTAGATTAAAGGCATATAAAGCATGTAAAAATCATGCTTTTATATCTCATGTATCTCAGGTTAGTGATAATTGATCACGAGAATAATCTAGAACTTTTAAGCCATCATAATTATCTAAATCTTGATCGAAAGCTTCATAAAGATAAAAATCTAAAAAAAATTTAGCAAAGCTAAATTCATATAGGTTTAGGGACATTCATGCAGAATAAAGTATTGTATTATTTAAAAACATTAAAATTGACATATTATGCATCATAATAGAATCACCTAGTATAATATTAGAGATATATAACGTACTAGAAGCTCTTTGTTGTTCAACAGCAATAGAATAGGAATCATCTTCTTTATTAGCAAATGTACCTGCAGCCAGATAAATAGGATCTTCTATAAAATCTCCAGGTAATCAACTTGTTATTCGGTATGAACTAAAATAAAACGATAAATTTATCACATCTAAATACGAACCACCCGACCAATCTATAAGATTATTCAGATTAAAATTCTCTCGTAAACTGTCATAATGTGAGAATTTAAAATGTGATATAAAATAAAATGTATCGTAATTAGTTTTAAAAAATTTATTTGAGTAATAGGGTTCAACAATATAAGGATTTAATGTGAATGGAATATCAGTTGATAACCAATTTATTCTTATTAAATTAAGACTTCATTTAGTAAAATTAAGCAATGTTCAAACTTCAAAATTTTTTAACTTTAATTGATTTTTAAAAAAATCATACAAGATAAAAGTATGCGTAAAAAAATTATATAATTTATCAGATTTTATTGAATTCTCTGAAACGTCATCAGTAAAATTATAAGATAATTGGGTAGTTAGATGTATTGGGTTTATCCAGTACATTCAATACCTAGATATAACTTTTCTAGTTCAATTTTCATTAGATGTTCAAGTATTAGTTTTAAAAATATTATTTAAAGTTTTTTTAAAATAAGTTTTTTTAACTATAGTTCAACGAATTGATCATCTAGGAGAAAAGTTTACTAAACCCAAATCATAGTGAACAGAAGTATTAGTTAAAAACCAAAAAACAAAATAACCCAAAAAAAATGGGTGTTGAAAACAAAAAAATATTTCTCAAAATGATTGTGTTAAAAGATCTCTAATAGCTCAGTTTTCAGGAGCATTAATTTCAAAAGTATAGGGATCAATCGGTTTATTACCAGCCATATCTTCTGTACCTTCAAACATAACGTGAAGCACATCTGTAGATTCATCAACATAATTCATATCGTTATCCATTTGCCTGTAAGATCTGTAAAAACCAAATATAGAATCATAAGGACTTAGTCAAGTACCTAAACTAAATCAAGTACCTAAGTATGGCCTGCTAGAAAAAAAACCATTCTTATAATCTATTTGATAGCCACATTTCCAGGACCAGTAATCTAACCTCGCGTTAGATTTTATACCAAAAAAATAACGATTATTATAAGGGGTTAAAAATAAATTTGTCCAGCTGTATGCTTGACTTTGTAAATATTTCTTGTGGTAACCAATACCAAAGTAACTTCTAAATGTTTCTGAATTAGAATAAATTTTTCATGAAAAATATTCATCTACATCATAATCAACCAAACCAATTCAAATTTTATGGTTTTCCAACTTTAATTGGTTAGAGGTATAAAGTAAAGAAAAATAAAAAGATGTTACGGAATTTGTATTATTATATAACTCACCAACCCAACCTAAAATTAGAGGACCTACAGTATTTTTTATTGCCATTGCGTTATATGAAGATCATTTATATCAAAAACCAAAATAATCTTCATCGTAGCTCTCAGCAACAGTTCATATATCATAATCGGGTCTTGTTGCCTGCCCAATTTGTGAAATTAAAAATTCTCAATCAATATTTTTAAAAGGACTTTCCTTTTTTCTAGTTATTGATAAATAATCAATTGATTTTAAAAATTGATGTTTTTTTAAAATAAACATTTCAGCTTTATCTAGAGCTCCTACCGGTTTCTTTAAAAAATGATTATTTGAAGTTAATTCAGAGTTCATATCTTCTAACGAAAAAATACTGATTAAGTTCTCTACTAAATTTAAATTTTCTTTAAAATTCAATTTATTTGGTCATAAATTATTTAATTCAGTATTAAAATAATCCCAGCTAGCAAAAAAGTTTAAAAAATAAGAAGTATCAAACCCAAAGATCCAATTATTTAATACATTTAAGTGATCTTGTTTTAATAAATATTGATATTTTTTTGTATAAAAATCATGTTCTGATAATAATTCTGGATCAACGTATTCGAATTGTTTTAACATATCGGAATCCATCTCATATAAATCTAAAGATAAAGGATCAAATTCTTTTTTTGATGAACCTTTTAATATGAGTTGTAATTGGTCAAAAAAGGATAAAAATAAATGAATTTTATTTTCACCTAAATCAGAAAAAAGATTTATTAAAAAACTAGGATTTATTCCTAATTCGGAACAATCAATTGGAGGATTAGTTTTATTATAACTTCTATAAGTTTCAAAATCAGAAAGTTTTTTTTCATCATAGGATAAGTCAAAATTACTATCGTAGTTTAGAATAGTACCGTGCTTTACTGTACTGTAGTAGGTTGGAAAATTTAGTGAACGAACAACACCAAATATCGTCTCAGTTTTTAAAAATTGAGATTTTGAATATCATTTTTCTTGAAAATTTCAAACTTGATCGATATTATTAAATGTAATTGAATTTGTCTCATAAGTTGAATTAACTAAGGATTTAGGTTTTGAACCAAAAAAAGATGACCACCAGATATGTTGAGTAAGCGTAAAGAAAGGTCATGAATATAATGAATGATTTATCCATGAATTAGAGTGGCTGGATTTACTAAGTATATTTCAAGAGTATTCATAAGATGGGTGAAAATTAATATAAGGGTATTTATGTCTAGGTATAAACCGAAACGATCTAAAAAAAATAATTAACCAATACATTTTATTATCCCAAATTGAACCAATGTTTAATTTTGAAATAAAGGAAGGTATAGAATTTATAATTGAGTAAATTTCTTGATTTGAGGAAGTATTCAAAGTAATCAGTTCATAAATCTTAGATTTAAGTGTTATGTAATTTAAAGCGTCATTATTCTTTAGTATTCAATCAAATTCCTCATCACAAAATAGTTGTTTTGAATAATGTTCTAAACTTATGTTAAAGACTAAATTTTTTAATAATTTTCAATTAAGCGAATTGTCAAGTAAAGGAGCTATTAAAAATAAACTGTTTTCAGATAGTGAATTAGAAGACATAGAAACTACAAATTGTTTTATTAGGGAATTAATTAAGTTTGGTTCTGAAATTTTATATTTATTTTTCCACAAACCTCTTGAGATAAATATAGAAACTTGAGATAAATAATTAAAATAATTCCAAACTAAAGTGTCAGTATTAACATCTGAGCCACCTTTATGCATCAAAGAAGTATACTTTTTAGTTGAAATTTCAAAAAAAGATTTCATAAAATGAAAATCAGTTTTATAGAATTTATCTTTGTTTAATTCGAATGATTCTTTATCTAATAGTAAAGACGAATATTTTGGTAATCTTAGAAAAATGTTTACTAGAGGTTCATAAGATTTTCTTGTGATAGTAAAGTAATTCAAGTGATTTTGAGTTGATAAGTTAAGTAAAGTAAGAGTGTGTAGTTTAAATGTTAAAAGTTGTTCAGGAGTCTTATAATTTGACCATATTTGATTCATACTATGCCAGTATACAAAATTTGTATGTTGCACTAGCATGATAGTATCGATTGCAGTCTCAAAAGCCCATGATGAATAATAAGCCCTATATGCATATTTTAAGGATCTAAAAAAAAGATAAGCAGCAACAAGAGCATATATATAGTAATGAATAAACCAAGTTAAATGAAAAATTATTAGTAAGGATCCAGTAGTTTTAGAAATATTAGTAAAAAATTCAAGAGGGTAGGCTAATAATCTAACGAAGGATTCACCTATTGTACATATTCAGTCTACTAACGGTCGTAAATAAAGAATTGCTTCTACATTGGTATACATAATAAACGGAATAGTGTTTAAAGCTGTTAATAAAGTATTAGACTCAGCAATAACGTAATTAGTAACCTTTAATTGATAAAGTTGATAATTAAACCATAAATGTCCAAAAGTTGAAAATGTACTAGGATATGGTGTAGGTTGATAAAATCTTACAAAGCCAGGCATAACCATTCAATCCTCAAATTGTGAAAATAAATTAAATAAAAAGGAAAACCAAGGCGTTCATTCTTTATGTAAAGGTGAAAACGTTTTCCTGTCAATTAACTTAGATGATTGAATAGTATCACCACTTCATAATCTTGTAAACCGCTCTGCTTTTCTTATCCTATATTCAAATTTAAGTAATTTTTTTAATAATTTTTTTGAAATAACACGAGTTAATGGTTTTTTTTTTTTTCAATTTTTTTTACGTCGCATTGTAAGAAGACTTCTTGAGGGCTTAAAATTTCATTGTCGAAATCTTCAAATTTGGAGCTTATCGGGTAAATAAACTGATAATTGAGATAAAATATTAGTTGGAGAAATAGTTTGTTCAATTCTAAAAACTCAAACATATAGTAAGTAAATAAATCACCCCCAAGTAATATTTTTGTAATCAATTTTTGAAAAAGGTCAAGGTTTCAACTTTAATTCTTTTTCAATCAATGAAAGTCAGGTATCATAAGAGTGCATAAGTTTCCTCATTCTTAATTTATTTGTTTTTAATATTGTTACATTTAAAATATCAGAAGGTTGAGACCCTTTTATAAAATCTCGATATAAGTCAAGTTCAACGTCATCTAATGATTCTAAAGAAGTAAAAATGTCGTTTAAAGTAGGTAAAGACTTCTTTTTTAATAAGAATGATAAGTTGTCTTTTAATAAATTATAATTAAAGTCAAAATTATCTTTTAGAGAATAATCTCCTGATGATCTTCATATTTCTTTAAAAAGAGTTTTTCCACGAACTAAGACTGGGGGTTTTATATTTGTCGTAAAAATTGAAAATGTATCATGTATGTCATGTAACTTTTTAACAGCTTTTTTATTTACTAAAGGTTCATATAAATCTAAGTTTTTACCTAATAATTCCGAATTTCTTTGATTTGGAAAAGTTTCAGTGTTCATATAATTTTCAGCTAATAATAATTCATAAAAAGTTGTTCAGTTTACGTTATCAGAAACATAACTTTGTTCATTAGAAAGTCGGTTTTCTTCAAGCTTTTCTTCTAGATTTTTTTTTAAATGATTTATATAATTCCAAAAAAATTGATCATCTTGAAAATTTTTACTCCAAAAAGTTTTATGGTTTTTATTAAATTCGGATGTAATATATCACAAAAATAAAATATCTTTGCTTTGATCAAACTTAGTAGATAGAACCATAGGAGTGTCCGAACCAAAAACTAAAGCTTTTAAAGGTTCATGTTTTTTTACTTCTCAAAGAAAAAAAATATCTGAAAAACGAGCACTTGTACGTAAACTATTTTTGTTTTCATATGTAAAATCAGCTCACATTTGTTGCATTTCTGTTGGTTTAGGCACTTTTGAAAGTATATTTAAAGCTGTTGGATTATCTCTAAATAAATATTCTAGAGCATCAACAAGATCGTTTCTTGTTAATATCGGAGCTGAAAAAATGTCCTCTAATCAAGGATTAGCTCACGATTCTTCAAAAGAAACTATTGGTTGAAAATAACGAGCAACAAATTTAACAAAACGGGGGTCAAATCGATATACACAAAAATAAAATGAAAAGAAAATTATAAAAAAAAAATATAAAAATTTCATTTCTCACCCTTCTTCAATTTTTTCTAAATTTGGATTTATGACAGTGTAATAAAACGATTTTTTTCAATAGTAATTTGTCATATAGTCAAAAAAGGAAAAAGGAGTTTTATTTTTGTAATATCAAACCCAAAATTCAAAATAAATTCCGTTTGTTTTATCAAGAGATAATTCATTTTTTATATATGAAACTTCTAACCTCCATGAATAAATTAAAAATAAAAATGTAATTATAAACAAAAATCAATAACATAACAAAGAATAACCCCATATTAGAATACTTAGTTCAATAACAACTAAATAGTAAAATAAAAAAGCTAGAAAAAAAGTTATTAAAAAACTTCTAATTTCTAATACATATGATTCCTTTACGTATCGAGTAGTCATATATATTTTGAATTGTAATAAGAAGTATAAAGACAAATAATAAATAAGATAAATTAGGGTAATAAATTTTTTTGA
>CAYZDK010000068.1:0-1911 GCA_964477255.1 uncultured Polaribacter sp.
GGTTTATGGCAATTTATGTATGCTACAGGAAGACAATTCAATTTAAAAGTAAGCTCTTATGTAGATGAGCGTTACGATCCTATTAAAGCAACAGAAGCTGCATGCAAATACCTAAGCCAGTTGTACAAAATATTTGGCGATTGGGATTTAGCTTTGGCTGCTTATAATTCAGGTCCTGGTAATGTATCAAAAGCTATTAAACGCTCTGGTGGCTATAAAAATTATTGGAATATAAGACCTTTTCTACCCAGAGAAACTGCAGGGTATGTTCCTGCTTTTTATGCTACCATGTATATTTTTACCTATAACGAAGCACACAAAATATTTCCAGAAAGACCACTGTTTTTTGAATTTGAAACGGATACCGTTCAAGTAAAAAGAACTGTAAGTTTCGATCAAATATCCGAAATAATCGGAGTAGATGAAGAGGTGCTCACTTTTTTAAATCCTGCTTACAAACTAAATATTATTCCATATATAAAAGATAAAAACTACAAGTTACGATTGCCAAGTAATAAAATTATTGAGTTTCTAGATAAAGAACAAAATTTATATGCATTGGCAGAAGCAGATGATGCAAAAAGAGAAAAACCATTGCCACAATATTTTGAAATGGATCAACGCATTCGTTATCGAGTAAGAAGTGGCGATTATCTAGGAAAAATTGCAGACAAATATGGAGTTAGAGTTAGCGATATCAAACGTTGGAATCGATTAAAATCTAGCCGTTTGCAAATTGGCCAGCGTTTGTATATTTATCCAAAAAGAATTCCTAGAGATTTAGTACAAACAAAAAAGAAGTCTACCACAAAATCTACTACTTCTAGCCCTAAAAGTGGTACTTTCCAATACTATACAGTAAAAAAAGGAGACTCTTTATGGCTCATTTCTAAAAAGTTTAAAAACGTTTCTATTGATGAAATAAAAAAGTGGAACAATATTTGGAGTGCTAAAGGTTTAAAACCAGGAACAAAACTTAAAATTTACAAAAGCTAATACCATGCGAAACATTAAATTACTTGCCTTACTTACAATACTATTAACTTCTTGTGTTGGTAATGACAAAGCGATACTTAGAGATTCTATAGGAAAAATAAACAAAGTAATGGTAGTTGCTAAAATTAGCGACTGGACAGGAGATGTTGGGCAAGAAATACGTAGCTCTTTCGGAGAATTACAAGTAGGTTTGCCACAACCTGAACCTATTTTATCTGTTTCTCAAGTAGCGCCTAGCGGATTTAGTTCTATGATGAAGGGTTCTAGAAATATTTTAATGATAACAGAAGGAGATAATGAAGGCATATCTATTAAAAGAAACGTGTATGCACAACCACAAACTATTGTATATGTGCAAGGAAAAAATGACGATAAAATAATAAGCATTTTAAGAGATAATAAAGAAAAAATTAAACGAATTTTCTTAGATGCAGACTTGGCTTTTACGCAAAGTATCTTTGCAAAAGAACGCATAGATGACTCTAAATTTAAAACGTTACAAAACCTTGGCTTATCGCTAACCATACCTTCTAAGTTTAATTTGGTAGACGATACTGGTAATTTTCTTTGGTTAAGAAATCACCTTACAAGTGGAATTGCAAAATCTGGTAGTAATAATATATTAGTATACTCTTTACCGCTAGAAAACGAAGAAACAGTTGCAGATAGTATTGTTTCTAATCGTAATAAAATCGGAGAAAAATACATCCCTGGATCTAAAGAAGGTATGTATATGATTACAGAAGAAGCTTATACTCCTTTTACTTACGATATTGAGTTTCTAGGTAGAAAAGCTTACGAAACAAGAGGCAAATGGGAAGTGAAGAACGATTTTATGGCAGGGCCATTTGTTAACTATACCATACTAGATAAAAAGAACAATAGACTAATTGTAGTAGAAGGATTTACTTATGC
>CAYZDK010000068.1:2011-6250 GCA_964477255.1 uncultured Polaribacter sp.
GCATCTGTTGGCTTTTCTCCACGCATCATTCGTAAAGGAATATTAAAACTCTCTTTTGTACCATCTGTATATTCTACCTCTACGTCTATTGGCATTGGCATTTTTCCAATACGCTCTAAAGTTACTTTAGAACCATCTACAGATTTTACACCATAATCTATCGTATGCGTAGTTTGTGTCCACTCGTTTAAATACCAATCTAAATGAATTCCAGAAACTTTTTCCATAGAACGCTTGATATCGTTTGGTGTTGGGTGCTTAAAGCTAAAGTCGTTAAAGTATTTCTTTAAACCTTTTGCAACATTGTCACTTCCAATTACATATTCTAATTGTGATAAAAATAAGTTTCCTTTAGAATAGCTTGCTGTACCATAAGCCCAATTGGTGTTGTAACGGTCTGCGTGCGTAGATAAAGTTTCTTCATAACCTCTATTCACAATAGCTCTATACCCTCTATAAGCCCCACTATGAGGGTTTGCTTTATTTTCTCCTAAAATTTCATTCTCTGCTTTGTTGGATATATAGCTAGTAAAACCTTCATCCATCCAAGGGTGTAAACTTTCGTTTGTTGCCAATAAAAATTGAAACCAAGTATGTGCCATTTCATGAGCAGTAACTCCAAACAAACTACCAAAGCTTCTTTTCCCTGTAACTAGTGTAGACATTGCATACTCCATTCCTCCATCTCCACCTTGTACAACAGAGTATTGTTTGTATGGATATTGCCCAACGTTTTCGCTAAAATAGGTCATTAGTTCAGCAGTTTTTGGTTGTACATCTTTCCAGTTTTTCTTGAACTTATCGTCTAACGTTTCTTTATAAAAGAAGTGTAAATCTATACCGTTATCCATAGTTAGCTTATCGTGAATGTACTCGTTATCTGCTGCCCACATAAAATCGTGCACATTTGGAGCTATAAAATGCCAAGTAAGCTTATCGCCAGAGGGTAAATTTAATGGTTTACTTTTGTCTTCATAACCATGGCCAACTTCTTGTGGATTTTGTAAGTAACCAGAACCACCTATAGTATAGTCTTTATCGATGTGAATCGTTACATCAAAATCTCCCCAAATACCGTGAAATTCTCTTCCGATATAAGGAGGCGTGTGCCATCCTTGAAAATCATATTCTGCCATTTTAGGATACCATTGTGCCATAGAATATGCAACCCCTTCTCGGCTATCTCTACCAGATCTACGTATTTGTATTGGTACTTGTGCATCAAAGTCCATTGTAAACGTTGCAGTTTGTCCTGGCTGTATAGGGGTGTTTAATTTCACTTCTAAGATAGTACCTACCGTTTCATAAGAAACAGCAGCACCATTTTGTTGTAATGCATTTACTTTAATGTATCCGATTTCATTAGGCTTTAGTTTACTAATTCTGTCTCCTACTCTTCTATCTGGGTCCATAATATTTAAAGAACGAACGTCCATTTGCGAACCGGGTTGAAAAGCATTAAAATAAAGATGATAAAAAACTTTATCTAAAACATCTGGAGAGTTATTGGTGTAAACAATAGTTTGTTTTCCTTTGTATTGGTGTTTGTCTACATCCATATCTATATCCATAGTGTACTTGGCTTCTTGTTGCCAATATCCTGGATTTGCACTGTTGGTTTGCATTGATTTTGTGGCTTCTTTAGTTTGTGCACAAGCAAGTACAAAAACTGCAGATAGCGCTAGAAAAAATAATTTTCTCATGGGTTTTGGTTTATAAATTTGGTTTACTTTTTTTGACTTTTGGCTAAATTACTATTTTATATTTATTTCTTTTTAGATATATAGTCTGCTAGAAGTAATGCATTATAGGCATTTACAATTCTACCAGTAACAGAAAGATCTGCAAATGGAACTAGAGTACCTTCTGGATTTTCTTCAGTTTGCGAGCCTGGTTGTATAACTTCAAAATTAATTTTTACCCCAGATTGCATGATGATTTTCTTTACTTCTTTGGCAGATAAATTAGGATAATACCCTCTAATTAACGCTGCAACACCACTAACTGCAGGAGCTGCCATAGAAGTGCCTTGTAAATACTCATAGGTGTCTTTTGGCGTTGTAGAATAAATTTCTACACCTGGCGCAAAAATATCTACATTTTTCTTTCCGTAGTTAGAGAAAGTTGCCGGTAATTTTTCGTTGTAATGTAAGCTACTTGCACCTATAGTTAACACATTATCTACATATTCGTTTTCTAAGTCTTTAGAATCTGTTGGATAGGTTTTACGAACATCTATATTTTTACCATCATTTCCAGCAGCATTAACTATTAACACATCTTTTTCTGCAGCATAGGCAATTGCTTCGTATACCCATTCTTTATTTGGAGAATATCTTTTTCCGAAACTAGTATTGATAATTTTTGCGCCATTATCTACTGCATAACGTATACCTAATGCCACATCTTTATCGTGTTCATCGCCATCTGGCACAATTCTAACCGACATTATTTGCACATTGTTTGCTACACCTACAGCACCTTTGCCATTGTTTCTAGAAGCTGCAACTATTCCTGCTACATGCGAGCCATGTTTTTCGTCTTCTTTATTACCTATTACATTGGCATTGCCGTAATACGCATCCGTAATATCGTAAACGTCATCTCCCATGGTAAAACGATCATTTAACTCAAGGTCATAACCTTGCATTGCTTTTTTTAAGTCTTTACTGTATGCAGTTATTTGCTTTAAATAATCTTCTAAATCCCATTCATTCATACCTTGCTCTACAATATTTCGAATGGTTTTTACTTGCACCATTGCATTAAGATTTGGTGCTTTTATTTGATCTAAAACTTCTAAAGTTAAAGTATCTTTATTTGCCATTTTCTTAACTGCAGCAAAGGTTTGCTTTACTAGATTAAGGTTTGCTAAGGTTTGATCTAACTGATTTATTTCTCCTTTTTTCTCAATGATAGTGGCTTTGTATTCTTTTTCGTACTTTTTATACGCTTGGTAAGCCAAACTATCTGAAGCCGAAATCTTGTTTTCTGGTGTATTACCAAACTGTTCTTTTCCTTGTTTGTATAGACGTGTAATTTCTAGTTGGTCTGCAATTACAATATCCCCTTTTTTATTTCCTAAAAAATTCCATCCGTAAATATCATCAACATAACCATTCTTATCATCGTCAATATTATTCCCTTTAACTTCATCTGCATTAATCCATAGCGATTGCTTTAAATCTTCGTGCTCTATATCTATACCAGAGTCTGCAATTGCAACTATAACAGGCACTGATTTTTTCCCTTCTAAAAAAGTGTAGGCCTTTTCTAAACTCATACCTGCAATAGAGTCGCTACCAATATCTAAGTGCAACCATTTTTGTTTTTGCACCTCCTCTAGCGGCATTTTCTTTGCAGGAACACTAAGAATGGCTTCAAAATTGGGTTGATTAACTACAGTTTGTGTAGACTTACATGCAGTTACAAACAATACCAACAAAAAACTGTAAAATACTAGTTTAAGATTCTTCATTGTCATTTCTAATAAAATATTTCTGAAAATTTATGTGTGGTATGTAGGCGAACTCCTTTTTCGGTATGCTTTACCGTGCAAAGTTCTGTATACGCATCGTGTTCTAAGAATAGGTAATAATTTTCGTCTGCTGCTGTACTTAAAAAAGTTTCTTTTTCTTGTAAGGTTAAAAGCGGTCTTGTATCGTAACCCATTACATAAGGCAATGGAATATGCCCTGTGGTTGGCAATAAATCTGCCATGAAAACTATAGTTTTACCTTGGTAGGTAATTTTTGGTAACATTTGTTTTTCTGTATGCCCATCCATATACAAAACCTCAAAACCTAATTGTTCTTTTGCATTTTGGTTAACAAAGTTAAGTTGCCCATTGGCTTCTATAGGGTGAATATTTTCTTTTAAAAAGGATGCTTTTTCTCGTGCATTTGGTTCGGTAGCCCATTTCCAATGATTTTGGTTAGACCAAACTTTGGCGTTTTTAAACGCAGGAATGTACATCCCTTTTTCGTCTTTTTGAATGACACCTCCACAATGATCGAAATGCAAATGGGTTAAAAACACATCGGTAATATCATCGGCATGAAAACCATATTTTGCTAGCGAAGCAGTTAAAGTAAAGTCGCCAAACAAATGGTAATACCCAAAAAACTTATCCGATTGCTTATTTCCAAGACCTGTATCAATTAAAAGCAAACGATCTCCATCTTCAATAAGCATACAACGCATGCTCATTTCTATTAAATTATTTGCATCTGCAGGATT
>CAYZDK010000069.1:0-5958 GCA_964477255.1 uncultured Polaribacter sp.
CCTAAAACAGAGTATAAGTATAATTGATCTATCGTTTGATTAGTTCTTATTTTTATAACATCTTTTGCAGGATTTGGATATACTAAAAATGTATCTTCGAAGAATTTTTCTGTACTCAAATTAGAGCCTTGATAAACTCTTACATAATCTATTATCATGGCACTTTGGGTAAAATTAGGATCTATAGCACCTGCAATTCCTCCCATTGCAACGTTTAAAAGTAAAAATTGATCACTATCAAAAGGCCATGCATCATTAATACCATCATTGTTAGCATCTACAAACTGAGAGGGTTTCTTGTATCTGTAATAAACCACATCATCTACTAAAAATGCAATTTCATTAGGAGACCAATTCATAGAATAAACATGGTAGTTATTAGAAACATCTTCTAACATCTTTGTTGCTGTATTAACAGTTGCACCAAAACTAGACCTTGTGTGCAAGGCACTAGAAACTTCGTTAACTGCATGAAGGCCATGCTCCATAATATCTATCTCACCACAATCTGGCCAAGGAGTGGTTCCGAAACCTTGGGTTTGCCAATATGCACCTTCTTCTGTAATATTTTTTCCTAAAGTCCATAATGCTGGCCAGGTTCCATTTCCTTCAGGTAGTTTTGCTTTAATATCTACTCTACCATAAGTAAAAGCAAATTTCGAATTAAGTCTTGCAGAAGTGTAATCTAAGGTTACACCGTTTTGTGTAGTTGTCTCTTTTTTTGCTACAATATGTAAATTTCCATCTTGTACAAAAGAATTTGTAGTACTATTTGTATAATGTTGTTTCTCATCGTTAAACCACCTACCTCCATTTGGCCCAAAAGTTTGATGGTACCATTTTTCTGTATCTAAAGTTGCTCCGTTAAACTCATCAGACCAAACCAATTCAGTATATTCTACATCTAGTGCGTTTATATCTGTTGGCTCTGAACCATCATCAATATCGTCTATTAAGTAAGTTCCTGACATGGTAATACCTCCATCAATAAAAACAACCAATTTATTGTACGTTCCATTTGCATTTATGGTATTAGAAGTTCCGCTAATAAAAGCATTCGCAAAATTAAAAGCTATTTTAGTTATCCACTGATTTGCTGTAACCGCATTTAAATCTATTCTTACCTCTACATCTGGGTTTGCACCACCATCTTCTAATTTTAAAATAATGTTATGAGAACTAGAATCAAAACTATAAAAATCTAAAAGTATTTCTTGATTTTCTGATAACACAATGGGTCTTTGAAGATCTATAAAAAAACCTTCCCAAGGATTTGCACCACTATTTTTAAACTCTCCTACTTGATCTGAGCCATCAACTGGATTTGTTTTTTTTGAAAAAGTTGCGCCGTTAAAAACCGTAAAATTTTCTGTGGCTTCATTAAAATCTATAGGCATTTGTTGTGCTTTTATTACATTGGTGTACAATACCAAAACAAAAAGGAGGAGAAACGTAATTTTATACTTCATAAATTATTTTTGTATTCCTTCAAATTTAAACAGAAAATCATGTAAGTTATCGTTACATACCTATACAAATCCTATACAGTTTTCATGAAAGCTATATTTTTGTATTAATTTTGAAAAATGGAAAAAATATTTCGGTTTAAACAGTTTGCTATAGAACAAAATCTTGCGGCCATGAAAATAGGAACAGATGCTGTTTTATTAGGTGCTTGGTGCACAATACCTGAATTTACAAACACTATTTTAGATATTGGTTCTGGCACAGGAGTTATTGCCCTAATGCTTGCACAACGTTCTGAAGCAATGACTATAGATGCAGTAGAAATTGATGAAAATGCGTACTTACAAAGTGTAACTAACTTTGAAAATTCTTCTTGGGCAGACCGTTTGTACTGTTACCATAGCTCTTTTGAAAACTTAGCGAAAGAATTTCACGAAGAAGGAGACACCTATGATATGATTGTTTCTAATCCTCCTTTTTATAAAAATATTCATAAAACAAAAACTCTAGCAAGAGACAAAGCTAGGTCTGAAGCATATTTAACTTTCAGCAAATTGCTAAAAGGAGTAGCTTTATTATTGTCTAAAGACGGTATTTTTTCAACTATAATTCCATACACTTCTGAAAACGAATTTATTCAATTAGCAGCATCTAACTCATTGTATCCTATAAATATATGTAATGTTAAAGGGAATGAACAAAGTAATTACAAACGTAGTTTACTATCTTTTTCATTTAAAAAGAGTACTATTTCTAAAAGTGAATTGATTATCGAAAAAGAGCGCCATAAGTATTCAGAAGCGTATATAAATCTTACAAAAGATTTTTACTTAAAAATGTAATTAACCTGTAATTGTATTTGGATTATACCCTAAATAAGGAACCTTTCGTTCTTTAAATTCAATTCCGTTTGCCTTTAACTCTTCTAAAATAGGCGCATACACTTCTTTAGAAATAGGAATTTGAACGCCAGGAGTTTTAATTGTTCCGTTTAAAATTAATAAAGTTGCTATTGCTACAGGTAAACCAACGGTTTTTGCCATAGCAGTATACAATTGGTTTTCTCCTTTAACCACTAGACTGCTTTCTATTTGCCTTTTTTCTCCATTTATTTTGTAACCAAATAAATGTTGCATCACTATCATGTCTTTATCTTCAGGCTTAAGTGTCCAAGAATCTTCTAAAATTTTTTGCAACATTTGTGCTGGTGTTGCATTTTTAATGCCAATTTTTTTATTCGGATTAAACAAATCGAGTTCAATTAATTTTTCCCACATCAAATCATCTTGGTCTATTTTTAAATAAGAGCGTAATTTTAATTCTACTGAATCTGAAGGAGAGTAAGCCAAAAATAGGTTTACAAAATCTCTGTAACTCATGTTTTCAGAATTTTCAATAGTATAAGAATCGTCTGTCATACCTAGTTGTACAAATATATTCCAAGCTCTAGAAAAACCTACTCTACGAATAGTACCTCTATACATGGTAGGTATATTTTCTAAACCATAAATACTTCTATATTTTAGTGAGTCTCTATTTGCATAGGCTTCAAATTTACCAGCATTTCCTATTGTTAAAAACTCTGTTCTTCTAAATAGCTTATGATAAGGGATGTATTTATACGTGCCTTCTTGAATAAACTTTGCAGTTCCTCCTTGCCCTGCTAATACCACGTTTCTTGGATTCCAAGTAAACTTGTAATTCCATAAATTATCATCACTTTCAGGAGAAATTAGTCCACCTGTAAAAGATTCAAAAAGAAGTATTTCTGCATCATTTTCTCTAATTCTATCCAAAACTTGCATGGCACTCATGTGATCTATTCCTGGATCTACCCCAATTTCATTCATAAAAATAAGGCCTTCTTTTTTCACTTCCGTATCTAAAGCTTTCATCTCATCAGATACGTATGAAGCTGTAACTAGATTTTTTTTAAGAGCAATACAATCTTTAGCCACTTCTATATGAAAGCGTGCTGGCAACATGGAGATAACAATATCTGCTCTTTGTATTAGAGCTATACGTTCTTCCTTATTAAAAAGATCAAAAGCTATTATTTCAGAATTTTTATGATGCATACATATTTTATTGGCAAGCGCTAAAGATTTATCGGCAATGAGTAGAAATATATTTTCTTGTACCGACTTTTCTAATAAAAATTTTATTAAAGATGATGAAGATTTTCCTGCTCCAATAATTAGTATTTTTCTCATATAAAAAAGGTGTATTTTTGTGAAAATACGAAGATAGGATTTTTGTTTAATATTTAACAAATAAAGCTAAAATGTTTAAAAATATCATTATAACGTGCGTATTAGGTGCAATTGCAGTTGCACTAGGGGCATTTGGTTCCCATGGTCTAAAAGACACGCTTACTAGTACACAGTTAGATAGCTTTATGATAGCAGTTCGCTACCATTCTTATTATGTACTTTTACTGTTATTAATTAATTTGTATAATGGATTTACCGAAAAACAGAAAAACGTTTTAAGTACAATTCTAATATTAGGAATCTTATTTTTTTCAGGATCTATTTATCTTATTCAATTAACACCGATAACGGCAAAACAAATTTGGTTTATTACGCCATTAGGAGGTTTATTCTTTATAATTGCTTGGATTGTTTTAGCAATATACTTCTTAAAAAAGCTAAAAAAACAAGAAAATTCAAAATAATTCCAGTCATACTTATCTGCTTTTAAAATATTGTTTAATTTTGTTTGCATCTTTAAACAAATAAAAATTAGGTATGTTAGATAAAAACACGAAATCGATTTCGTTAAATAGTCTAGGAATCAAAGATGCAACAGTACACTATCAGCTAACTTCAGATCAATTACATGCTGAAACTATTGCAAAAAAACAAGGGGTAGAATCTTCTTTAGGCGCTATCGCAGTTAGAACTGGTGAATTTACAGGAAGGTCTCCAAAAGATCGTTTTATTGTAAAAGACGATATTACCAAAGATGAAATTTGGTGGGGAGATATTAATATTCCTTTTGATCCAGACAAATTTGACAAACTCTACGATAAAGTAGTTTCGTATTTATCAGGAAAAGAAATTTACGCAAGAGATTGCTACGCATGTGCAGACAATAACTACAAATTGAGTTTACGTGTGGTAAACGAATATCCATGGAGTAATATGTTTGCATACAACATGTTTATTAGACCTACAGAAAACGAACTAAAAGGCTTTTCACCAGAATGGACTGTAATAAATGCTCCTGGTTTTATGGCAGACCCTGAAATAGATGGAACACGCCAACACAATTTTGCAATATTAAACTTTACAAAGAAAATTGCATTAGTTGGAGGAACAGGTTATACAGGTGAAATTAAAAAGGGAATTTTCTCTGCGCTTAACTTTATTTTACCAGTAAATAAAAACACCTTGCCAATGCACTGTTCTGCAAATGTTGGTAAAGATGGGGATACTGCTATTTTCTTTGGGTTATCTGGTACTGGAAAAACAACTTTATCTACAGATCCAAATAGAAGTTTAATTGGTGATGATGAACATGGATGGACAAAAGAAAATACCATCTTTAATTTTGAAGGAGGTTGTTATGCAAAAGTGATAAATCTTTCTCAAGAAAAAGAACCAGAAATTTACGATGCTATTAAAAAAGGAGCAATACTAGAAAATGTTATCATGGATGATAATGGTGTTGTAGACTTTGAAGATACAACCATAACACAAAATACTAGAGTTAGTTATCCTATTTATCATATTGAAAATATAAAAAAGCCATCAATTGGCGAAAACCCAAAAAATATTTTCTTTTTAACTGCAGATGCCTTTGGAGTATTGCCTCCAATATCTAAATTAACACCTGCACAAGCAGCTTATCATTTTATTTCTGGATACACTGCTAAAGTAGCAGGAACAGAAGCTGGTGTAGACGAACCTTTACCAAGTTTTTCAGCTTGTTTTGGTGCACCTTTTATGCCTTTACACCCTACACGTTATGCAGAAATGCTAAGCAAAAAAATGAAAGAAGCCAACGTAAATGTTTGGCTTGTAAACACAGGTTGGTCTGGTGGTCAATATGGTGTTGGTAGAAGAATGCCTTTAAAATATACAAGAGCAATGATTAGTGCAGTATTAGAAGGCAAACTAGGTGATTACACTTACGAAGATTACCACATTCATTCTGTATTTGGCGTTGCACAACCAAGAGAATGTCCTGGTGTGCCTACCGAATTATTAAGTCCACGTAAAACATGGAACGATGATAAAGCGTATTACACTACTGCATTTAAGTTGGCGAATTCGTTTAGAGAAAACTTTAAAAAATTTGAAAGTTATGCAAGTGAAGAAATTAGACGAGGTGGTCCTCAACGTTATAATTTCTAGTGTTAATTGAATTAAGTTTATTGAAAAACTGTTTTAAAATTTACAATTTTAAAACAGTTTTTTTGTTAAAAGTGGCACTTTCCTTGCATATTTATTTATTTATTTATTTATGCAATATTAATAATAAAAC
>CAYZDK010000070.1:0-5723 GCA_964477255.1 uncultured Polaribacter sp.
TTTTAAAATGATTTATACATATCTATTTTGATGTATTTAAGTGATTAAACAAGTATAAAACATCTAAAAAACTTGTAGAAAAAATGCTGATTTTTTTATCTATAAAGTTATTGATGCCAATTAAAAACATTTAAGTTTTATAAAACATTGGAAAATATTTCTTTTTCATTTTTTCAAATTCTTTTGAAGATATTTTTTTTATATTCTTTGGTTCTTTTATTTCTTTTTCTTCCAAAGGATTTAATTCAACCTTTATAGCAGTAATAGTAAACATTTTTTCATTTATTTCTAGAACTACACCTGGTAAACCATAATAACTCATTATGCCATAACTATATGGCAACTTTGGAGCATACCAAGCTTCTAAAGATTTTTTTTGATTATTTAGAATTGCTTTGTAACATAGAAACCCATTTATCATTTTTGTTTGTGGATATAATTCCCATTTAGGCAACTTAGTTTCTACTAAAAAGCATTCTCCTAGTAATTCACAATCTAAAACTGTGCTTTCATAATTTAAAACCCCTCTTTTTGTATAATATTTTCTACCGCTACCTGATAATAAATAGGTTAAATTAGAACGCTCATTTTCATTGATTTTTATATTTTCAAAGTTTTTATACACGGATATTTTTTTATTGAATATCAATTGTGAATTAATATTTTTCGCTTTTTTTAGAATTTCTTTATATCTCTTGTAAAAAACTTCTGTAGAATGATTTTTTATAGAGTCTTTATTATATATTTCTCTACTCTTAAAATCTTTAACTGAAACTTTATAAGTAATAATACCATAAACATCTTGTGCGTTAACATTAAATAAGTTAACAAATAATAAAACCACCAAAAGTTTAATTTTCATAATTAAAAGTTTTAAAAACCCTAGTTAGTTTTCTTTTAAACTAGGGTTTTATTTGAATATTATTCTGTTATACCACATCTAACACGAAGACAAGTTTTATATTCATTGATGTATAAATCCATAAATCCAGAATTACTATTCAAATCTACTCCATCAGCAAACCAAGTAACAAACCCAAGAGTATGATCTACACAATCCCTTGAGCATCCAAAATTTTCAACAACCTCTATAGCATTATTCGTTATGGGTAAAAGCTCATCTTTGGAAGATAAAGCATTCAAAAAACTTGAACCAGTTACAAATACAAAAATTAAACCTAAAACTATTTTCTTCATTTTTTCTAAATTTTTAAAATGATTTATAAATTATTCTGATGTATTTAAGTGATTAAACAAGTGCAAAAACATCTAAAATACTTGTAGAAAAAATGCTACTTTTAAACTAGTATTTTAATTTAAACTCAATTTTTGATTCCAAATTTTTTAGTGAAATCTGATTTCAAAATTTCATCATATTCTTTTTTTGTAATAAGCCTTCCTTTACTTGGCTTATTGATTTTTGGTTTCTCTTTTAAATTTAGAGCTATTTTTGTACATTCAAATAGAAAACTCCCATCACTTAATGATATTATAACACCAGGTAAACCATGATAGTCTTTAACACCAATGTTGATTGGAATTCCTGGGTAATACCAGGCTGTAATTTTTTTTGTTTTCAATTTGCCCACTCTATTTGTATACTGCCTTGTAGTTGTTGCTTTAAAACATATATGCCCTCCAATTTTTTTCTTTTCAGAACTTAACTCCCAATAATATTTTTGACTGGTTTGTATTATAAAATTTTCACCTAATGAATTTATTTGATTTAAACTTAAATTAGTATTTGAATCATAATAATAAGAACCATTTCCAACAAAAGATGAGACTAAATTATTTTTGCCAGTAACATTTATATCTATTTTTTTATCCATAAAAAAATAGATTGGTTGTTATTAATGTCTAAAAAATATGTCTGTTTTGGAATATTTTTAAAAAAATCATTGTATTCTTTCTTTCCTTTGTTTAAAGGTTTCTTACCATCATGTAACTTCATACCAACCTTATAAGTAAGTCTGGCAATATATTGATTTTGTCCAAATAGCACTACTGAATTACACAGTAGCGCTATTGAAATAAATAATTTAAAATTTTCTAGATTCATACATTTTTTTACTTATTGATCTAAATTCTTTTAAAGTAATCTTTTTACCTTTATTTGGCTTAACTATATCTACATGTTTCCCTTTTTCAAGTTTATGTAAATTATAAGATATATTACCTTCATCAAGCCTAAGAACTAAACCAGGTAATCCTACATATTCTTTTGGTCCATAATTAAAGGGGATTTCAGGAGTAAACCAAGCAATTATTTTATGATAACTTTTACCTTTAGAAGATTCAACTTCAATTTTTGTTATTGCTTTAAAGCAATTATAAGGTCCAATCATTTTTGCTTCTGATGTTATAGTCCAATCAAACTTAGGATATTCTACGATAAAGTCTTGTCCAAAGGAATTTTTAGAGTGGAAAAGCTTATCGTTAATATGGTAATACTCTCCATTATATCTGGAATATCTCTTGAAAGTATTATAGGTACTAGTCTCTATTTGTTTTGGTAAAGAAAACTTAGCTTTCTCCCGATTAAAATCTAAATTAAAAAATACGGAGTTTGATATTTTAATTACTTCTAAATATTTCTTTATCATTTTTGATCTTTCTAATTGTATTAGAGTTGTATTTGATTTTTCATCTTGATGTAAACTATTTTTGATTTCTACAGTATCAACCATAAATCTAATTTTATATAGTGCTCTGTAGTTTTCTTGAGCAGTATAATTTTCTGAAATCAGTAAAAACATTATGGTAAAAAGCAGTCTCATTTTTATAAAATTTAAAATACTTGTAGAAAAAATGCTACTTTTTTAATTTCAATTCCTTTTTCCTTTATCAAAATCTAATAATAGTTTATTAAACTCTGCTTCTTTAACTATTTTCTTGTTTTTTGGAAGTTTAATTGTAGGAGATTTTTTAGGGTTTAAAATAATCTCTGATGCAACATAAGAAAGTTCTGCTTGTTTTAATTCTAAAATTAAACCTGGTAAATTGCCAAAACCTCTTGGTCCAATATTAAGTGGAATTTCAGGAGTATACCATGCCTCTATTAAAACTGTATTATTCACTTTTTTCCACGCTTTGAAACAAACATATCCTCCTATTTTACGTGTTTCTTGGGTCAAATTCCAATCGTTCTTTAATGTACTTTTTACAAGAATTTCATCGCCAAAAAAATCCAATTCTTTTAAAGTATATTTTTGACTAGTATTCATGTAAATTACTTCTCTTGCTCCTGTCATGTTTTTTGCATTCTCTAAACCTGCATCACTTTCAGAGTTTAAGGTGTTTTCTATTGCGTATTTAGACAATTCATTTTTAAAAACTAGTATGTAATTTATTTTTCCACTATAGCTTAACAGCGTTTTATACAAATCATTTACAGCTTGTTGTGCTACTCTATTTTGTGTTTTTGCTTTAAACGGTTCGCCTTTATATTGATATTGATAAGTAATCTTTCCTGAAGAGAATTGACCAAAAGTAATTGTGTTGTACAATATAAAAATGATAAAGATGGTATTTTTCATAAGAATGTTTTATAATAAACCCGAATTTAAATTTAATTTCTTTTGGTTTTTTGGTAATAAAGGTTTTTTACTAATGCTTTGTACTCAATCTCATTTAGATATTTCCCTTTTACAGGTTTTTTTATATTTAAACGTTTTCTAGTATTTAATTCTATCTTATTAACCCTATAAAATAGCTTTCCATCATTTAGTTCTAAAATCAAACCAGGTAAACCAATGTACTCTCTTATTCCAAATTCACAAGGTATAGATGGCGTATACCATGCAGTTACCTCATTTTTAAATGTACCCAAATCATTTTCTGTAGTTTTAACACCAACGGCTTTGTAACATAAATATCCATTTATAGTCTTTGTTTCTTGGGTTAGTTGCCATACAAAAGGTTTCATTTCTACTATAAATAAGTCTCCCATGAACTGTTTTTGGTTTAATAGAAATGTATCTTTTTTGTTTTTATAAAATATACCATTACCAACCAGAATATCTAATAATTTCCCTCTGCCTTGTACAGGGCTATTCAGTTTATTACTTTTAAAAAAAAGAGACTCGTTTTCATTATGATAAAGCTTACAGATTATATGTCTGTCTGTATTTATAAAAGAACTTACCATTTCTTTCATTTCAGGACTAATTTTTTTGTTTTTTAAAAATGATTTAGTTTTAATAGTATTGCTTGTAACCTTGTAGGTTATTATATTGTTTCTTGTTTGTGTGAAAACATTTGTGACTGCAAGAAAAATTAGAATGATAGTATTTTTCTTCATATAAATATCGTTTTAAAAGAGTGATTACAATAAATCATTATTGTTATAATCACTCTTCAATTTTTTTATTAATTCTCCCAAGGCTCAGGAATAATTTCTTCTTCTTCTTCTACTTCAACTAAATTTTCAATTTGATAACCTATACATGCGTCATACGCATTAATCCATGCAGTTAAAGATTCTTCAAAACTTATACCAGTTAGCATTACGATTCCTTGTGTGATATCTGCATACTCTGAGCAGTCCATAGAAGAGTTGTTATCAACATTTTTAGAAATAGAGAACATTTTTCCATTACCAACTGCTATAACAAATAACAAGCTTAAAACTATTTTCTTTAATTTTTAATATCATTTGCAATACCCATAATAATTTTACTATATTCTTCTATTGATATCTTTGTACCTTTTTCTGGTCTTTTTAATACAATGTCATTCTCTCTTAAACTAATTTTAGTAGCATAAAAAATATCTGAAGTTGTTTCTAATTCAAGTATTAATCCAGGTAGACCTCCATAAATATATGGCCCTGTTCTCACAGGAATTTGAGGACAATACCAAGCAACCACAGAAATAGGCTCTACTTTATTTTTTAAACTTCTATTGCCTTTTCTTGTAATAGCTTTAAAACAATCAAATTTTCCTATTACTTTTTTCTCATTTATTAATTCCCATTTTAAATAAGTATTTGGATAATTGATAATAAATTGCTCACCACCTTTCATTATACTTCTAATCAGTAAATCTTTTGAGTCATCTCTATACACAACACCTTCATATCCAGCAGCACTTAATCTAGACATTAATAATGCCTTTTTATCTGTTTCTATTTTTTGAATTTTTTCAAATTTCGAAATTGATTCTTTAAAATTCAATTTATACATAACTAAGTTATCTCCCTTATTAATCATTTCATTAATGTTAATAATAGCTTTGTCTTTTGATTTTTTAAACTTAGTCTGCTTCTTATAATTAACAAAACCAGCTTTTTGTTGACAGAAACAGATATTAGAAATTAAAAAGAATAGTATGTAAATTCTCATATTATTTAATTTTTAAACGAGTTAACTTTTCAGTTAACTCGTAAATTTTTGTTATTGTGGACCTTGTTGATCGCACATATCTATAAGAAACTCTAAGATTGCTAGTGCTTTTTCTTGTTCTTCAGTTGTATTCCAATCTAACGTTTGAACGTACCGGTTAGCAGCATCATAACAATCGTTACTAAGAGTAGGATCATTATCTTCAGCAGTTATGGTAATTGTTGATAAAAAAAAGGCTATAAAAAATACTAATTTCTTCATTTTTTCTAAATTTTTAAAATGATTTATAAATTATTCTGATGTATTTAAGTGATTAAACAAATGCAAAAACATCTAAAATACTTGTAGAAAAAATGCTACTTTTGTGGCACTTCCTCT
>CAYZDK010000071.1:0-5701 GCA_964477255.1 uncultured Polaribacter sp.
TAAAAAAATCCCGAGTACAAGACTCGGGAAATACACATGTTTACTTAATACACTAAAAAATTATTTTTTAGCAAGTAAGTCTCTTATTTCTGCAAGCAACTCTTCTTGGCTTGGGCCTTTAGGTGCTGCAGGTTTTGGTGCTTCTTTTTTCTTGGTTGCATTAATACCCTTAATAATCATAAACATTACAAAAGCTACAATAATAAAGTCGATAACGTTGGTAATAAAATCGCCATACAATACCGCTATCTCGCCAGTAACTTTACCAGCATCATCTGCAATTCCTTCTTTAACCACCCATTTTAAATCTCTAAAATCGGCTTTAAAAATTAATCCAATTAAAGGAGAAACAATGCCTCCTGTAAATGAAGTTACTACTTGTTTAAAGGCAGCACCCATTACAAAACCAACTGCAATGTCTACCAAATTGCCTTTCATGGCAAAGTCTTTAAATTCTTTTAGCATTCCCATATATTGTTATTATTTTTAGTTAGTTAAGGGGCAAGGTACTAAAAAAAAGGTTATTTCATTAACATTTTTTTAACACGAGGCGAAATATTCGTTAAGGTTTCGTACACAATGGTATCTGCTGCGTCTGCAAATTGCTGAACTTGTTCTTGGGTATTAAAAATAACCACAGTATCTCCTTCTTTACAATTAATATGCGTTACATCTACCATAATCATGTCCATACAAACATTTCCTAAGATGGGTGCTTTTTGTTGGTTTATGGTCACAGCACCATTGCCCATTTTTAAAGAACGCGGAATACCATCTGCATGTCCAATAGGAATTGTTGCGCTTCTTGTAACTTCTTTTGCAATAAAACCTCTATTGTAGCCAACACTTTCTGCTGGTGCAATGGTATGAATTTGCGAAATAATAGAATATAAATTGTGTGTGTTTTGCAGTTGTGCCGTTTCTGTATCGTCGTTTCCAAAACCGTACAAACCAATGCCAACACGTACCATATCAAAGTGTGCTTCTGGATAATTAACAACACCAGAAGTATTGGCAAGATGCAGAAAGGGCGTGTTATTAATTTGGGTTGTTAGATCATTAGCTGCCTTTCGAAATGAAGAAATTTGGCCCTCTGTAAACGCTTTTTCATTGGCATCTTCACTAGCTGCTAAATGCGAAAAAATAGAGGTAATTTGTATGGCTGGTGTTGCATTTACTGCAGTGGCTACTGCATCCATTTCCTTTGGTCTAAACCCTAGTCTATTAAGTCCGGTATTAATTTTTACATGAACAGGATAGTGCTTTTGCTGGTGTGCATTCGCAATTTTTATAAAGGCATGTAAAATGGTTTCACTATAAATATTGGGTTCTAAACAGTGGGTTATAATGTTATCTAAATTCTGAATTTGTGGATGTAATACAAGAATAGGAGTTCGTATTCCTGCTTCTCGTAACGCAATACCTTCTTGGGTATACGCAACTGCAAAATAATCTACCTTATCTTCTAAAAATTTTGCTACTAAAACACCATCAGAACCATAGCCAAATGCCTTTACAACAGCTAAAATTTTGGTATTGGCTTGTAATTTATTTTTAAAATACTTTAGGTTGTGCGCTAAAGCGTTTCCATCAATTTCTAGACGCGTAACTGCGTTATTCATCTTTTTTGGTATTGATTCTATTGCTCGTTTCCGAAACTGTAGTAGTAGCACCTTGCTTTTGCTTTTGTTGCTCTCGCATTGCTTTGTAGTATGCAGCCCTACTTAAAGGTTCGTATTCTTGGGTTTCACCCAATAAAACAAGGTCGTCGTTTTGTGCTTTTCTAAAACTATAATGCGCTAAATTTCCGGTTCTTGTACAAACTGCATGTACTTTAGTTACATATTCTGCAGTTGCCATAAGTGCAGGCATTGGGCCAAAAGGTTTTCCTTTAAAATCCATGTCTAAACCAGCAACAATTACCCGTATGCCACGATTTGCTAGATCGTTACAAACACTTACAATTTCATCATCAAAAAACTGCGCTTCGTCTATACCAACAACATCTACATCATTTGCTAGTAAAGAAATATTAGAAGATACAGGTACTGGTGTAGAACGAATACGACTATCGTTATGCGACACCACTTCTTCTTCATCATAACGTGTATCTACCGCAGGTTTAAAGATTTCTACACGCTGTTTGGCAAATTGGGCTCTTTTTAAACGACGAATTAATTCTTCTGTTTTCCCCGAAAACATAGAGCCGCAAATAACCTCTATCCAACCAAATTGTTCTGTATGATTTACTGTATTTTCAAGAAACATTTTGTAATTTTAAGCGTTTAATGTTTTGATTATTTACTACTTTTCGGGCAATACAAATGTATAAATATTTCATAGGATAATTTAATTTCAATATACAACTTATGCACAAAAAATTAGAAGCAGACCTTATAAGTTTGGCACATCGAATTTTAAAAATGAATGGAAAAAGCGATGTTTTTACCTTGCAAAGAACCGCAAAAGATGTGTATGAAAAATTAAGTTTATTGGCGTTTGTAGAGGAATATGTTAACCATACTCCTGGAATGAAAGAAACCAAAGAAGCGTTGTTAGAAAAGGTTGCTAAAGGGTTAGAAGTTAAAGAATTGCAAGAAAAAGATGCGAAACTAGAAGAGGTTTCAGAAAAAGTAATACACCATTTAGAAGAAGATAAAACAAATGCTGCAGCCGTACCTGAGCCACAAGAGATTAAGGAAAAATTGGTAGATAAGAAAAGTACGGAAAAAGAAGCAGAAACCAAATCCATACAAGAACCAGCTACAGAAAACATCGAGCAACCTTTTGATGAATTAGAAGGGTTGTTATTTGGAAAACAAGAAACAACAGAAGAAACTCCACCAGTTTCTGAAACAAAAAGTGGTACTCTAGATGACGAGCTGCAAGACACTATTTCTGTAGATGTTATGGCCGATTTGTTTGAAAATGCGCCGCCAAAATCTATTAATGACAGGTTTGCATCAACTTTACAAATTGGTTTAAACGACCGAATTGCTTTTGTAAAACATCTATTTGATGGAAATCAGGAAGATTACAATCGTGTTGTATCGCAATTAAATACGTTTAAAACAGAAAAAGATGCGCTTCAATTTATAGATACTTTGGTGAAGCCAGAATACGATTGGTCTGTACAGGAAGAATTAGAGGCTCGTTTTTTAGAAATTATAGCTCGAAAATTTGCTTAGTGTTTCGTGAAACCTGTACTAATACATACCCATTTTCATCGTCGTAAAACTGGAGTTACAAGAAGTATAGAGAATGTTCTTGGTTATTTTGATAAACACTTTGATACTTTTGTTTATGGTACTAACATAGAAGGAAATCTTCTTACTAAGCGTCAATGTAAAAAACTACTATTTTCTAAACGAAAGGTTATAGTGCATTGCCATCGAAATAATGAAATTTTACGAATGTTAGTGTTTAAGTTTTTAGGAGCAAAGTTTACTTTAATTGCCTCTAGACATGCTGCTACAAAACCTTCTTGGTTAACCCTTTTTTTGCTAAAAAAGGCAGATAAAGTAGTAACGCTTATTCCTGAAATGAGTGCTAGTTTGGAAATACCTAATACTTTAATAGGCCATGGTGTGCAAACCGATTTGTTTACCCCAAAAATGGGTTCGACTTTACCCAATATTCGCCAGAAAAATATTATTTTAAATACGGGAAGAATTCGAAAAGCTAAGGGACAACTAGATTTGTTAGTTGCAGCTAATGTATTAAAAAAACACCAAGATTGGGCTTTGGTTTTGGTAGGAAGAGTAGATAAACCAGCCTTTTTACAAGAGTTAAAAACTATTGCTGAAAAAGAAGGAATTGCAAATCAAGTGTATTTTTTAGAAGAAACAAAAGCTATTGTTTCGTACTATCAAGCAGCTACTATAATGGTTGCGCCTTCGTATTCAGAAGGCTTTTCGTTAGTTACTGCAGAAGCAATGAGTTGTGGTTGTATAACCATAGCTACTAAAGATGTGGGTGTGCATACTAATTTAATAAAGCACGGAAAGAATGGGTACTTGTATGAAGCTGGCAATGTAAAAAAACTACAAGAACTTCTTGAACAAACAATGCAAAATCCAAACAAAGAAATTGCAAGAGCAGCTAGAGATACAATTTTGAAAGATTGGAGTGCAGCCCAAGAAGCAGAAGCTTTAACTGCACTTTATTTGTCTGAAACATAAAGCTACACTACGCATAAAAAGACCTCCTTTTTTTATACTCGTGTAACAAAACTAGAACACCATCGTCTTCTTTTAAAACCGAGTAACATGAAACAATTAATCACATTTGTATTTGCACTTTTTGTATTTAGTGCTTCAGCCCAAGAGGCAACTTTTAAAAAATTTTACAAGAATCATTCCGATAAATCGGCTTTTTCTATCAATCTAAACGCTTCGTTTGCAGGTTCGTTTTTAGACGATAGCGACCAAGAAGATTTCGGAAAATTAGTAAAGAATTCGAAAGATTTTAAACTAATGATTTTTAATAATGACGATGGCGAAATCGCTAAAGATTTTAAGAAATACATTAGAAAGTATAAGTTGAAAACCATGGCACGTGTTAAAAGCGATAAAAGTAGAGCGTCTTTTTACGTACTAGAAGATAACGATTTAATAAAAGAAATTGTACTACAAGCAAAAGCAGAAGACAACCAATTGGTCTTGTTTGGCTTAAAAACAAATATTACCACAGACGAGTTAGCCCAAATAATGTCTAATGAAAACATCGTTGTAAAAACAAACTAAGAACAGTATTTTTAACCAAGTATTAGTTCGCTGAGAAGACTACTGGTTGGTCTTCTCTTTTACTTTTTCTATTACACTTTTACTATTACCTATAAAAATCTGGTTATCTATGATAAATACAGGACGTTTTAAAAAGGTATACTCTTCTAGTAAATACTTCTTGTAATCTTCTTCAGTTAGATTTTTATTTTTAAGATCTAAAGATGTATACAAACGCGCACGCTTATTAAATAGTGCTTCGTAACTATTGCTTAACGCATACATTTCATCTAACTGCGTTTCCGTTATCGGGTTTGCTTTAATCTCTTGTTCTTCAAAGCCAGAAGTATTTACCTCTTTTAATATTCTTCTACAAGTATCACAAGTTTTTAAAAAGTAAACTTTCTTCATGATTATCAATTATATTTGTTTGTTCAAAATTAAGAACATTTTAAAGACCATTCAATTTTGTTAGTACTTTAAATGTTAGAAAAAAATACATACCATGAAAATAGAGTTTAGTGTGCTTAAAAAAGCAAGAGAGCTTGTAATGAAAGAAATAGAAGGCTTAACCCTAGAGCAATTACATACAATTCCTAACGGATTTTCTAATAACATTGCGTGGAACGTTGCACATTTAGTGGTAACGCAACAATTATTACATTATGGTTTGTCTGGTAATAATATGTTATGTCCTGATGATTTAATAGAGAACTACAGAAAAGGTACTTTTCCGAAAGATAATTTTTCGGAAGAAGAATTCGATTCTGTAAAAGACTTACTTATAGGACTGCCAGAAACTTTAGAAGAAGATTATGAAGCAGGAATTTTTGATGGTTTTAAAGAATACCCTACCAGTACAGGGTATGTGTTAACTTCTATAGAACAAGCAATAGCGTTTAACAACTTTCATGAAGGCTTACACTATGGCATTATACGTTCTATAAAAAAATTAGTCTCGTAATTAATGAAGAAAG
>CAYZDK010000072.1:0-5552 GCA_964477255.1 uncultured Polaribacter sp.
GTTTTTCCGCTAAAACCACCAACAGAGCCAACACCAGGAAGATTTACCTCGCGAACTAATTTCCCATTGTAATCGTATTGCATCACTTTAGAAATAGCATCTACCATATAATTGGCAAAGAAATAACCACCACCAGTAGACGGATTTAACACGTTTTCAGTTTCCGGAATAAAATCGACCCAATTTTTTGGAGTTGGATTCTTTGCATCCACAGTAACAACTTTTTGGTTGGGTGCATCTAAATTAGTAACCAAATATAATTTACTGCCTTTGTTATCAATTACATACGTATCGCTATTGTCTTCGGCTAAAATTGTAATTAATTTTGAGTTTGGTTGACTTAAATCCTTTATTAACAAACGATTTCCTGATGTAGAAACAGAAGCTGAAATAAACAAATAACGATTATCTTCAGTTACGCCACCAAAAACATAACGATGTTTTTCTGCTGCTTTTGCTCCAAAAATAATTTTATCTTCTTTTTGAGAAGTGCCTAATTTGTGGTAATATAATTTGTGTTGATCCGTTTTTGCAGACAACTCACTACCTTTGGGTTTGTCGTAACTCGAGTAATAAAACCCTTCATTTTTATACCAAGAAACTCCAGAAAATTTTACATCTACAATGGTATCCTTTTTAATGGTTTTAGAAGCAACATCCATTACAATGATTTTTCGCCAATCAGAGCCACCTTCCGAGATAGAATATGCTGCAAGTTTTCCGTTTTCAGAAAAACTTAGCCCTGCTAACGAAGTAGTACCATCTTTAGAAAACGTATTAGGGTCTAAAAAAACTTCTTCTTCACCATTTTCTTTTTTACGATATACGACATATTGATTTTGTAGGCCATTGTTTTTGTAATAATACGTATACTCTCCTTCTTTAAAAGGACTTCCTATTTTTTCATAGTTCCACAATGCAGACAAGCGCGATTTTAATTGTTCGCGATATGGAATTTGATTTAAATAATTAAAGGTAGCTGCATTTTGCGCCTTTACCCAAGCTTCTGTTTCTGCACTTCTATCGTCTTCTAGCCAACGATAGTTGTCGGTAACAGCAGTACCAAAAAGAGAATCTACAACAGGAATTTTTTTAGTTTTAGGATAGTTTAAAGCCACAGTATTTAAAGAATTTTTAGATGTACAAACCGCTAAAATAAGGCTTATAGCTAGAATGAAGAGATTAGCACCAGATTTCATAGTTTCTATGGGTTAAAATCTAATTTAATGATATTAAAAAAGACACTATCAATAGTCTGATTAAGAGCTGTTTACTTAATTTTATTTCTATCTATCTTAAATCAAGTACCTTTGTATAGTATAAAATTATAATCTGAAAGAATACAAAATGACAGAAAATTTAACCAAAGACACATTTTTAGAAAAAGTATTTAATTACACCGAAAATAAAGACTGGAAGTTTGAGGGCGATAAGCCAGCAATTATCGATTTTTATGCAGATTGGTGTGGACCATGTAAAATGATTGCTCCAATCTTAGAGGAGTTATCGGAAGAATACAAAGGAAAGGTAGATATTTATAAAGTAGATACGGAAGCAGAGCAAGAGTTGGCTGCAGCTTTTGCAATTAGAAGCATCCCTTCTATGCTGTTTATTCCTATGGGAGCACAGCCACAAATGGCTAATGGTGCATTACCAAAAGTAGAGCTAGAACGTATTATTTCTGAAGTTTTACAAGTAGAAAAATAATAATAAGAACACACATACTTTAATCCCGATTTTACTGTCGGGATTTTTTATGCATAAAATTTAAATGCATTACTTTTTTATGCATAAGAAAATTATGTATATTTGTTCTCGAAATATTTAGAGATAAAAATATGGGAAATCAAAAATTATATAAAGGCTCTTTACAGACTATCATTTTAAAATTACTGAATGAAAATGATAAAATGTATGGTTATGAGATAACGCAAAAAGTGAAAGAGTTAACCAAAGGAGAGCTTAAAATTACGGAAGGCGCTTTATACCCTGCATTGCATAAATTAGAGGCTGATGGTTTATTAGATGTAGAGGTTGCCAAAGTTGGTAACCGTTTGCGCAAGTACTACAAGTTAACCGAAAACGGAACCAAAGAAACCGCGAATAAATTGGAAGAAATGCAAGAGTTTTTAAAAACCATGCAGCATTTGGTAAATCCGAAGTTTAGTATGCAATAAATAGGAAAAGCTATGGAGTTGACTACGAAACAAATACAAGAAATAGAAAGTTTTTTAGACCAAAAAGGTTTTCAATACGAAGATTTACGTATGGAAATTTTAGATCATATGATGAGTGATATCGAGTTCAAAATATCTAAAGGTTTCTCTTTTGAAAGCGCTTTTGTAATGGCAAAAATGCGTTGGAAAAAGCACTTGCGTAAAAAAACCTCTTTTTATTTTGGCATATACTATGCTAACTTTTCTATTGTGCTTCACAAAGCAGTAAAATTATTTAAACCTTTTTTCTTTATGTATTTAGCGTCTTATTTTTTACCCTTAGTGCTAATTAAGTATACCAACCCTGTTTTTTCTAAGGCCATGGTAAATACTGGAAATATAATGCTACAAAGCTTAGCAATTCTAGGAACGCTTTATGTGTTGTTTTTATTTCTAAGAATAAGACAAATAAAATACAAAACTACCTATAGTTTTGTTTTACAAACGCAGTTATTAGGAGGTTTTATATTTTTACCAGTAACAGCCATCTTTGCAGGTATTTTGAAGCCAACAGGAGTATTAAGTTCTACATTTACGAGTTTTTTTATTGCTGGCTTATCTATTGTATTTATTTGTCATTATTTCTATAAGAAGCATGTGAATGAACTTAAAAAATTAAGGTTACTATGAATGTAAGTTTATCTAAAAAACAAGTACAGCAAATCGAAAACCAACTTCAAGAGAATGGTTTAACATATTGGGATATTCGTATCGAAATCTTAGATCATCTTATTTCTTTGGTTGAAGCAAAAATGCAGCAAGGTTTTTCCTATAAAAGCGCTTTAGAAAGTTCTATGTTAGCGCTTAATCTAGAAGGGAATTTAGAAGCTCTGCATAAAAGTAGATTGCTAAAGATTAATAATATAATTCGAGGGCAATATTTTAGAAAAATGAAAGATTATATGACAAATCCACTTTCTGTAACTTTAATTTTAGTAAGTGTATTGTCTTATTTCTTACTATTTAAAAGCGTCAGTTTTTTTATTTTTAAGATTATAACTGCAGTATTGTTATTTACCCCTGTTGTTTATGGTGTATTCTTGTATTTTAAGGCTTTTGCAAAAAAGCAAAAATCAGGATATTTAATGTATAGTAGCTTTTATATTTTCTTTTCTTTTTTAATGTTAAATGTCTTTTTACAGTTTTTTCAGCCAGAAGGGATTTTTCCTGTCGCAAAAGAAACACAAAGACTTATTTGGTTTTCAGTTACTTGCGTAAACTCTTTATGTAGTTTTGCGGCAATAACCAATTACATCCAAATTAAAAGAAAGATTGTAGGAATAGAAAATGCCATTAAAATGCCATGAAATTAAGTCAGCAACATATAGAGCAACTTTATACTTTTACCCGTAAACATTATGTAGAATATTACGATGTACAAGCAGAATTGGTAGATCATTTAGCCAACGATATTGAAACTATTTGGAAAGAAGACAAACACCTAACTTTTGAGCAGGCCAGAGACAAAGCCTTTAAAAAGTTTGGCGTTTTTGGTTTTATGGATGTCATTGCAGCAAAAGAAAAAGAGATGCGTAAGCGTTATCGAAAAATAACTTGGCACTTTCATAAATACTGTTTAACCATTCCTCAGATTTATATACTTTTATTTTTAACTGCTCTATATACGATTCTTTTTAGCAACGTACTTTTAATTTTAATGGTTCATCTAATATCGTTTTTATATTTTATCTATGAGCTTGTGTTTTTAACAAGAACAAGAGTAAAAAAAATGCAAGAAATACAAAAAAAAGAAAAGCCTTATTTGCTAGAAGTTCTTATTGCAGAATCGCAAACAAGTCTGAAAAGTGGCGCTTTAGTTATTGTTTTGGGTACCATTTCTTTTTTTAGAGAAGCTATCGTTAATCTAGAACTATATTGGGTAGTTTTAATTGCTTTATGCTGTGCATTGGTAACAATTTCTATTTACTTAGCATCTATAGTTATTCCCAAAATAAGAAAGGAAATGCTAGACGAAACTATCCAGAATACATATTGCTATAATAACATCCTATGAAGCTAACCTCAAACCAAATACAAGATTTATTCACCTTTACCCGTAAACATTATGTAGAATATTACGATGTACAAGCAGAATTGGTAGATCATTTAGCCAACGATATTGAAACTATTTGGAAAGAAGACAAACACCTAACTTTTGAGCAGGCCAGAGACAAAGCCTTTAAAAAGTTTGGCGTTTTTGGATTCTTAGATGTGGTTCAGGCAAAAGAGTGGCAAATGACCAAAAAATATATAAAATTAACTTTTCAGTTTGCAAAAGAATGGTTTAAACTTCCTAAAATAATTTTAACCTTATTATTGTTATTCGGATTTTATAAAATTCAAGAATTCGAAATAGGTTATACATTCTATTATACATTTTTTATTTTAATATTATTAATTCAGTTGGTAGTTATGATAATTAATGCAAGAAAGTTAAAAGTAAAACAAACGAAAACAGGTAAAAAGTGGCTTTTTGAAAACGTTATTTTTGTTAATGGGATAGGAAATATACTGGTTTTTTCACTTTGGTTTTACGACTTTCCTTTTGATAATTTACAAGAATTTTTGTTGATGAGTGACTTTACAAGAGTTTTAGCAACGCTGCTAATAACTGTACTCACTTTATTTGGATACATTATCTTAATTGAAATACCTAAAAAAGCAAATGCATTGCTTTTAGAAACTTATCCTGAGTACGAAATAGTTTAAAAGAATGAAAATGAAAATTACAGAAGCACAAATAGATAAATTATATAAATTCACAAGGCAGCACTATGTATATCATTACGATGTACAAACAGAATTGGTAGATCATTTAGCAAATGATATTGAAACTATTTGGGAAGAACACCCAAAATTAACTTTTGAACAAGCAAGAGACAAATCTTTTAAAAAGTTTGGCATATTTGGTTTTATGGATGTCATTGAAGCCAAACAAAAACAAATGAACAAACGTTATTGGAGTATTATTTGGCGTTTTGTAAAAGAATGGTTTACAGTACCAAAAATTCTTGTAACATTAAGTTTAATTGCATCTTTATTTTTTATTTTAACCATAAAATATTCCGAATTTATTCTTCTAGGAGCCATATTAATACTTGCAGTTTTTGATAGTATCAAACAATTTAAAAGAAGAAGATTAGAGAAAAAATTAAGCAAAGAAAAAAACCAAAAGATTTTTTTGTTAGAAGCTATGATTGGGCAAACAAAAGATGGTTTTGCACCCATTGCTTTTATAAACATATTTAATACCATTAATCTTACACGAGTAAGTTTTCATAATTTAGAAAACCATTGGTTACTTTTAATAGCTGCAGGAACCATAATTTTATCTAT
>CAYZDK010000073.1:0-5243 GCA_964477255.1 uncultured Polaribacter sp.
TTTTACCAGTAAGACCTCTAAAGTAGAATATACGTGCTCTACGTACTTTACCTTTCTTGTTTATTTCAATTTTTTGAATAGAAGGTAGGTTAACTGGGAAAATTCTTTCTACACCAACAGTTCCTGACATTTTTCTGATTGTAAAGGTTTCAGAAGCACCAGATCCTCTTCGTTGAATTACAACACCTCTAAAAAACTGAGTTCTAGTTTTGTTACCTTCTTTAATTTCGTAATACACAGTAATTGTATCACCAGCAGAAAAATCTGCAAATTCTTTTTTTGTTACAAATTCGTCTTGTACAAATTTTACTAAAGATTCCATATCTTAATTCTTATTGTTTATCTAAAGTAACATACACGGTTTTCGTCAGAGGTTAATTTAGCGAATGCAAATTTAATAATTAATTTTATTTACAGAAATTTAATTTTATAATTTTTTGAGATAAAAAAATAACTTCCTTTTTTTCTTACTTATTCATTATCAAGTAGGTCTGGTCTAATTTTTTTTGTTCTTTCGTATGCTTTTTCAGCTCTCCAGTCTTCAATTTTTTTAAAATTTCCAGAGAGTAACACATCAGGTACTTTCATGCCTTTGTAATTAGCTGGCCTTGTGAAGACAGGAGGAGATAGTAAATTGTCTTGAAAAGAATCAGTAAGTGCAGATTGTTCGTCACCTATCACACCTGGTATTAATCTAACAACAGCATCAACTAATACTGCAGCTGCCAGTTCACCACCAGTTAAAACATAGTCTCCTATAGAAATTTCTTTAGTTATGTATTTGTCTCTAATTCTTTGATCTATTCCTTTGTAATGTCCTGTAAGAATTATGATATTTTCTTTTAAAGACAATGTATTTGCAGTGCTTTGGTTTAAGGTTTTTGCGTCTGGCGTCATGTAAATGATTTCATCATACGAACGTTTTTCCAGCAAAGCTTCTATACAATTAGATATGGGCTCTATCATTAAAACCATTCCTGCTCCTCCACCAAATTGTGTGTCGTCTATTTGTTTGTAGTTTCCAAGACCATAATTTCTAAGATTATGCACATAAATTTTGGCTAAGTTTTTTTCTTGTGCACGCTTAATAATTGAATGTTGAAAAGGGCTTTCTAATAAGTCTGGTGCTGCAGAAATAATATCGATTCGCATTTTTTAATCTTCTTTTGGTTGGCTTTGCCAAATTACATTCACAATTTTCCATTTGCCTTTTACTTTTGCCAAATGAAACAAATCAATTCCCCACACTGCAGTTAATTTTGCTGAGGCTGTTTTTGAATTCACATCAAAGATTTCAATTTTTTTGGGTGAATCTTCATCTGCTTGGTCGTATTCTGAATTCCATTTTGCAGCTAAGTTGGAGAGTTGGTTATGTGTCATTTCCAAATTATCTACATAAGATTTAGTATCTGGATTATAGTAATATCCAATTTTACGTAGATTTTTATCTACACTTTTGTCTATTCTGGTAGAATCTACTAAATATAATGCATTTACATAATCTAATATTGCACTTTTAACCTGTTTTGCATCCTCAGATATAAGCTCTTCTTTATCACCATCTTTGCTTTGCTCTGTAGATATACAAGAAGTTAAACTGCTAGTTATAAGCACTATGGATAAGAGTTTTTGGAATGATTTTTTCATGGTGTAGTAGAAGGTGGATTTCCTTTTTCAAATATAGGTTAATTCTAATTTGAAATGGAAAACCTTTACTTAAAACAAATTTATTTGAAAAATTCTTTTGATTTTTCCCAGTATACATCCATTTCTTCCAAAGACATTTCTGAAAGTTCTTTACCTTCTTCTTTGGCAGCTTTCTCCAGAAATTGAAATCTATCTATAAATTTCTTATTGGTTTTTTCTAAGGCATTTTCAGGATTAACACCTATAAAACGTGCATAGTTTACCATAGAAAATAAAAGATCTCCAAATTCTTTTTCGATATGTTCAGAGTTGTTATTTTTAATCTCGTCATTAAGTTCAGATAATTCTTCTTGCACTTTTTCCCAGACTTGTTCTGGTTTTTCCCAATCAAAACCAACACCTGCTACTTTATCTTGAATTCTATTTGCTTTTACTACAGCAGGTAAACTTTTTGGCACACCTTCTAGTACAGATTTTTTACCTTCTTTAAGTTTTATTTTTTCCCAATTTCTTTTAACCTCTTCTTCATCTTTAACATTTACATCTCCATAAATATGAGGATGTCTTTCTATAAGTTTATCGGAAATAGAATTGGCAACATCTGCGATATCAAAGGCTTTTTCTTCACTTCCAATCTTAGCATAAAATACAATATGAAGTAAAACATCACCCAGTTCTTTTTTTACTTCATCTAAGTTATTCTCTAAAATAGCATCTGCCAATTCATAGGTTTCTTCTATGGTTAAATGACGCAAACTTTGCAGGGTTTGTTTTTTATCCCATGGACATTTTTCTCTTAAATCGTCCATAATATCTAACAAACGATTAAAAGCAGCAAGTTGCTCTTTTCTAGAGTTCATTTTTTTGGCGTTATACTTTTTCTTGATCCGAACTTTCTTCAACTTTAGAAAAATCGAAGCCAGATTTTACTAAAATATTGTACCACTGAATTACTTTCTTAATGTTGGAAGTGTACACACGTTCTTCATCATAATTAGGTAATGCTTCAGCAAAAAAAGCACTTAATTTTGTACCACTTTCTTTATGAGATATTGCTTCTTTTCCTTCTGTTTTATCATTAATAGCTTTAAATACGTCAAATAATGGTAAATCTTCTTCGTACGTGTAAATTGCTATATTTTCTAAAAGACTAATGTTTTGTGCAGAATTAATGGCTATTCTTTTTTTATCTGCCAAACTTTCTACAATTACTGCATTTTTAGATTGTGAAATTACTTGAAATAATCCTGGCTTACCAGCAACTGAAATAATTTTACTAAACTCCATGTATACTTTATTTATTTTTTCATTTTTAAATTAGGAAAACGCATTCTATAATCTGCTCTTATTTTTCCTTTAGATATATTTTCTAACTTCTTTTTTACGAGTCTTTTTTTAAGTGAAGAAATTCTATCTGTAAATAATATTCCTTCTATATGATCGTATTCGTGTTGAAAAACTCGCGCAGCTAATCCTTCTAGCACTTCTGTGTGTTTTTCAAAGTTTTCATCATCATACTCGATAGTAATTTTCGGTTTTCTAGAAACATCACCTCTAACATCAGGGATACTTAAACAACCTTCATTAAAAGACCATTCTTGGCCTTCTTCTTTTATAATTTTAGCATTGATAAAAACTTTATTAAATGATTTTAAGGTTTCTTTATCCTTTTCTTCTAAACTATCATCTTCTGCAAAAGGAGATGCGTCAATAACAAAAAGTCGAATAGCTTTCCCAATTTGTGGAGCAGCCAAGCCTACACCAGAAGCGTTATACATGGTTTCTTTCATGTTTGCTATAAGTTCTTGTAAATTGGGATAATTTTTGTCTATCTCTACACCAACTTTTCTTAATACAGGATCTCCGTATGCTACAATGGGTAAAATCATTTTTACTAAATTTTAGTGGGCAAAAGTACAATATTGATTTTGAAAAACGAATTTTATTTAATTCTACAATTATTGATTGTATAAATAAGATTGAAGAATAATAGTTGCACTAATTTCATCTACTAATCCTTTGTTTCTTCGTTGTTTCTTTTTTAGACCACTATCTATCATAGTTTGAAAAGCCATTTTAGAGGTAAACCTTTCGTCTACACGTTTTACAGGTATGTTTGGAAAATTATTTGCTAACTTTTTTAAAAAAGGCTGAATTAAACTTTCGCTGTCACTGTCTGTATTATCCATTTGTTTTGGCTTTCCTACGAGAATAACTTCTACATTTTCTGTAGAAATATACTTTTTTAAAAAAGTAAAAAGTTCTGCTGTATTTACGGTTGTTAAACCAGATGCAATAATTTGTAGTTCGTCTGTTACTGCTATTCCTGTTCTTTTTAGACCGTAATCTATTGCTAATATTCTTGCCAATTTTTAAAATATTTAAGTTGCAAAAATACAAAACACTGCCTTATATCTACGAATTTAAACAAACACATAAAATCTGTTGAAAAAGTGTATCTTCGTTTAGGTTACAAAATAGGTAACTTATATTTGCAGCGCTAAAATTTTAAACATGGATCAGATTAGAGAAATAATAGAAAATGCTTGGGAAAACAGAAGCTTGTTAAAAGAACAACCTACAATAGAAACTATTAGAAAAGTAATAGATTTATTAGATAAGGGAGAATTACGAGTTGCTGAGCCTACAAAAGATGGTTGGCAAGTAAATGAATGGGTAAAAAAAGCTGTGGTTTTATATTTCCCAATTCAACAGATGGAAACTTTAGAAGCTGGTATATTTGAGTATCATGATAAAATTCCTCTTAAGAAAAATTATAAAGAAAGAGGTATTCGAGTTGTTCCAAATGCAGTTGCTAGACATGGTGCATACATATCATCAGGCACTATTTTAATGCCAAGTTATGTTAATATTGGGGCATTTGTAGACCAAGGTACAATGGTAGATACTTGGGCAACTGTAGGTTCTTGTGCGCAAATTGGTAAAAATGTACACCTTTCAGGGGGTGTTGGAATAGGAGGAGTTTTAGAGCCACTTCAAGCTTCGCCTGTAATTATAGAAGATGGTGCTTTTATTGGTTCTAGATGTATTGTAGTAGAAGGAGTAAGAGTTGGTAAAGAGGCAGTTTTAGGTGCAAATGTTGTACTTACTATGAGTACAAAGATAATAGATGTTACTGGAGACAAGCCAATAGAAATGAAAGGGGAAGTGCCAGAAAGATCTGTGGTTATTCCTGGAAGTTATACAAAAAAGTTTGCAGCAGGAGAATACAATGTACCTTGTGCTTTAATTATTGGAAAAAGAAAAGAAAGCACCAACAAGAAAACATCATTAAACGATGCTTTACGTGAATATGATGTGGCAGTTTAGGTAGTAGAATGAACAAAATAACCGCAATAATTCCAACTTTAAATGAAGAGATTCATATAAAAGATGCTATCAAGTCTGTTAATTTTGCTGATGAAATTATTGTAATTGATTCTTTTAGTTCAGACAATACATTAGCTATTGCTAAAGAGTATAATGTAAAAATCATCAAACGTAAGTTTGATGATTTTTCTTCTCAAAAGAACTTTGCAATTCGCCATGCAAAAAACGATTGGATTTATATTTTAGATGCGGATGAACGTGTTACA
>CAYZDK010000074.1:0-4782 GCA_964477255.1 uncultured Polaribacter sp.
GCTTTAGATAAGAACGGTTGTAGATCTTTAGGAATGGTAATAGTATTGCCTTCAAAATTTTGGCTAATCCAATAGTTTATCTTTTCTTCATTATTTACTACTTGAGGATCGTATAATGGTGTATTGATTTGCTGAAAGTTTAGCAAGTTGGTTAATACACGTTTGTCTTCACTTTCTAATGCTTCTACACCTTCCTCTTCATCATCTTCTGGTAGGTCTTCTACTGTGGCATTCCCTAAGTATTTAATCCCTTCGTTTCCTTTTGCGCTGCTCCACTCGTAGCCTAAAAATTCTTTCATTTCGCTACTTTTTGATGGGCTTTTTACAATAAGTACTTCTTGTGGGTTTTGACTTGCTAATACAAAATAGTATAGTTTGTCTTTTTCGTTACGTACCAAGAAGTTGGTAAATCTTTTATCTAGCTCTGTTTTTTTATCGTTTGCTGATAATTGTTTGTAGGCTTGACTTTTTTTGTAGGTTTTAATAGTACTCCATTTGTCAAACTCTTTTTTATACTGTACGAATATTTCGTGTTCTAGCAGTTTATCACTTGGTACTGCTTTTAATAAGGTTATGTATTCTTTAAAGTCAATTTCTAGATGGCTACAGTATTGTTTGATATATTTTTCATCTTCGAATACCTTATCTTTTTTACGATTGTTGCTGAACCAGTCGTTAACTCTAATTTCGTAATGTTTAGCAGGTGCTGGATCTTTTTCTTTACGACGTATAAATAAGGTTACCGTATTGGTCCCTGTTTTACCAAATGTACCACTACCAAACTCTGCTATAGCAACAATATCAAAGTACTTTAGCAGAATTTCTCTAGTTGCTACATAGATATTTTTATTTGTAGATGTGCTTTTTGCTTTCCCTTTACTTAAAATAGAAGAAGGCACAATAATAGCAGCTACACCACCAGGTTTAAGCACCTGTTTAGCGCGTTCTATAAAAAAGGTTTCAATACTATTATTGTTTGGGAAGCTTTTTTCATCCACTGTATTGATAAGCTCATAACGCTTTCTATCTTTTGCAGGTAAGGTTTCTAAATAACCTTTTACACTATATGGTGGATTAGCTACTAATACACTATAGGTTTTGTCTTTAACTTTTGGGATTTCTGAAAGCGCATCTGCATAAATGATTTCGATATCATCTTGCCCATACATAAACGACGATACTTTTGCTACCTTAGATAAGCGGTACTCTTTTTCTATACCAGTAATAGCGGCATAGTACTGTTCTATTTCTGCTTCTTTATTTTCCTTTACTATAGGTTTTATTTGTTTGGCATATTCATTTAAAAAATGACCTGCACCACACGCATAATCGATTACTTTAGGGATTTCTTCACTCTGGGTTACTATTTGTTTTAATGGTAGTGCTTTAAGAATGAATTTTACAATAGGCATTGGTGTAAAAAACTGTCCTTCGCTTTGTTTAACACCTTGGTCTAAAAAGCCTTCGAACATATCTCCTAAAAACTGATGATCTTCTTCATCTTTATCCTCTGTTTGCTTTAGTCTTATGTCTTGAAGCATTTGTACCATTTTAAGTAATACCGTAGCATTTTGATAAAACAGCTTTTCGTTATGTACATCTACAAACGCAAAATCATTATTGGTAAAAAACTTTAGCTGTCTGAAGTATTTTTTAATGGTTTCGCGAGTTGCATCTGGATCGTTTTTGAAAAAGCGGAACGCATTTTCGATAGCATCATTATCTATATAAGTTACCTCTTCACCAAGAAAACGTTTCATTCCTTCTTGATAGAGTTTTTGCAGTCTGTCTTGCAAATCAAAATAGCTATCGTAAGCAATCCCTTTCCAATAGAATTTGAGTTCGTTTGGATTGTTGGTTTCATCAACTATTTTACAAAGAAATAGGTTAACTAATTTATCAAATGCGTTTTCACGACCTGATACATTATGTTGTCTTAATATGGTTGCAAATTGGTGGTATTTACCTTGTATATCTTTACCTGAAATACTAGCGAGATCGCTTAAACTATATTTAGATTTACCTATTAAATAAGGCTCGTTATCCTCGAAAACACCTCTGGTTTCATAGTGTTGATCGTAGGTTTGCGTCCACGCTTCATAAATATCTTCTTTATCTAGTAATTTTGCTGCTGCAAATGAAAGTGGTTCTTTATCTGCTAATTCTTCGAGAAGTTTTTCGTTATCTTTTAGTGTTATTAAATAATAATCTGCTTTTACCTTACCATCTACAAAGTCTGATGCGTATAGTGCAACAAATTGGGTACTACCTGCCTGTTTTGCGTAGGATAAAATCTGTCCACCGTTGATTTTAGTTTTATCCCATTCTTTTTTAAACTCTGTACCTGCCGTTTTACATTCAATAATCATTAATGATTTACCTGAGTTGTCTTTTACCATAATATCGGCTCTACCACCACTAGCACCGTGACCAACAGTCCATTTAGGTTCTAATTCGATATGTTCTGGTTTATACCCTTGTTCAAAGAGACGATGTACACATTCAAAAACAACAAAGTTTTCTTTTTGTGCAAAAGATGTAGTAAAATCACCTGCAATGGTAAACCCTTTATCTAAAGGATAAACGAGTTTTTCATTTTTGAAGTCTACTTTTAAAGCACAACCTAGATCTGGAAATTTCTTGGTATATGTATTGGTGGATTTTTTAAACCCTAAAGTCTCAAGTACTTTTTTGAAGTTATCCTTTGTTATCATTTTTTTTAGATGCTTTATTTTTTGAATATTTAATTTCTTCTTCCGCTATTTTAAGGATTTCAGAACTATTTTGTTCATCCTTTAGTAGCTCTGTTATTTTATTTGCAGTCCAAATTTTGAGTAAATCTTCATTTTTTAGATGCAATGCTTTTGCAAAGGCAATTACTTGCTCTTTACGTGCTGTTCTATTGCCTGTTTCTATTTTAGAGAGATAGGCAACATCCATATTTACTGCTGCTGCTAATTCTCTTTGTAATAAATTTCTTTTTTCACGCAATTCTTTTAAATATTTACCAAATTGCATACTTGTGTTTTTTAGACTTGTCAAATTTTGTCTAATGTAAGTAAAAGAAAGGAAAGGAAAGTAAAAAGATGTTTTGAGTTGTTAACATTTATAGATTGCTTCATTTCATTCGCAATGACTGTTTTTTGTGAGACCTTTCGACAAGCTCAAGGTGACAGAGTATGAGATTCTGAAACGAGTTCAGGATTTAGAGGAAATGAGGATTTAAGGATTTTAATTATAAAAATAAAAAAGAGGATTAAAAAATCCTCTAATCTTAACCGTTATCGATTGGTTGATACCATGGTCTTTTTCAGTTTTTTGTTAAAGCAGTATTCTCAAAAGACCGATTACCAAAATTCGTCTGCTACTGTAATTACAGCACTGAATTTAAGGTATTTACAGGAGTTTTGACCAAAATATAACTACTCTACATCCTTAATTCCTTTAAATCCTCATTACTATAGTTTACGAATTTAAGCATGTTTTTATTTTATCCATTATACTTTTAAAACGCTCGTCTTGAAATTCGTAGTATAAATTACCGATTATAGCTTCTTGTAGGGAATCATTAGTGTAAATTTCGTTTAATTGCTGTATTAGATAATCTTTAACCCTGCCTTTTGTATTATGAATTATCGTGTGCCATTTTGTATTGTTGTCTAGTATATACGTAATATCTTCTAAGTCGTGACTAGTTCTTGGGTCTTTACTACCTCTTGAATTATAAGCTACAAACTTGCTTGCTAGAAAATAGGGTAGTGGCATAATTTGTATGGTGACATCTTCTATGGTTACTGTCTCCAAATTATTAAAACCTTCTTCGAACCAAGGATTTGCTGGAGCCCATCCAATGGGTTTAGTTGCCATAACATCTACTAGAACATCATCGTAAACGAACCTACATATTACCTCTAAATCAGCAGTTTGTTTAAAGCCTTTTTCTGTTAGTTGTTCTCGTATTTCTTCGAGATGTGCCAAGGAAGCTACTTTGATACTAATATCGATATCTTTTGTAGGTCTTATATCGTCTGCTGCAGGATCGTCTATATATAAACTAACAGTTGCGCCACCTACATAGATAACTTTATTGTTTAAATCGCCTAAAGCTTTTGCAATTTTTTTGAATTACTTTTCTATTGATAATCGTGTTTTTCATTTCGGCTTATTGTATTCTTACTTCTAATTCTTTAATTGCTAAATTTTGCTCTCTAACATTACCCAATCTTATGGCATCTACTAATGCTAAGAGTTCGTATAAAACAGTATCTTTTAAACATGCTTTAGGTACATTAGCATGAAGAGGTTCTACTGCAAAACCACGATTATTTCCTTGGCTGTATGGCCATACAAATGTTTGATTACTCTGAATTTCATTTATCAGTGGCTTTGCACTATGCGCAGTTGCAACACCTCTAATCATTGCACCAGGTTTTTGAGGGTATACATATTTAATACCATAGAAAATGAATTCTTTTAAAGCCTCTTTTATTATTCTTTTTTTGTCACTAGCAATTAAACCAGCCATTACACTACGGTTTAAAGATTCGCTCACTTCACTTTGACTTATGTATAATTCATTCGCTAAATCTTTCATGTACCATGAATCTTTACCCTTGGCAATAATCTTTAATAAGATTACAATATCATGAGGGCGCATACCACTATGTTTTTTCATAACTTTAAATTCTTAATTCGCGATTCGCGATATGCAAATTTATAAAAAATATTTGATTACGTTCTTTTATAATTGTTATAAGCTTCCCTGTTTATTAAGCCAACTTC
>CAYZDK010000075.1:0-4569 GCA_964477255.1 uncultured Polaribacter sp.
GTTGTTATTTAAAAAATAATATCCTCCTGCTAGCGCTAGTATTTACTAGTGCTGTAAAAGATACGCGTACAATTTTTAAAGTAGCATTTAACTATTCTAATTTTGTATTGGTATGCACTCGTTGCAAACGAGCGCTAGCGGGGATTTAATACGCTAATTATACCAACGAAAAATATAGAAAATGGCAAAATAAAAGGATGGTTATCTGGTTTTCAATTAAAAGATGCTAAAGGAAAAGTTAAGACCTATTTTAAATATAGGTTTGCCAATTCCGATGAAATTGCACATATAGACTTGAATTTAAAATTCTTGTTTAAAAAGAAAACAAAGCGTAAAACTATGGCTAAAACTTCTAGTAAGGAAGATTGTATTGATATTTATAAGGAAGTATGTGTAGGATTTGATTTCCCAAATGTTGATGAAGTTGATTATAGTTGTTTTAGTTTCTATGTAGGTGAAACGTGCACCCCAACTCCTGAATTAAGTAACGCACCTGATGATGACAATTGGGGTGATATAGACGGAATTACCGATGATGGAAATTTACCTGGTAGTGGGGCAACTAAGGTTACTTGTGATGCTGGCACTACATACGACCCTGCTACGAATAGTTGTGTAGATGCTGAAGAGCAAATAATTAATGAGTTGACTGGGAAAGCTTTATGTGTATATGACAGACTTGAGAATAATGATTTAAGAAATAAAACAATAGATGATTTTAATGGTGAAAACTATGGAATAAATTTAATTTTGAAACTTAAAAGTTTACCTGGGGATGATGCAGGAGAAACTCTTTATGGCTTAGGAAATGATATAACTATTAATTTAGATCAAGATTACATGAATGATAGCCCTTCATTGTTTGTAGCCCTTGTTATTTTACATGAGTCAATACACGCACATCTATTTAATATGATAAAATCTAGAAGTGGACTATATTATAATTCAACATTAGATAGATGGGAACTACCAAATGGATCAAGAGCAGACTTTCCAACTTTATTTGATTATTATAATTCAGATCCATCAAATGCACAACATAATTATATGGCAGATTATTATAGAAATGCATTAATACAAGGAATGAAGGATTATGCAAATTACAGTGGTTTGGTTTTTGATGATCAATTATACAAAGACTTATCTTGGACCGGCTTGAAGGGAACAAATGCCTTTAAAAATATGTATAGTGACCCTATTTATAACCAGCAAGAAAAAGATAGAATTAATAATGCAATTATAAACTTTTTGAACTCTGGAACTAATGAATGTAATTAAACTAATTCTGTTTTATCTCTTAACTTTTAGTGCAATTAATATAAACTGTCAAACAGCAAAAGATGCCTACTTCGTTGTAGAAAAGGACAGTCCAACTTATATAGTGAAGAATAACACTTCTTTAAGTAGTGAGATAAGTGATTTTAAAATTTATAATAGAAAAGAATATCTTAAAGCTAAAAAAGAAGGTTTTTTAGAAGGACCTCTTCAAAGTTCATACATTCCCAAATCACTTTATTTTACTGTAATAAAATCTTACTCCAAACATGTTACTAAATCAGAAATTGTTGATTTAAAACTTGTTGATTACGTTTGGTTGAGAAAATATGGATGGCAATCAAAAAGGAACCCAAACAAAATGTTAAAAGATTTATATTTTTTCCTTGAAATTAATGGAAAATACAAAAAATATAAAGTTAATAGAGTTATTAAAGGGTTTTAAATCACTATCCTTCTCCTGCTAGTGCTAGTATTTACTAGTGTTGTGAAAGACACGTACACAATTTTAAAGTAGCATCTAGCTGTTCTATCTTTGTATGGTATGCACTCGTTGCAAACGAGCGCTAGCGGGGAGAAAAACTATGGCTAAAACTTCTAGTAAAGAAGATTGTATTGACATTTATAATGAAGTATGTGTAGGATTTGACTTCCTCCTGCTATATATAAAAGCTATGAAAATAAAATGTTTAATGTAATAGCAACTACTAAATTTAAAGATGCCTTAAAAAACTGTAATTAAAATGAAATTTAATGTACCTATAATAATTTTAGGCTTTCTATTTTTTTCTTGTAAAAAAGAAAATATTATAAGTAAAGAAGAAAATACTTATAAAGTTTTATCAGTTTTGTATAATGATCTTACTAGGCAAGAAATTATTTATTCTGCTTTTCCACCTCCACCTCCACCTCCAAATATTAGTTGGGATTCTATTAAAAAAATAATGGCAGAGGATAAAAAAATAGAAAAAGATACTGTAAGAATAATAAATAATTTAATAAAGAAAAATGGAAGGCTTATTGTTGCGATAAATCCAACATTATTTGTCCCTTATCCTGATGAGTTTAAAAAAGAACATTTTAAAGAATATTTAGATGATTACAGTGAAATTTTTTATTCTTTTAAGGAAATTAAAGACACATTACCTATAGATGTTTCTAAAATTCCTTTAAATAAATATTCATATATTCTTCCTTATCAAGAGTTTTATAGTAAAATGCCAAAAAAGGGTTATGATAAATATGATATTATTTTAAATTTTTCAAGAATTGCGTTTAATAAAAAAAATACCAAAGCCATTGTAATTATGGGAGTAGGATTTGGAAAATTAAATGGTTTTTCAGCAATGTATTTTCTAGAAAACACGAAAGGTAAATGGTTTATAAAACATGTAAAAGGATTGTCAATTTCATAGTTGAAAATAAAATACAAACCACAACTCGTTATATAAAAAATAACAGAAAAGTGCAAACTTTGTTGTTTGCACTTTTCTGCTAACTTGGTTTGCCAATTCCGATGAAATTGCACACATAAACTTGAATTTAAAATTCTTGTTTAAAAAGAAAACAAAGCGTAAAACTATGGCTAAAACTTCTAGTAAAGAAGATTGTATTGACATTTATAATGAAGTATGTGTAGGATTTGACTTCCCAAATGTTGATGAAGTTGATTATAGTTGTTCTAGTTTCTTTGTAGGTGAAACGTGCACCCCAACTCCTGAATTAAGCAATGCACCTGATGATGACAATTGGCTTTATATAGACGGAATTACCGATGATGGAAATTTACCTGGTAGTGGTGCGACTAACGTTACTTGTGGTGCTGGTACTGTATATAACCCTGCTACTAATAGTTGTGTTCCTTATATACCTGATGAGGTTGATATTGATTTTTCAGGTACAGAAAAAATTGACCCTGAAGAAGAATTAAAGTGTTTTGATTTAAACTCAAGTGCGAAATTAACAATTTACGTACAACAGCCACGAGAAAACACAAGTGATGTAATGGGCCAAACTCAGTTGGACATGCTTTTATTGGGATTGAGCAAAATGGGATTGTAAGGAATCTTGGCTTTTATCCAGAAAAAGATTCCAATGGAGTTTTAGTAGCAATTGGTAAAACATATGATTCTGAAATTAGGACAAATAATAACTACATGTACCATGTAAGTATTTCTAGAGAAATTTCTTCCTCACAGCTAAATAATATTACAGAGTACATAAAAAATGCCCCAAACAAATATAACCTTAAAAATTATGCCTGTACAGAATTTGCTATAAAAGTAGGTAATTTAGCTAGTTTAAACTTACCATCTACAACAGTAGAATATTATACCTTTAAAGGCAGAAGTCCAGGTAAACTAGGTCAAGAAATTAGAGAAAGAGTTTCTAAAAATGGTATTTCTATTTCAAAAACAAAAGCAAAATCTCCAAATAAATCTGGCAACTGTAATTAAACCTAATATTTATGAAAACAAATATTTTTATTTTAATACTATTTTATTCTTTAAGTTTTAATGCTCAAAAAAACTCTGGAAGTGAATTAATAAAGAATTTTATAATTGATATTTATAATTCTAGCATAAACTCGGATAAAATTGTAAACAAATATTTACAAATATCAGATGATAAGGAAAACTCAAGTTCTCTTAGAGATAGAAAACTAACAGCTGAAATAATTATTAAGAAAATTAGAGATGTTAATGCTGAAAAAAATGAGTTGATTCCAAAAATTTCATTAGATTCAATAAAAAAGTTTAATATTTACCCTTTCAGAGATTATGAAAACTTAACTGAATATGAATTCAATGGTCTTAATCTTTTAAGAAAAGATTCATTTGTATTATTAAATGATAAAAATGATAAAATTTTACAATATTTCTTATTAAATAGTAAACATGATAAAATTATTTCTTTTAGCCTATTTGTAAAATCTGATATAGCGTGGTTTTTTAGTTATTAATTTTATAACATCAACGTATTTAAAATAGCAGCGAAGTGCAAACGACAAAGTTTGTGCTTTTCTGCTATCTAGGGTTTTCTAAAAAAGCTAAATGCAATGGCATATTCTTTATATGAATGGGATAAGCAGTATGGCACAGGAGACAATCTTTATTGGGATTATTATAAAGCTATGGCATATTCAGGTATGTTTAATGTTGACCCTCGTGGAAAAATTGCTACGGAAATTGATGCTTTTAAAGAATTAGTACCAAATGCAAATGATAGACAAGCTATTGCTGATATAGTTATGAACGAACAAAATGGAAATTATGATGCACAAGGAACAAAATG
>CAYZDK010000076.1:0-4491 GCA_964477255.1 uncultured Polaribacter sp.
GCTTCTTTTGGAGAGCGAACTTTTGTGCCTTCAGGTAAATTTTGAATATGAATTGTTGCCTTTTTAACTTTTCCTTTCAGGGTAAAAGCAAAGGGATTTTTGAAGTTTGGTGCATTTTTGTTGACAAACCTTTCTATATCTTTAACGGTACTAATAGAATCTGGCAGACTAATCTTTTTCCAGTTCTTAACATTACTGTAAACAAAGAACGGAGCACTAATGGCAAAGGATTGGTTAACAGCCATGGTAGTATCTGAAGTAACTTTAGACACGTAACTTTTTCCGTTTACTATGGTTATTTCACCTTTAAGGTATTGTAAGGGGCCTAATCCGTAAAGCCCTTTTTTATCTTCAATGGTATCTAGATATATTTTTGGACCAATCTCACCTTTCCACATGGCATTTTTCATTGCGCTAATGCTGTTTACTTTAGGATACGCTGTAGAGGCTTTGTTACATTGTATAAATGCAAACAGTATTATAAGTAAAAAGTAATGTAACTTCATAACGTTTTATTTTAATATGAATTTGCTGGATACTAATTTATTGTTGTTAGTTGTAATTTCAATAATGTATACTCCAGAACTAAAATTTACAGTATTGACCTCTATTTTTTGGGAGTTGTAATCCTTTATTTCTTTAACCAATCTTCCTTTTGCATCAAAAATTCTAACATTATTTAGTTTCTTATTTTTGTCTTGTAAAGAAATTACGACATTGTTTTTTCCTGGATTTGGGTAAATTTTTAAGCGCTTATTCTTAATAAAAATACCTGTAGATAATGAAGAACAATTAGGTGCATTTCCATTACTTTCTTTAAATATACCATTAGTAACATACCAATTTTGCCAATTACCACCATTTCCTGTTTTCCAATCGTTTAGATTAAATGTGTTAGTGCCATCAGAAGTTCCTTTAACTGCATAAACTTGTAATGCTTTTCCATCTAAATTCCAGTCAAGTGGTGTGTTTTGAAGAAGTGTTTCAGGGCCTGCATTACTTATTGCGCAATTGGTTTGAATAAAATAAGCAGTATCATTTTCATTAGGAAACTCACCAAAAACCTTAGCAATACCATCTGTATCTATACAAACAGCCGTATACTCATCACAAGCTATACCTTTTGCATTGGTGTTAAAATCATTTACAATTCTTGCTAAAAAAGAAACGTGTCTTCCTTTTCTATCAGGATTATCGTAATGTGTATCTGTAATTACATTTTTTAAGTAGTAATTTTCTATAAATGGCGCATTCTCCACAGTAAGATTATTATGAAAAGGATTTTGTAAAGCTTCTGAAGATGTAACTGTTCCATTTTTTGCAGAATAATAAAATTCTCCTTGTATAGCCATACCAGCACTTGTACCACCTATGGTAATATTTCTATCTTTTATAGCTTCATTAATTAAATTTGCAATGGGTGTATTTCTCCAATAAGAGATGTACTTCCATTGGTTGCCACCTGCAAACCATATAGCTTCTGCTTGCTTAATTTTTTGGTGGATATAACTTTCGTTAGCAGCTGTTGCATTATTAAAAACAATGGTTTCTACAGAATTAACTGAAACCCCAAGTTGTGAGTACATATAGTTGTTATAGCCATCACTACCTGAAGCTCTTAGTACTAAAATATCTCCACCATTGGCCTGTTGTAAAAACCATTTCATTGCATTATCGTTTTCTGAAGCACCTCCCATTAAACAAACTCCACCCAAACTATTGGTTTGAACGTCTGTTGTATTTCCAGTAAAGTAAGATTGGTAACTCTGACTATTTAGGTAAAATGAGCATAATAAAAAAATAAATAAAACAGCTTTCATAAGTAATTCTTTAAAGCTGAAAGATATCATTTTTATGAAATATTTTCGTACAAATAGCAAAACATTAAATTATGGACTTAAGAAATTATATTAGTTTTTTAATTGCTTTATATTCATACACATGTTTTCCTTTTTTATTGATTTTTGCAGATGCAACCATAGCTTTTGCAACCTCCTTTGCGTAAATAGGTCGCATACTAGTGGGGAAAAGAAAAGCTAAAGGTTTCATAACCAAAGCACCAAGTTTTTCTCCAAACCGAAATTCATTTCTATCTCCCAAAAGTAAAGAAGGTCTAAAAAAGTGGCTGTTTATATTTTTTAATTTACTTATTTCATCTTCTACTTCACCTTTTAGTTGCAGATAGAAGTTGTTACTTTTACTATTTGCGCCGTAAGAAGAAACCAAAACAAATTGAGAACAATTTGCATCACTAGAAAATTTAGCTGCATTTACTGGGATGTCAAAATCTACCTTTCTGTATGCTTTTTTGTTACCATTTACTTTTTTTGTTGTAGTACCAACAGCACAAAAAACAACATCAATATTTTTAAATAATTTTTTAAAAGCTTCTAAATCTTGAAAGTCAATAACAGAAACTTCAATTTTTGGATGTTGGTAGGTTACGGATCTTCTTACAATAACTTTAATAGATTCTGTTTCTTCATCTTCTGTTAGAAATTTTAAAATATGGCTACCAATAAGTCCTGTAGCTCCAAGAAGTAAAACGCTTTTTCCTTTCATGTTTTTGATTAGAACATAGTTAGGTTTAATGCAGGTTTTTGAACTTGCAACATATTTGTTTTTACAATTTCTATACTAGTAATACATTGATTAATAATTTTGTAATCTTTATTTTCTAGTAAAAAACCATGCAAGTAAATTGGATTATTTTCGGGCAAACCAAAGAAACTATTTAGTTCTTTCTGTGTTTTTATTGTAAATGTTTTGTTTGTAGTAACTTTTATAATGTCCGTTTTTGGTTCTTTGTCAAAAAATACGTAAGTATCGCTTAACTTTTCTGACTTTAAAACCAAAAGCTCTAAAATATCTTTTTTTTGTAACTTTTTTAAGTTAGTCAAGTTGCCTATTATAGTATCATTAAAAATTACAACTGGTGTTTGTTTATTAGGTTGTAGATAGGTGTCAGTTTCAGTTTGTGAAAAACCAGAATGGCACAATAAAACAAAGAGTAAAACAGCATATTTATACATAACCGTAAGTTACTACATTATTTTCTTTTCCTTACAACCAATACACTTTTTTACATTTATTTTTTAAGTTAAATAATTTTTTTAAACTCTTAAAATTGCTTATTCTACAGCTAGAGAAGTTATACATACAAATCATAACTTTATACAGTAAAAAGAAAGACGTAAAAATCAATGCGAAAAATTAAAATTTTACAAACCATCAGACAAGGCAAAGTAGGAGGAGGGGAAACCCATGTTTTAGAGCTATGTTCTCATTTAGATAAAACAAAGTACGAGCCTGTTGTGCTTTCTTTTACCGATGGCGAAATGGTAAAGGAATTACAAAAAAGAAATATAAGAACAAAAGTTATCCATACAGAAACTGCTTTTGATAGAAAAGTTTGGAATAAAGTTACTGCGTTTGTAAAAGAAGAAAAGTTTGATATTATTCATGCACATGGAACAAGAGCTTGTTCAAATTCTTTTTGGTCTGCAAAAAAGGCCAATTTACCTTTAATTTATACGGTGCATGGTTGGTCTTTTCATGACAACCAGAACTTTATAGTTAAAAAGTTACGACAGTTTTCAGAGGCATTTTTAACCGCTAAAGCTACCAAAACAATTTGTGTGTCTGTTAGCAACCAAGAAGCAGGGAAACAAAATTTTAACTTAAAGCGTTCTCAAGTGGTTTACAATGCCATTAATACAAAGAAATTTAATCCAGATAATACATATGCTGATATACGAAACGATTTGGGTATCTCCGCAGATACAATTGTAGTTGGTTATATTGTTCGTTTTACGGTGCAAAAAGATCCGCTTACAATGATAAAAGCCATGGAAAAGATTGTAGAACAAAACAAAAACATTGTTCTTTTAGCTGTTGGTGAAGGACCATTAAAAGAAGATGCAATGGCTTTAACTAAAGAGTTTGGCATAGAAGATAATATTGTTTTTCAGCCTTTTCGAAAAGATATACCAGACATACTCCATGCAATAGACATTTACTGTTTGCCTTCTTTGTGGGAAGGTCTTCCAATAGGCGTTTTAGAGGCAATGAGTATGCAAAAGGCAGTAGTGGCAACTCCTGTTAACGGAACCAAAGAATTGATAAAACATAAGAATACAGGAATGTTGGTAGCACCACAAAATACACTAGAATTATCTAATGCAATCTTACATTTGGCTAAAGACAAAGCATTTAGAACTAACCTAGCTACAAGGGCAAAAGACTTTGTAAGAAAACATTTTTATATGCAAAATATGGTAGATAAAGTAGAAGATATTTATGAAGGTATCGTGTAAGTTTTGTTAGTTTTTCAAATGCAATTTTAAATACTCTCCATGCTTTTTTATCTCGTAACGATTTGATTGCCGAACCGATTGTGTTTTAAACTTCAATATAAATTTGATACGTAGTTTCTCTTGTTTGCTTTCTTGAAAAGATATGTAAGAACTTCCTACTGGCAATTTTAAGCCC
>CAYZDK010000077.1:0-4373 GCA_964477255.1 uncultured Polaribacter sp.
GTGTCAAAGTCGCCAGAAGTTAATGTTGCAATAGTTGCTTCAATTTCATGAGACCACATCTTAAAAATCTTCTTATTGTTAAAAGCTTCTTTATAAATGGTTAAAACGGCTTCGATAGCTTTATAGTTATACACTGCTTCTTGTAAGGAGTTTGCTAACATTGGGGAATCGAAACCAGTAATACCCTTAGTAGCTATGTTAACAATTACATCTCGAATCATTTTTAGATGATGCCTATCCATTTGTGCATGAAGCATGTGATTTTTTTTTACAAACGGAAGTCTAGCGCTTAAATAGCTATATACTTTATACAGCTCTTTGTTATTTATTTTCTCGTCACCAAAAAGGTATTCTTCCAAAACCTGAAAACTCTTTGGTTGTAGCTTTTTTATTTCTGTATAATCCTCCATTTCTACTTTTAATAAGTTTGGAGCATTTATAGATACATAATTTTCATAATCGTAAGCAATTAATAAGGGCTCTAAATGTTTGTACCATTTTCTGCTCTCTATAAAATATTTTTGATTCGTTTCTAGAGTGTTTACCGTATCTATTTTATGCATATAGAAAAAAGTACTATCTAGTGTTTTTTGATAGTAGGTTTTGATGTCTTTTGTGAATAACGATGGTTCTGTATTACTTGCTTTTCTCTCAGTAGTTTTACCACTACAAGACAGCAAAAAAAACATCACTAGTAAGTAAATTGTAAGTTTATATATAGAAGTCATGGTATGTAATATTTAACAAATAGAGGCCCCTAATTGGAGCCTCTATATTTAGGGGACAACATAATTTATCTTGGTAATCCTGTAATTTTAAATAAAAAGGAACCTTCTTTTCTAGCATTTTCTTCTGGTATTGCAGTAAGATCGAAAAATTCTTTTCCGTCTGCTCTTTTTGCATTATTTGGGTTTACATCTGGTCGCCATCCATGTACTTGTGCACCACCTATAAAAGTTGGTTCTGCTGCTCCAATAATATCGGTAACATCAATTAAACCTGTAATTTCCCACATGCTAGATGTGTTTCCGATATCGTAAGAACTAGCTTGGGTTTGGTTACATTCTAACACTTCTACCATAGTACCCGCATTTATATCGTATTGCCAAAGTTTTGCATAACCAGAGATATTGCTATTTAAAGCTGCATATCCGTTTGGATCTTCTTGTATGTAAGCATAGTTTTCTGTAACTAAAATATTATCTGGAGAGTGCATACCATCGCCAATACCGCCTTCTTTATCTCCGTCTACAACTACAACTAATTTTGCATCGCCAGTTGGATTATCTGGGTTTAATACTAATTTGTATACCCTACCAAAAGTAGTTCCTCTATTGGCTAAGTCTGGATTGTTAGAACGATATCTTCCTGTTGCATTAAAAAACACATTTCTATTAGCTTCTGCAGAGCCTTTTTGCCAATCGATATCTTCTATTCTTTGAAATCCAATAGCTAAAGAATCTATCGCTTCTTGGTTTAATTCGTTAATGGTTCTTTCATTTACTTTTACCCATTCTACATCGTACTCGGTACCTTCTGCCATTCCCATTTCAAACAACTGCCCTCCTTGTCCTGGTGCAGATTCTACAGGGTTTTTACCTCGTAATACATATAAATCTCCTGTTTCTAAATCTCCTCTGTTACCCACATACATTGCAAAATGTGCTTCTGGATAGGCATTATTACTATCGTCATCACCCATAAAAACTACCGTTCTTCCAGGGTAAGCGTCTTTTCCGATTACCACAGCATTCTCTGTAGACCACTGACCAAGCGCAGGTAGCCTATCTACAATAACACGATCTTCTGGAGAGCGAAAAGGATTCACTTTATAAACCCCTTTGGCATTACCACCCCATTCTCCTCCAGACAAATATAAAGGACCAAAACCATGTTCTTCTACCGTTACAGAAGAACCAGAACACATTGCGGTAAAAGCTGTTGCTGTTGCATTAACAATGTAGTCTCCTTCTAGAGGCTCTAAGTTTTCATTCATTCGAATTCTAGCAATTGCATAATCGGCTTCTAAATTGTTTATGAATGCAAAAGTGCCATCGTCATTTCTATATAATGCTGCACCATCCATATACGAACCGTACACAAAACTAGAATCGGATGGTAAAATGTCTTGTGAAGTTAAAATCATTTTTAATTCGGCTGAATTATTGAAGGCTCCTTTTAGCTGAAATACATCGTTAGCTACCACAGAGCTAGTAAGTGGTTGTAATTCTTCTACTGTAAAATCTTGGCCATCTCTACCATCTTGTCCGTCTACGCCATCGATTCCATCTCTCCCATTTAAACCATCTATACCTTCTTCTACACATGCGGTAAATACCAGTTGCATAGAAACAATGCTAAGTAATAGTAAGGTTATTTTTTTTAGATTTTTCATTTTAGTGTTTTTGTTAGTTAATTATTGTTTTCCAAAATTATCTTTCATTTTTAGGAAATCTGTTAAATCAAAAACACGTTTAGGTTATAAATAAGTTGGTAAATTGTTACGAATTTTAATTTTATGTGAAGTACCGTAAAAGAAAAAAAGTAAGTGCTAACTTTAGGTTTTTCACGTAACATACTTTTTTTCAGAAAATTAAAAAAAAGGTGCATTCGTTTTTACATATTTCTATATAAACAAATTGTTAAATGGGCTCCTATTTTTCAAAATCAATACTACAGAACAGAATTATCTTCTAAAAAAACATAGACTTAAGATAATCTAATAGTTGTAATGCCTTTTTACTAATTGCAAGCATATACGTATTGAACACCATAAAAGATAGAGAGTTTGGAGTGGCTTAAAGAAAAATAATGAAGTCTTACGAGTAACTTACAAACTATATTCAATATATTAGAAAAACTTTTAAAAGTAGTTTTTCATCATAATTACATAATAAACATGTTACAATATATAATCAAAAAAGCACCTACATTTCTGTAAGTGCTTGATTGTAAACGTGGTCCCACCTGGACTCGAACCAGGGACCACCTGATTATGAGTCAGGTGCTCTAACCAACTGAGCTATAGGACCAGTTAGATTGGCTGCAAATTTACTATTTATTGTGAAAATTACAACTAATAAAGTAAAGATTTTAAATAGTTCTATTCATTAACCATAAACCAAAGTTTTTTAAGTTGGTTTTATTGGCTTCGCTAATTTGCATATCATTTAATGTAGCAAAAGCCTTGTTGGTATAGCTTTCTATTTCTTGCTTTACAAGAAAAGGGATATCGTTAATTTCAAAAATACGTTTTACCTCTGCAATTTTTAAGGAATTTTCTTTTAAATTTTGGTTGTAATAAAACTCTAATTTCTTTTGATGTTTTTTCTTAGCAGATTCTAGTGCCTTCAGATACAAGAATGTCTTTTTATTTTCAATAATATCGCCACCAATTTGTTTTCCAAATTTTTCTGGATCTCCAAACGTATCTAAATAATCGTCTTGCAATTGAAAGGCGATGCCTAAATTTAATCCAAAGTCGTAAATAAGATTGGCATTGGCATCGTCTACCTCTGCTACAATAGCACCCATTTTTAGTGCAGCAGCAACCAAAACTGAGGTTTTTAAGCGAATCATAGTAATATATTCCTCTATGGTAACATCATTTCTAGTTTCGAAATCTACGTCTAATTGTTGCCCATCACAAACTTCTAAAGCTGTTTTACTAAACAGTTTGGCAAGACGCTGAAATACTTCTGGCTCGTAATTTTCAAAAAACTGATACGCTAAAATTAACATGGCATCTCCAGAAAGAATACCAGTATTTAGATTCCACTTTTCATGAACAGTTGCTTTTCCTCTTCGTAAAGGCGCATCGTCCATAATATCATCATGAATTAAGGTGAAATTATGGAAAACTTCTACCGCTAAGGCAGCTGGTAAGGCTTTTTGTAGATCTGCTTTAAAAACGTCTGCTGCCATTAGGGTTAAAACAGGACGAATTCTTTTACCTCCAAGTTTAATAATATAATCAATAGGTTCGTATAAATTCTTTGGTTCGCGAACCCATTCTTTTGATTCTAAATAGTCTGTAAACTGCTTTTGATAGCCTAAAATATCCAAAATTGTAATTTTTTGTAAAAATAACGTAAAGAAAGTTTCGAAATAAACTCTAATGTTAAAAAAAGATTAAAACTTTGGAAACTTTTTTTGTTTCTAAAGTTTCCTTGTTTACTTTTGCAGTCCATTATGAAAAATAAAATTTTAGAAAAATCCTCAGAATTATTCTTAACCCTTGGCTTTAAGAGCGTAACTATGGATGATATAGCTAGTGAACTAGGTGTATCTAAAAAAACATTGTATAAGTTTTATAGTAATAAAACACAATTGGTAGACGAAAGCACCAATTATATGTTTGAAATTATTTCTAA
>CAYZDK010000078.1:0-4365 GCA_964477255.1 uncultured Polaribacter sp.
TTTTTTCATTTTGAAAATATTTTACGGATTGATGTGGCAAAGGTGAAGTATAACTCAGTGCCAATCGTTCTGAATTATAATATGATACGAACTAAATAAGATCTGCTACGAATTGGCTTTTAACCAAGCCTTAGGTGTAATTCCCTCTGTTTTTTTAAAGTAGGTATTAAAAACACTTTTAGAATTAAAGCCACTATCATAGGCCAAACCAAGAATGGTAAGGTGTGCGTTTTTAGGTTCTAGAGCAATAGATTTAAAATAGTTTAAACGATAAGAATTTACAAAATCGTTAAAATTAAGATTAAAGGCTTTATTAATAAGGTACGATACTTTGTTGGTACTTAATTCTAAGATATCTGCAACAAATTTTAAGCTAAGTTGCGGATTTAAATAAGGGGTTTCCTCTTCAAAATAGGTAAGTAATTCTTTTTGTAATGTTTTTATTTGCGTTTTATCTAAGATTGTAGGGGCTAGTTTTTCTTCCCCTGTATTTACTACATCAACATCTTCGTAACGTAAGTTAGACTGGTGCAATGCTGTATAGCCTTTTTCATTGTGTAAAGGTTTTAAAAAAGGTTCTTGCCTGAAATTAATTACTTGTCCACGCCTTTGAGTAATCATCTCTTTTAAAAGCGCAAAAGCAAGTTCTTTGTGGTTTGCATTGCATAAAATAAATACGTCGTAAGGTACTAATAAGGTATTGGTTTTGTGGGGTTGCATCCATTTTTGTACCATTTTCTCAGGCACTGTACTATGCTTACTATTTATAAGTTGAAATAATAATTTTTTCTCTTCTTTTAACGTTGTTTCGTTTATGCATGCCTCAAATTCCTCAACCTTATTTAACCAAATAAGGCAGAAACATTTAAGATGATGTGCCAATTCAAGTTGCGGATTTAGCGTTAATGCATATTCTATGCTTTTTAATGCTTTAGTAAAATTACCTTGATAATAGTAAATATGCGCAAGTGTGTAGTGATTGTTTGCAGAAAGTGGATCTACCTCTAAAAGCTTGTTTGCAAACAGTAGGGCTTTATCAAAAAAACCATGTGCAATACACAATTCTGCCATAGCTTCTAAACCATCTATGTGGTTAGGGTTAATTGCTAAGACTTTTTTTATGTGGAGGTACGCATTTTTAAAATCCCATTCTTCCCAGAAAAATTTACCAACAAAAGACAACGGATATTCGGGTAAAGAAGTATCTATTTCTTTTGCGATGAGTAGGTTGCTTATGGCAAGTTCCATTGCTTTTTCGAAAGGCATATAGCCCCACATCGCCAGCAATCCATAGCACTGTAAATTAGCATAATAGGCCTTTGCATATCTTTTATCTAATACAATTGCATGGTCGTAATACGTAATAGCTTCTTTTATACTGTCTGGTGTCCATTTTAATTGCAAAGAGCGTCCTTTTAGATATAGTTGATACGCATCTATACTACTAGTAGGTTGCTTAATTAAATGCTCTTGCACTTCAAAATGTCCAAAATTGTTTCTTACTTCATCTGCAATTGTTAAGCTTATTTCATCTTCTAACTGAAAAATATCTACCAAATCTCTGTCGAACTTTTTAGACCAAAGATGGGTGCCATCTGTACTATCAATTAGTTGGGCAGTTATTCTAACTCTATTTTGGTATTTTTTTATACTGCCTTCTAGAATGGTAGAAACCTGTAGCTGTTTACCAATTTCTCGGATATCAATATCTTTTCCTTTAAAAGCAAAAGAAGAGGTTCTTGCAATGACTTTAAGCTGTTTTATTTTTGTTAAAGCATTGATTATTTCTTCTGTAATACCATCACTAAAGTATTCGTTGTCAATGTTATTGCTCCTATTAACAAAAGGAAGTACTGCTATGGATTTTTCAGGATTCAAAAGGTATCTAATGGTTTTACCTAGGCTATATAAAGTCTAGGTTGCATTTTTTAGCGCACCTAATTTAGTAAATAAATGTATTGGAACGTATAGAAAATGTAATGTTATTGGATTGTAAAAAAAAGGTATTACATTATTTTACTTGCTAAATACTTTTGTACTTCGTATACGTCGATATTTTTAGTAAACTTTTTACTAACGGAAGGTGTATTTTCACTAGAAATCCAGATTTTTAATTCGGCATCTAAATCAAAAGTACCAGCTGTTTCTATAGATATTCTAGAGATACTTTTATACGGTAACGATTTGTATGCTACTTTACTGCCCGTTAACCCTTGCACATCTACTAAAAGTAATCTTTTGTTGGTAAACACAAACGTATCCCTTAGTAATATAAAACCTAATTCTACTGTTTCATCTTCGATTAAAAGGCGACTGTATTTTTCATTTAATTTTTCTGCAGAAACTTCACTGGCGTTACCCATTAGTTTGTTTAAGAATCCCATATTTTTTTGGCTTACAGTTTTGTATTTGATAAGTTACGTGGTATAGTTCTTAATTTTGCAAATAAAAAGTAGGCTGAAAATTTCTTACACGTTTCAGTAAAGCGAATTCCAGCAGTTACTTCGAATTAATATTAGTAATAGTTATCTTTCGAAAACAACTTTTCCTTCCTTTATAGTTTTTAAAACTTGAATGTCTTTTATTTCGCTAGAATTTATTTTTAGAGGGTTTTTATCTAAAATTACAAGGTCGGCCAACTTTCCTTTTTCTAAACTTCCTTTTTTATCTTCCTCGAAGTGTTGGTATGCAGACCAAATAGTAATTGCTTGTAATGCTTCGTATGGTGTTAAGCGTTCATCCTCACCAATGATTTTTCCAGAACGCGAAGTGCGGTCTACAGCGGTCCACAATACGCGCATTAAATTAGGTAAAGCAACAGGGGCATCTGTATGAATGGTAATATCCATACCTTTATTTAATGCTGTTTTTACAGGACTGATATTTTGAACTAGAGAGTCCCCTATCAACTGTGTATGCCAGTCTCCCCAATAAAATGTATGAAGTGGAAATAGGGAAGCAATCATTTTCATTTCTTTTGCGTCATCCAATTGGTCTTCTCTAATGTATTGTCCGTGTATTATCACATCACGTCTGTTTTCTTTTCCGTATTTTTCTTGTAATGGTTTCATTGTTCTAATAAATTGGTCAATTGCAGCATCACCGTTTGTATGAGCTAAAATCTGCCAATTGTTTTTAAAACCTTTTTCAAATATGGAAGTAACAACGCTGTCATTAGGTATGGCTGGATAACCGCTATAATCGTGTGGCATTCCTTTAGGTGGAATAAGGTAGGGCTCTGTTCTCCAGGCAGTTCTTCCTTGTGGCGAACCATCCAAAGTAACTTTCATACCACCAATGCGGTAACCATTAGTATAATTTCTGCTGATCCATTTACTATCCATATATTTGTCAACAAAAGCGTAGTCTATATAGCTTACAACATCAATTTTGTTTTTACTCTTTTCTGCCATTGCAACTAGCATTTCGTGATTTTGCATAGCTCTACCTTCTTGAGCCGTTGTATATCCATAAGATAAAGCCATTTCTTGGCCAGCTTCAAAGAACTTGATTATGGCCTCTTCAGATTTGGGTGCTACCGCTTTTAGCATATAAGGAATTGCTGCAAGTTCTTCCAAAACACCGTTTGGTTCTGTAGAGTTGTCCTCACGTCGTATAATACCGCCTTCAGGATTAATACTTTTTTCATCAATACCCAACTCTTCTAGTCCCTTTGAGTTAACTACTGCAAAATGACCAGAAATATGTGTTATCATTATTGGAAATTCGGTACTAACTTTATCCAAATCGTGCTTTGTAGGAAATCTTTTTTCTCTTAAGATAGAATCATCAAAACCAGTCCCAAAAATCCATCCCGTTAATGCTCGGTTCTCTGGCGTGTTCCATTCTTTCAGTACGGATATTAAAGTTTCCATATCATCAACATTGGCATCTGGTGAAGCCAATAATTGAGCACCTATGGCCTGTGCTCCAAAGTTTGCAAAATGAGCGTGACCATCAATTAACCCTGGAACAAGTGTTTTTCCTTCCAAATCAATCATTTTGTGGCCTTTTCCAGCAATTTCCATAGCCTTACTACTTGGGCCAGTAAAAACAATAATTCCATCTTTTTCTACGAGGGCTTCCACATAATTTGGAGATTCACCAACCATAGTGATTATTTCGCCATTGTAATAAACAGTAGAGGTACTTGAATTTTGAGTTTTTTCGCAGGAAAACAAAAGAGTTATTCCTAAAAATAAAAGAAAGATTTTTTTTATCATTATTTTTAAATTACCATCAACGTTTTTGTGTATGTTTACGTTGCTCTATTTTTAGCTAAAGATAGGCAAATAATTACTAAATAGAATAATTACAAGGGCTTTTATAAGTAGGCTATAACTAGCAATGAATTATACACGTTGT
>CAYZDK010000079.1:0-4294 GCA_964477255.1 uncultured Polaribacter sp.
TAATCTTGCACCATTTTTGTGGCAACAGATGGTCTTGGACCCCAAGTAAACAGCACTTCGTTATTAGCATCTAGACCTATTAACTTCGGAATGGAACGTCCTCCGTTTGTTAAAAATAAATCCATTAATGCTAAATGATTGTCTCTTAAAACTAACTTAAGTTGGATATTAGGATTCAACTCTGCTAATTTATGTAAGACAGGTAGGTTTTGTGCAGCATCACCACACCAACCTTCTGTAATTACTAACCACGTTTGTTTGGTTGTAATGGCTTTAATGGCTTTAGCAACCTCTTCCTTAATTTTTACAGTTTTATCTAAACGTTTCATTCTACTATCGTTTAGTTTGCTGTAATGGGTTAATTCTTCCGATTGGTTTGGTCCAGTAGATTTCCCTTCTGCCAATAAATTACTTACTAAAACTCTATATTCTTGGTAAGATAGGGTGTTTTGTAAACTATCTATAATGGTGTTTTTCATTTCTAAATTTATTAAAAGAATTGTTTGTAGTTTTTAAAAGCACAAACTTATTCAACAGAAACTTTAATATTCGCTAACATTTCTGAGGTCATTTTTTCTAGGTCAAAATCGTTTTTCCAACCCCAGTCTTTTCTTGCCAAAGAATCGTTTATAGAGGAAGGCCAACTATCTGCAATGTCTTGTCTAAAGTCAGGTTTATAAGTAATCTCAAAATCTGGAATTTCTTTTTGAATTGCTGCTGCAATTTCTTTAGGACTAAAGCTCATAGCAGCAATATTATATCCTGTTCTTGTACTTAATTTCTTTGGATCTGCTTGCATCAATTGTATGGTTGCATTTACAGCATCCTCCATATACATCATAGGTAGTTTTGTGTCTTCTGATAAAAAGCATTCATAAGTGCCGTTTTCTAGGGCTTTAAAATAAATATCTACTGCATAATCTGTAGTTCCTCCTCCTGGTTTTGTTTTCCAAGAAATTACTCCTGGATAACGAATACTTCTAACATCTACGCCATATTTTTCATGGTAATAATTACACCAATATTCGCCAGATACCTTGCTAATTCCGTAAACAGTAGATGGTTCCATAATGGTTTGCTGTGGCGTATTGTTTTTTGGTGTTGTTGGTCCAAAAACAGCAATAGAACTTGGCCAATACACTTGTTTAATATGGCCTTCTTTTGCCAGGTCTAAAACTGCAAAAAGAGAGGTCATGTTTAAATCCCAAGCTTTATGCGGGTGCTTTTCTGCGGTAGCAGATAACATTGCTGCTAAAAGATATACTTGGTCTATATTATATTTTTGAATTAGATCTAAAATACCTGCTTTGTTTGTTGCATCAACAATTTCAAAAGGACCAGATTCTATTATTTCTTTGCTTCCTTCTCTAATATCTGTTGCAATTACATTTTCGCTACCGTAAATAGTGCGTAATTTATGCGTGAGTTCAGTTCCAATTTGGCCACAAGCCCCTAAAACTAAGATTCTAGTATTCATCTATAACTTTTGATATATTATGAATTACAAAGGTAATTAATTTAAAGGTGTGCAATATATCTATACAATTAGAAAAATTTATTAGCATATATGTAAATACAGAATACGCATACCCCAAAAATAAAGCCTTTTTAAACAGACAATTTATTGTATTTTAGCTTAAGAAAAACAAACGCTTTGTATAAAATATTCATTTTACTTTTTGCATTTTTTTTGGTTGTTTCCTGTAAAAACAAAGAAATAGACACCAACAAAAATGCCGTAGAAAAGCCAAATGCTAGTGTTGCAAAAACACATCGTGTAAGCACTACAATAAGAACTATTTTTAAACCAGAAATTGAAGATTGGGAAACCTATAGAAATGTAGATGATTTTATTAATAGGTTTAAAAAAGCATCTGCGAATGAAGTTTTAAGTAATGCCTTAGAGCTAGAAGACTTAATTAAAAAAGTGAAAGATACTGTTAAGCCAAGAGTATTAATGTCTCCTGCTTTAAATGCACGTATTAATGTTTTGTATAACGAAAGTTTACGATTATCAGACATGACTTTAATACCTGCAATAACTGCAGAAGAAGTACACCAACAAACAGACAAAGTACTAAAAGCTTTTTCTTCTTTAAATGCCAAAATTAATACGGTTTTGTTAAAAAAGCGGTTTGAAGAAGCAATTGATATAAATGCAGATTTTATAGGAATTGATACCACAAAGATTGACAGTATTTCCAGAAAAACGATTCGAGAAAACCAAATAAAAAGACCTGATAGAGAATGAAAAAATTAACACTTCTTTTCTTAACCATAGCAATACTGTTTTCTTGTAAACAAGGAAAAACAAAAAATGTTACAGCAAACAAAGAAACAATTACAGCTGAAATTAATACATTAATGAACAATTGGCATCTAGCAGCTACAGAAGCTAATTACGAAAACTATTTTTCTAAAATGGATAGCCTTTCTGTTTTTATTGGAACAGATGCAACTGAAAACTGGAAAAAAGAAGACTTTGCGGCTTTTAGCAAACCTTATTTTGATAATGGTAAAGCTTGGGATTTTAAAACCTTAGAACGAAACGTGTATATGAACGATACTGGCAATTTTGTTTGGTTTGATGAATTGTTAGATACTTGGATGGGAACTTGTAGAGGTTCTGGAGTTTTAGAAAAGAAAGACCAAAACTGGGTAATAAAACACTATGTATTGTCTGTGGAAATTCCGAATGACGATATTCAAAAAGTAATCGAAGTAAAGCGAGAAAAAGATTCTTTGTTTTTAGCTAAGTTTAAGAAGTAACTTCATTTACTACTTTGTAAATCAGCTCTGATTCGTATCCTTTTCGCATTAGATAACCCACTAGCTTTTGCTTTCTTTTGTATAAGTTTCTTTCTTTAATAAGTTCGTTTCGTTTCTCTGCTATTTTATAAAGTTGTGCAAGATATTCTTCTTCCTCAATTTCTTTAAGTGCGGTTTTAATGTTGTAAGTAGAAATATCGCGTTGTTTTAATTCTCTAATAATTCTATTTCTCCCCCAATACTTTATTCTAAATTTTCCTCTTGCAAAGCTTTTGGCAAATCGCTCTTCATTTAAGAAATTATTTTCTAATAAACTTAAAAGAATAAGTTCTTTTGCCTCGGGAATAAGCGAAAACTCTCTAAGTTTTTGTTCCACTTCTTTATGACATCTATCTTGATACACACAGTATTGCTCTATTTTTCTTTTGATTTCTTCTACAGTATATACTTTTTTTGCCATAAAGTAAAAATACAAAAAGAGGGAAAAGCACATTGCTTTTCCCTCTTTAATTAAACGATATATAACTTAAAGATAGAATTAATTATTTACCAAAGGTTTACCAGTTTTAACACGTAACCACATTTTAAACTGTGTAATTAAGTAGAATAAAATTGGTACCACTACTAAGGTTAAAAAGGTGGCTACTAGCAATCCATAAATTACGGTCCATGCTAAAGGTCCCCAAAAAATAACATTATCTCCACCAAAATAAATATTTGCATCAAATTCGCTAAACAGGGTAAAGAAGTTTAGGTTTAAACCAATTGCAAGCGGAATTAACCCTAAAATAGTAGTTATTGCCGTTAATAAAACGGGGCGTAAACGTGCTTTACCTGCTTTTACAACACTAATAAACAACTCTTTTTTAGGTAAAAAATCGGTTTCTCCTAAACCTAGTTCTTCCTTCTTTCTATCTATTAAAAGTTGCGTATAATCTAGCAGAACCACACCATTATTTACTACAATTCCTGCCAGTGAAATAATTCCCATCATGGTCATCATAATTACAAAAGATGCTCCAGTAATTACAATTCCGCCAAACACGCCAATAAAACTTAAAAAGATGGCAATCATAATAATTGCAGGTTTAGAAATCGAGTTGAATTGGAAAATTAGAATAAAGAAAATTAAGGCCAAACCTTTAAAAAAGGCACCCATTAAAAATGCTTGCTGTTTGTTTTGCTCTTCTATTTGCCCAGTATAATCTAACTGAATACCATTAGGCATTTCTGTAAAGCTTTTCATTTCTTCTTTAATCTGATTTACTACTGCTGCAGCATCTACATAACCAGGTGCCAATTGCGAGTATACTGTTACTACACGTCTAGTATCTCTGTGTTTAATGGCGCTAAAACCAGAAGTATTACTTTGCTTTGCAATTGCAGATACTGGCACTGCTTTTACTTGCCCAGTATTCATATCTTTAAAGGTAATTTTTTGATTAAACAAGGCGCTTTTGTTGTAACGAATACTTTCGTTAAAACGAACATTAATGTCGTAATCGTCTCCATCTTCTTTATACAC
>CAYZDK010000080.1:0-4170 GCA_964477255.1 uncultured Polaribacter sp.
CTTCTATTTTGGCACAATAATCTTCTACCAAAACATCTGCTCTATATCTCTTTTTGGAGTCTTTATTATCTATCAACGGATCGTTAAAAGCGTCTATATGACCAGATGCTTTCCATGTGGTAGGGTGCATTAATATTGCAGCATCAATACCAACAATATTTTCGTGCATTTGCACCATTGCTTTCCACCAATATTCTTTAATATTTTTCTTAAGCTCTACGCCATTTTGTGCATAGTCGTACACTGCACTTAATCCATCGTATATCTCTGAGGATTGAAACACATACCCATATTCTTTGGCATGTGATAATACCTTTTTAAACTGATCTTCTTGTTTTGCCATAATGAGCGCAAAGATAAAGGTTTACCAATCTTACCCAAGAAAAAAAAGTGCTACTTTTTGCAGCGATAGATAAATGCTGGCGGAAAATTTAAAACTTCAAAACCTAAAGAAATATCGTCTTGAAAAACTCTCTTTAACTTTTTATGGTAGGTTAAAGAATACTGGTATTGTATAAAAGTACCTTTTTCTGATAAAGCGCTATAAGAATGGTTTAATATGGTTTTAGATATCGGTTCTGGTATGTTTGTTAAAGGCAAGCTAGAAACTATATGGTCTACTTTTTGTATGCCTAATTTTGCTAATTCTGAAATTAAATCTGTTGCAGATGCATTAACCACCTCTAATTGATGGTGCTCTAACGCTTGCAATTGTTCGTAAAAAGATTCGTTTATTTCAAAACAAATTAGTTTGGCATCTGGATGTAAATTAGGCAAAATATATTTTGTTATTGCCCCATTTCCTGGCCCTAATTCTACTATAATTTTAGAATTAGAAAAGTCGATGTTTTTTAGCATTTTTCGAGATAAAAATCTAGAACTTGGAGTTAAAGTACCTAAGGTTTTAAGGTTTTGAATTGCCTCTTTTAAAAAATTAATTCGCTCTGTCAATGCTGTTTAGATGTTTATCGTTTATATTTATAGAAAAATTGCTTGGTAAATATGAGAATTTTAAAGGACTTATTTGGTCTTTTTTATCCTAAAGTTTGTGGAGTTTGTTCGGATTATTTGTTAAAAAATGAAATAGTGCTATGTACCAATTGCCGTCATGATTTACCACTTACAGAAATCACAAACTTCCATCAAAACAAGATAACAGCTATTTTTTATGGTAAAATTGCTGTAGAAAGTGCATACTCTTTTTTGTTTTTTAGAAAAGAGAATAGCGTACAACAACTTATTCATGAATTAAAATACAAATCGAATGAAGAAATTGGCATTTTCTTTGGCAAATGGATAGGCTTACATCTTAAAGAACAAAATGCGTTTAGTACTGTAGATGCAGTGGTTCCTGTACCTTTACATCCAAGAAAATTACGTTCTCGAGGGTACAACCAAGTAACCAAATTTGCTATAAACATTAGTAACTATTTAGAAAAGCCGTTTGTAGATAATTTATTATTTCGAGTAACCAATTCAGAAACACAAACTTTAAAATCTCGTTTGGAACGGTTTAAAAATGTTGGCACAAAATTTAGTGTGCAAGATAAAAATCTAAAAAAATATACCCATGTTTTATTGGTAGATGATGTTATTACGACAGGAGCTACATTAATAGCTTGTGCAAAAGAAATTCAAGAAAAACTAAACTGTAAAGTTAGTATTGTAACTTTGGCGTATACGGAGTAAATTTTATACTTTTTATGTAAAAAATATGTCGTTAATTTGTATCTAAATTTTTTCTTGTGAAAGGTGTTTTTAGGAATATACTTATTATAACTTTTGCTATTGTTTATGTGCAGTGTGCAAGAACTGGTCGTCCAGAAGGTGGCCCAAAAGACGAAACTGCACCTGTATTTGTAGTTGCTAATCCTGCTTATGAAACAACAAAGTTTCAATCTGATCGTATTCGATTAGAATTTAACGAATTTGTAGTGATGAAAGACTTAGCAAACCAGTTGATTGTTTCTCCGCCTTTAAAGAACCCATTAAACGTATTTCCACAAGGTAGTGCAAGTAAAAAGTTTAAAATAGACATATTAGATACACTACAAGCCAATACTACCTACATTTTTAATTTTGGTAGTGCAGTGCAAGACAATAATGAAGGAAATGCCTTAGAGAATTTTAAATATGTATTTTCTACGGGAAATTACATAGATTCTTTAACGGTAGATGGTAAAGTTCGGGATGTAAAAAAACTAGATGAAATTAAAAAAGTTAATTTATTATTATATCGTTTAGATACATCTTACAACGATTCTGCAGTATTCTTGCGAAAACCAAACTATGTTACCAACACCCTAGATACTACGTTATTTTCTTTTACGAATCTAAAAAAAGGGAAATACCGTTTGTTTGCACTAAAAGAAGCAATTAACGATTATATCTACAACCCTAAAATAGAAGAGATAGGGTTTTATCCGGATACTTTAGAATTACCAAGAGACAGTATTATAGAAAATCCTGTTTTGGTATTTCGAGAAACACAAGACTTTGCTTTTCGAAGAGCGCAAGAAGTTACACGAGGCAAAATTCAATTTGGTTTTGAAGGAAAACGCGACAGTTTACAAATACAACTGTTATCACAAGTATCGGATTCTTTTGCAAGTATAGAGCGTTTTGAAACAGATAAAGACACGCTTAATTATTGGTTTACACCGTTAAAAAGTATCGATTCTTTAAATTTCTTAATTTCGTACCATAAACCTGTAGACACAGTAACTGTTAGACTTCGCAAAAAACAAATAGATTCTCTAAAAATAGAGTCTACTATTGGTAAAACCTTAGATTTAAGAGATACCTTCTTTTTAAAAACTAATAACCCTATAACTAAAATAGATACAAGCAAAATTGCATTATTTGAAGCAGATACCATTCCTTTATCCTACAATATTTTAGAAAGTAAAACAGAGAATAAAATTGGAATTCTCTTTAAAAAGAACCCAAAAAGCAGTTTTAAGATTACGCTTTTACCAAACGCCTTAGAAGACATTTACCAGGTAAAAAACGACTCTTTAAACTATACCATGCAAACCAAAGAGGTAGAAGATTATGGTAATATCTCTATAGCTATTAATAATCCGAATAATAAAAATCTAATTATTGAACTACTTGCAGGAAAAAATAATGATTTTGTAACAAGACAGATTGTAGCTACCTCAGAAAAAATTACTTTTGATTTATTACCTCCAGGAAATTATACCATTCGTGCAATTGTAGACGAAAACAGAAACAATCTATGGGATACTGGCAATATTTTAAAATGGCAATTACCAGAACCAATTATTTATCATCCACAAATAAATAAAGCAGAACTTCGTGCCAATTATTTTTTAGAAGAAACTTTTACCATAGAGTAATCTATTCTAAGGCTTGTTGCACATCTTCTAACAAATCTTCAATGGCTTCTATACCTACACTTAAACGAACTAAAGAATCTGTAATGCCCATTTTTAAACGTTCTTCTTTTGGAACAGAAGCATGTGTCATAGATGCAGAATAGTTTGCCAAGCTTTCTATGCCTCCTAACGATTCTGCCAATGTAAACACCTGTAGTTTTTCTAAAAATTGAAAAGCACTTTCTTTGGTATCTTTTTTAAATGAAAAAGAAACCATACCTCCAAAATCACGCATTTGTTTTTTTGCTATTTGGTGGTTAGGATGTGAGGTAAAACCAGGATAAAACACCTTACCAACTTTTGGATGCTGTTGCAAAAATTTTGCAACCTCTAAGGCATTTTCACAGTGCCTTTGCATACGAACATGAAGTGTTTTTATACCACGCAAAGCCAAGAAGCAATCCATAGGACTTGGAATAGCTCCTGCTGCAAATTGCATAAAATGGATTTGTTCTGCCAACAATGTATTGTTTACCACCAAAGCTCCCATCATAATATCTGAATGCCCTCCCAAATATTTGGTTACGGAATGCATAACAATATCTACCCCTAAGTCTAAAGGTTGCTGTAAAAAAGGCGTTGCAAAAGTATTGTCTACCCCAACTAAAATTGAACTGTTTTTCTTTTTAACAAGACTTGTAATTTGGGCAATATCGGATATTTTCATTAAAGGATTCGATGGCGTTTCTATCCAAACTAACTTTGTTTTCTTGGTAACTACTTCTTCTAACGAAGTAGGAGACTCCATATTTATAAAAGAAAAATCTAA
>CAYZDK010000081.1:0-4068 GCA_964477255.1 uncultured Polaribacter sp.
TAGAATTATCTTCTTTTGTAATTCTCTTAGGGTTTCTAAAGAACTGTAAAATCATTACTAAGAAGAAAAGAGCCAATACTTGAATGGCTATACTTACCCAATTTATAAGAATAAAATTATCTGCAGCTAAAATTATAGCAACTGCTATAATAAATGCAATACTAATAATTTTATATCCTTCACGATGAAAGCGAATCATATTATAAAATTAATATACAAATATACGAATGGTGCAGCAAACATCAAGCTATCTAACCTATCTAATATACCTCCATGACCTGGCATAATTTTTCCGCTGTCTTTTATATTAGCATTTCTTTTGTATTTAGATTCTATTAAGTCTCCTGCTGTACCAAGAAAAGATACAATTAAGGCTAGAAAAATCCAATGTATTAGTGTTAAAGAGTTATTATAAAAACTTATTAGTATTGCAGCAAAAATTGCAAAAACAACACCACCAATAAATCCTTCAGTAGTCTTTTTTGGTGAAATTGATTCAAATAATTTATTCTTTCCAAAGTTTTTACCTACAAGAAAGGCAAAAGAATCATTAGTCCAAATAAGTACTAATATGGCTATTATTAAATACGGATTATATATACCTTTATGAAAAGGTAAGAGACCTAAAAAAGCAATAGAAAATACTACATATCTAATTGTTAACCCAATTTTAGAGCGATCGTCTCTAAAATTAATTTCTTTCTTTAGTAACATTTGGTATAGTAAGAAAAGAGAGGAAAGTATGGTAAAACTTAATATGATAATAACAGGATAACTGTCTTGTCTTTGATACATTAAGAAAATAAATGCAGGCAAAGTTAAATAAGCAATTATAGCTTTTGATTCTATCATTTTTAAGAACTCAAAAATGCAAAAGAATCCTAAAGCACTTATTAAAATCAGATATGCATATTTAGAAAATAAGGTAGCACTTATTAACAATAAAACATAAATTAACCCAGAAAAACTCCTTCTTAAAAGGTTTCTCATACTATAGATCTTCTAAAAGTAGCAAATATAGGTTTTTTGCATTATTGTTACCGTAATTCAAAAAGTTATCCTCGTTATTCTCTAACTGGTAACTTTTTATGGCCGAAATATTAGTAGGCAAACTTCCTTTTGTATGAGATTTAATACCTGTTAATCCTTGACCTGAATTTTTTACAAGTTGGCTAGTTTTGGCAAAAACAATAAAGTTAGTAGTGAACTCAGATAATTTAGTGCTTCCTAATTGACGAGATGAAAAAAGAATATCTCCATTATCTGCTATTAAATGTTCGCAAGTTGTAAAAACCGGGGTATTTTTTTTTGCAGTATTAGATAAGCTAACTTCTTGATTACAAATAAAATAATCTAGCATAGTATCTAATAAAAATAACGATTTCCAATCGTTTTCTAAAAGTATTTTTTTAAGGTTTTGTGTTACTTCACTTTCACTAAGGCAGTATAAAAATTTGCCGCCTTTGTTAACAAAATTATGAACAAATAAATCATCAAGAGCAAGTTTCACATCCTTGCTAGCTGCTTCTTCTTGCTCTTGATAAGACTTATTAAATAGTTTTTTGAAAAAATTCATTAAAAATTACTCTTTTACAGAATCTACTTTCTCGTCTGATGAATTTAACTTGGCCTCTATTTCTGAGTCTTCTTCTGTATTCTCAAACGGTCTTTTTCCAAATATTTTTTCTAAATCGTCTTTAAAAATAACTTCTTTTTCTAGAAGTAATTCTGCTAAAACGGTAAGTTTTTCTTTATTTTCTCTAAGTAAATCAACAGCTCTTTGGTATTGTTTCTCTATCATTAAAGAGATTTCTTTGTCTATTTTTTTACCAGTTTCTTCGCTGTAAGGTTTTACGAAAGCATCATTCCCAGAAGAATCGTAATACGTAATATTACCTACCTCTTCGTTTAAACCATATACTGTTACCATGGCCCTTGCCTGCTTGGTTACTTTTTCTAAATCACTTAGTGCACCAGTAGAGATTTTGTCAAATATAATTTTTTCTGCAGCCCTACCTCCTAGTGTTGCACACATTTCATCTAACATTTGTTCTGTTTGCACAATCATTCTTTCTGCTGGTAAATACCAAGCTGCTCCTAAAGATTGTCCCCTTGGCACAATAGTAACTTTAACAAGAGGTGCTGCATGTTCTAACATCCAACTAACTGTTGCATGTCCAGCTTCATGATAAGCAATAACTTTTTTCTCTTTTGGTGTTATCACTTTTTTCTTTTTTTCTAAACCACCAACAATCCTATCTACAGCATCTAAGAAATCTTGATGGTGAATTGCTTTTTTACCATTTCTGGCAGCAATTAATGCAGCTTCATTACTCATGTTTGCTATATCTGCACCCGAAAAACCTGGTGTTTGCTGTGCAAGGAACTCTACATTTACATCTTCAGCTAACTTTAATGGTTTAATATGTACTTCAAAAATTTCTTGACGCTCTCTAATGTCTGGTAAATCTACATAAATCTGTCTGTCAAATCTTCCAGCACGCATTAATGCTTTGTCTAAAACATCTGCTCTGTTGGTAGCTGCTAGTACAATTACATTGGTGTCTGTACCAAATCCATCCATTTCTGTTAAAAGTTGATTTAGGGTGTTTTCACGCTCATCATTACCTCCTGTCATGCTATTTTTTCCACGAGCTCTACCAATTGCATCTATCTCGTCTATAAATATAATGGATGGTGATTTCTGTTGTGCTTGTTTAAACAAATCTCGAACACGAGAAGCTCCAACACCTACAAACATTTCTACAAAATCGGAACCTGATAGAGAAAAGAATGGAACACCTGCTTCACCTGCTACAGCTTTGGCTAATAATGTTTTTCCTGTACCTGGAGGCCCAACTAACAATGCTCCTTTTGGAATTTTACCTCCTAAAGAGGTATATTTTGCAGGACTTTTTAAGAAATCTACTATCTCTTGTACTTCTTCTTTTGCACCTTCTAGGCCTGCAACGTTTTCGAAAGTTGTTTTTACTTTTGTATTCTCATCAAAAAGCTTTGCTTTAGATTTTCCGATACTAAAAATTTGACCTCCTGCACCACCACCTGCACCACCACCAGACATTCTTCTCATAAAGAACAACCAAATAGCTATTAGTATAATGAATGGCAAGAAGCCTATTATCATATCAAAGAAACTAGTCTTTTCTTTGTTTCTAATATCTACAATTAAATTGCTATTTTCGCTTTTGGCCTTTGCTATACTGTCTTCAAAGTTTTTTTGATCTCCAAAGTTATACTCATAAACAGGAGCACCTGGCCTGTAAAAAGCAGAAGAAGTAAATTTCTTGTGTTTGTCTTTTTCTAAAGCATCTTTTGTTAAATAAATTTGAGCTACATCTCTATTGATAACAACAATTTCTTTTATATCGTTGTCTCTAAGAATTTCATCAAATTTATTTTTACTAATGCTATTGGATGCTAAATCGCCACTATTAAAAAATTGAAATGCAATTATTGTAATAAAAATTGCAGCATAAATCCAATACGAATTGAATTTAAACTTTGGTATGTTTGGTTTATTATTGTTCTTTTTTTCGTTCATTTCTTCAAATATAAATTCAATTTAGACTGTACTAATTTGCGTAATTTTAGCATCTCCCCATAAACTCTCTATGTCATAAAAATCACGAACATGTTTTTGAAAAATATGCACAACAACGTTTACATAATCTACTAAAATCCACTCTGCATTGGTTTCACCTTCTACGTGCCAAGGCTTGTCTTTTGTTTCTTTGCTAACAAGTTTTTGTATTGACCCTGAAATAGCGTTTACTTGTGTATTGGAATTACCTGTACAAATAATAAAATAATCACATACGGTATTTTCTATTTCTCTTAAATCTAGTAATTGAATATCCTCTCCCTTTACTTCATCAATTCCTTTAATAATAACAGCGATTAATTCGTCTGCGCTTACTGTTTTTTTTGACATTAACTAATTTATAATTTTAACGCAAAGTTATTATTTTTTTGCGACTATTTTGTTTAATATTGACCTACTTTACACTTTATTTAACAATTGAAAATAATCAAACTTGATGCCATTGA
>CAYZDK010000082.1:0-3473 GCA_964477255.1 uncultured Polaribacter sp.
TATTTCTGTCTAAACAAGTTATCTATTTAGACGGTGATAGTAATTATAATATTGAAGTTTTTATGAATAAAGCCAAAGAACAATTTGGTCACCCTAAAGCAATTAAGAATCAAATTGTCAAATATAAAATTATTAAGATTACAGATAAATTAATAAAACTTAAAACAAAGGATAAAATTATTGAATTAGTTAAGCAAGTTGAATAAAAACCTACAAATGAGAAAATTAATTTTAATTCTAATATTATTATCCATTAGTTGTGACCCCTGCTAGCGCAAGTATTTACTAGTGCTGTGAAAGATTAGCATACAATTTTTAAAGTAGAATGTAGTTATTCTAATTGTGTATTGATATGCACTCATTGCAAACGAGCGCTAGCGGGGAGAAGCAACATAATGCAATGGCAGATTTATACGTAAGCTTGATTAAAAATACATTAAAGGATTTTCATAAAAATATTTTAGTAGGTGATTATAACTATCTAACTAATAATGGTACAAATCCATTGCCAAATAGCTTTTATGAAGCACTTGCATGGCAAGGTTTAAAAGATTCTAATGTAAAAGCTTATAAGAATTTAACAGATTCAAATAAGACACAATTAACCAATGCTTTAAATAATTATTATCATAAAACAACTAAAAATTGTCCAAATTAGTTATGAAAAAATCTATCCTATTATTTTCTTTTGTTTTTATATCTTTTAGTATTACAATATCTAGTCAGAATAAAGACACACTATTTATTGCCAACAGTGATAAATTATTATTAAAAAAATGGAAAGACCCCACAAAATCAGAATTTTCCTATATAGTTAAGGGAAGCGGTAATGATGGTCTTGTTTATTTATTAGAAAAAGAAAAATATACAGATTTAAAGCATCAGAAAATAATTTGTTTCAGAAACCTTATTGAAGACTCTAATTCATATTACAAAAGGAACAAAATTGATGATTGGAAATTAGCAGAGTATTTAGGAAAATTTGTAATTTTTTTGGTTAATGGAAATAAATATATTAAAGTACAAGTAGTTCACGAAATAGAATAAATTGAAAAAGTTAATAAAAATTCTAGTACTTTTTTTCAATATTACATTAATATCCTGCCAAAATAAAACGAACTTATATCTAATTTTTAAAGAAAAAAAGAATAAAACATATATTAATAAAACAACGTCTTTAAACAACTTAAGGATTTATTCTCTTGTAACTAAAAACTCAAAAAAGCAAAAAGATATTCTTCACTTTTCTTCTTTAACATTAGAAGAAGAAAGAAAATATTCTAAAAGTAATGGAGAATATAAAGTTAGAGCTTTAAAGGATACTTTGAATTTAATAGAAATAAAAAAATACAATTTAAAATCTTACAGATGGTTAAAAGAAGAAATGAAAAAAAATATAGATTTTTATAAGATAAAAGGGAGGTATGAGAAAATATTTATAGTTGAATTAGATTCAATAAATAAAAAAGCAATACTAACTCAAGTTCAACATGTTGAAATAATAGAATAAAACACAAATCACAACCACGCCCTGAAGCTTACACGGAAGATTTTAATGGAAAGTGTGTGAAAAAGCCATGTGCTGGTGATCCTTTAGAGAAAATGGAAATTACAGAATATAATTCAGGTAAAAATGCTAACAGATATGGATGTGTAAGGAAAGACCCGACAAGAACATGTAATAATATATTAGGTGACAGGTTTCACGCAGGTATTGATTTAAAAGCAGATATAGGTACAAATATTTATAGTGTATCAAATGGCTCTGTATATGCTTCTTCAGTAAGTAGTACTTTTGGAAATTATGTTATAATAAGGTCTGGTAATTTATTTTATTTATATGCGCATCTAAAATCCAAACCAAATATTTCAGGTACAATTTCAAAAGGTCAATTAATTGGGTTATCAGGAGATTCAGGTACTGCTAAAGGTGAACCACACTTACATTTAGAGGTTAGAAAAAAAACAGGAAATGAATCATATAACGATATGACAGCATTAAACATAGAATTATACTTAAATGCAACTTTTGACAATCAAGGGAGTGCAAATAACAACTGCTAATTATGAAAAATATTTTATTTATTACATTATTAATAACATCTACACTATTTTCTCAAAAAAATAATAAATTTTTAGTAGATAATAATTCCATTCAAGAATTTTATTTTAATAAATTACCTTTATTTAAAATAACACAACCAGGAAATGATTTTAGTAATTTAAAAGTATTTGGTAAACCCAAAAATATAAGTACTGAAAAATCAATTGTAGAAGTAGTTACTAAATTAGAATATGATGGTTTTGAGTTAACCTACGTAAATAATAACGGGTATCCAGATTTAGTTGAATTTATTATTAAAGATGTTTCTAAAATCAATATAGCTTATAAAGATGAAAAATTAACAAACAATGAACTCTTTAAAAAAGCAAAATCTAAAATTAAAACAACAAATATTCAGGGAAAGTTTATAAATGATGAAGAATTTGAATACAAAAAATTTAAGTCAAATTTTTCTTTTATGGAAATAGAGTTTAATGACACTCAAAAGACTGTCAAATCTATAAAGTTAAAGTTTAAAACAATCTAACATTAAACCCTGCTAGCGCTAGTATTTACTAGTGCTGTGAAAGATAAACACACAATTGTTAAAGTAGCATCTAGCTATTCTATCTTTGTATGGTATGCACTCGTTGCAAACGAGCGCTAGCGGTAGGATTTTAATACGCTAATTACACCAACGAAAAAAATAGAGGATGGTAAAATAAAAGGTTGGTTATCTGGTTTTCAATTAAAAGATGCTAAAGGAAAAGTTAAGACCTATTTTAAATATAGGTTTGCCAATTCCAATTAAATTACGGATGATAAACTAATAATAATGAAAAAATTAATTCTTATATCTTTTATATTATTTTCTAAGTATCATGGACACTCACAGTCTAATGCTTTTGAAACAATCATAAAAGACAAGCGAGTTGAGTATAGAACCAACAACTATTCTAAAGAACATAAAGTTTATCTAGAACAAGATCCTAAAATTACAGGGGTATTAAGTAAATCCTTAAAAATATCAGGGCAAACAAATTTAGATTTTATTAAAAACTGTTTATCTACTGATGTATTAAACCCTATAAAAAATAAAAAAAGTATAATAGCATTCAGGTTTATGGTAAATCAAAATGGAAAGGTTATCTCTTGTAGCCTTGTTAATTTTGGAGAAAAAATAAGTTTATCAGATAAACAAATTGAATGCATCTTAAAATCTGGGATGGAAAAATCATTTAATCTAATTGCTCCAAATAATACTTCTTTTAGAACAATAATTATGCAACGATATGTATATTAAAAAGCGAAGATAATTATGGTTAGATCATCTGCTAACGTTAGTATTTACTAGTGCAGTGAAAGATATACATACATTTTTTAAAATTATATTAGTAGAAAAAAAATTTAGAAAAATAATCCTTCGAGA
>CAYZDK010000083.1:0-3281 GCA_964477255.1 uncultured Polaribacter sp.
ACTACTCTATGACTAGCTTTTTAACTACAGGAGGTATACGTGGTAAAAAAAATGGAATAGGCAAATACCAATTAAGAAGCTATAATTTAGGTATTTCTAAGAAAGCATTTTCCGTAACAAAAGGTTTTTCTACTATGAAAACTGGAGAAGACATAGATTTAACCTTTCGTCTTTGGCAGAATGGCTTTTCAACCCAATTAATTGCAGAGGCATTTGTATATCATAAAAGGAGAACATCTTTTTGGCAGTTTTTTAAACAAACGTATTCTTTTGGTAAAGCAAGACCAATTTTAAACACAAAATATCCAGCATCAAAGAAACTAACGTTTTGGCTGCCAAGTCTATTTATTGTTGGTTTTACTTTAGGTTTGGTACTATTAATTTTTGGTTATGTAGAATTGTTTAGTTTTTACTACTTATATTTTATGGCAGTATTTATACACGCAAGTTTTGTAAACAATTTTCGAGTTGGATTTTTAACAGTGTTTACTACGTTTATACAAATGTTTGGTTATGGGTCAGGTTTCTTACTTAGCCAGTTTTTGAAAGATACGAATACTAATTAGAAATTTTAGACTCATCTCTATTCTCAGGCATATCAAGATACCAATCTTTCTTTAAATTACCTCCGCTTATAGCCCAATTTTCAAAGTTTAAATAAGCTTTATTAATTGGAATTGCTGCTTTAGGAAAATCAAAAGGTTCTGGTAAACTTATAGCCCAAGGTAATCCATTAATTGTTTTGTAAGTTCTAGAACCTCCAAGATTGGAAGCATCATCTCCATTACCAAATAAACTTGTGTCTGCTAAATCTGTTGGTTTATAACCTGGCAAATGCACTTCTTTACCTCTTTCTCCATGAACTATTAAAAAAGGGTTGTAAGGAGGTAAACCTAATTGACTTTGAGATACTGGATTTTTAAAATTAATAGTTATAGTAAACTTTCTATTTTGCTTGAAAACATTATCAAATAAAATAATTGTTGCTTTGCTTTGATTGGCTTCAGTATCGTTGCCGTTATTTGTAATGTAATCTTCTTTTAAGTCTATACCTGTAACACTCTCTACAGAGTTTGGCGATAAATTACCTAATTGAATTCCAAATCCGTTTCTTAAAGTTGCTAACACAGCTTTAATCGTCCATTCTGCTTCTATTTTTACTACTTTATTGTTTCCATTTAAAATATGGTTTATTTTGTAATCTAAAACCAAATCATTAAAATCGTAATCTCCTTGGTTTGGCCATAAGTCTTCAAATGCTAAAGAACCAGTAAAAGTGTTTTTTGCAGCACCTTCTCCATTAGGGTAGTCATCTACATCATCATTTATTCCATCGTCATCAGAATCTTTACTTGCGGTTAAAGTTGGTGCTTTGGAAGTTGAAATACCAGACCATGGATTGGCAGATACATAGAATACTAAATCGTTAAAATCATTATCGCTACTTTCTGAACGAGTTTGGTCTTCAAAACCGTTTAAAAATATATTTCTACCATAGTCTGCTAACTGAACTGTATGTTGTCTTTTTGTAGGGTCAGTTTCTATAGTATTTAATTCGCTTCTAGAAAAGAATTTAGTGTTATTTACATTAACTCCAGAACCATTCCAACCTTGTTGAAAAAGTACCCATGAGATACTTTTACCTGGAGGAAAAGTACCTAGTTTTACTTTATCACCAGCTCTAAGGTTTCCACCACTCCATTTTAAAGAGGCATTTGGTAGCACTACAAAAATAGAATCTATTTCATTGACACTTGAAGGTGGGTTGTTTGTGTCAAAAACAAAGTATCCTAAAGAATTTTTGTAGCCTGCTCCTTCTGTTACAAAAGTTACCCAAACATCACTTTTCTTAGTTACATTAACATCTAATTGGTTACCACTTGTAAGATAGTGAGGATTGTATTGAGGAACAGGTCTATTCTCTGGTAAAGAAGCATTCACATCATCTAAAAAAGTACGATCTAAAGCATCTCTACTTGCTTCTAAATATTCTGGTTTTCCACCAAAAGAACCAGTAGAAAAATCACCCATGTAATAGTAGTTATCTGCTATATGTACCCTTTTGTTTGAAGAATTTTTAGCCTTAACTGTATTTTTTGTTGCATTTTTTTCACTTTCAGGCTTTCCACCAAATTCTAATGTGATGGATGGACTAATTGCAACCGTTGTTTGGTTAGCAAAACCAATACTATGTACTTGCACAAAAATTTCTTCTAAGTATGTTGGAAGTAAAATATCAGTATTTAAAATACCTGAATTATTTGTAAAACCAGAATTAATTAAGGAACCACCAAAATCTGGATGCTTTGTAAAAAAACTTACTTTAACTCCTGAGAGTACTTCATTCTCAAGGCCTTTTACTTCTATGGATGCATTTACTACAGTTGTAGTTTCAAAGTTAAAGTTGTTTGGTACTTTAAGATTTGCAATAGCATCGTTATCTTCATTTAAAATAATCTCTTCTTGCTCTGAAACACTCGGCGTACAAGACCATATTATAAGTTGCACTAATACTAATATTCTGTAAGAAATTTTCATGGAATACTTTTTTTCTTGTACAAAAATAATTTGTTCTTATACTATTTTTAAATCTAATCGATAAAACGCAATAAATTATAGATAAATGGTTTGTTAAAAGAGAAGAATAAAATTAATTTTTTTCTCTTAGTAACTTAAATTTAGATTGTTTAACGTTTTTAATTCTAATTTTAAAATAGACTTATCTTCCGTTTTAAATAATAATGTTTTCTCCTTTTTTGGAAGTAAATCAAAATAGTTATTGCTAAACTCTCCTTTAATATTTGCTTGAAGAAATACATCTTTTTGTAAAGTGTTGCTTTTTAAGGTTATTTTATAACCATTAGAAACACGTTGCATAGTTTTGGCAATAGTTTCTTTTTTAAGTTTTAGTTTTTTGGGCTTAACAAAGTAATAATAAGATTCAAAATCTTTAAAGTTAATTTTTAAAAGTGTAGCATCTTTTTTAAAAGAAACCTTTGGAAGGCTATACAGTACATTACTACTATTTTCCTCTAAAGAAACTACTTTCTTTTTTGCCCATAATACATTTCCTTGAAAATCCATTAAGTGTAATTTTAGGGTATCTGTTATTTCTGAAAATGTATCATTAATTCCATACAATTCTATTGCATTCTTCGATTCTGAAACTGAAAAAATTACGTTTTTATAAGCATTTTTAATTTTATAATGCAAAGCTTTCCAATTACCAAAATAATCTATAGAAGACCAAGAAATTGCAGGCCAACAATCGTTTAGTTGCC
>CAYZDK010000084.1:0-3190 GCA_964477255.1 uncultured Polaribacter sp.
CTGTAGAATACCAAAACTTTATCAAACAGCCTGTTTCTTTATTACCTGCTGCTGCCTTTGATAGCACGTCTTCTATTGTAGAAACGGTAGAAGATTTCTTTGATTTACAAGCAAATAGAGATCCTGTTGCACCAGGAGGATTTATTCCGGTAGTTTTTGGTACCCCACAAAACATGAATGCAACTGCAACCTTATCGCAATTAATTTTTGATGGCTCTTATTTGGTGGGCTTACAAGCTTCTAAAACCTTTTTAAAGATTTCTAAACAAGCAAAAGAGAAAACAGCTTTAACTACTAGAGAGGCTGTAATTAATGCTTATGGAAACGTTTTGGTTTCGGAAAAAGGGGTAGAGATCATGCGAAACAATTTAAAAATTGTTGCGAAAAACCTAGAAGATGCCAAAAAGATTAATGCAAACGGACTTAATGAAGAAGAAGATGTAGAACAACTGCAAATAACGTTAAGCAACATTAAAAACCAACTGTCAAATTTAGAACGATTAACCGTTATTTCTTACCAAATGCTAAACTTAGCATTGGGCAACCCAATTGCTACAGAAATAGAGCTAACCGATAGTTTAGATAGTTTGGTTCAAGAAAATATTGCACTAGAATTGCTTGCTAAAAATTTTAATGTAGACGAACATATAGATTTTAAAATAGCAGAAAACGATAGAGAAACCAAGCGTTTAATGGTAAAATTAGAGAAAAGTAAAAACTTACCAACCATTAGTGCTTTTATAAACTACGGTTCGCAAGCGTTTTCCGATTCTTTTACCTTTTTTAATGGCGATCAAAACTGGTTCGATGTTTCTTTAGTTGGGGTTAATCTTAACGTACCTATTTTTAGCAGTTTTGGAAGAAAAGCAAAAACTGCCCAAGCTAAGATTGAATTAGAGAATGCTGACATTAAATTAATAGAAACACGCCAACAATTAAGTTTACAAGCAGAAAAAGCAAAAAGCGATTACCAATTTAGCATCGAAAACTACGAAACTTCTTCTAAGAATTTAACGCTTGCAGAACGTATAGAAAAAAAGCAACGTGTAAAATTTTTCGAAGGGTTATCTTCTAGCTTCGATTTATTACAAGCGCAAAACCAATTGTATAGCCAACAACAAAATTACATTCAGGCAATGCTTGATGTAATTGCTAAAAAAGCAGCCTTAGAAAACGCATTAAATATTCCAATAAAATAACTAACAGAAAATGAAAACTATATATTCAATACTATTTGTAAGCCTATTTCTTGTCTCTTGTGGAGGGGAAAACAAAGCCACTTTAGAAGAGGTAATCGCTACAAACGATTTGCAAAAAATTAGAGCGAAAAAGTCGGAATTAGACCAACAAAAGCTGGCACTTCAAGAAGAAATAAAGCTATTAAACAATGCCATTGCAAAACTAGATACCATTAAAAAAGTTTCATTAGTTACTGCAATAGAACTAAAAGAAGAACTTTTTAGCCACTATTTAGAAATTCAAGGGGATGTTAAAACCAAACAGAATGTATTAATTTACCCAGAAATGGCTGGAACTTTAGAAACTGTTAAGGTAAAAGAAGGGCAAAAAGTAGCCAAAGGACAAATTCTTGCTGTTATTGATGATGGTGGTATGGCAAATCAAGTAGCACAACTAGAAGCACAGGTAAGTTTAGCAAAGACAACTTTTGAGCGACAAAAAAATCTTTGGGAACAAAAGATAGGTTCTGAAATTCAGTACTTACAGTCTAAAACCAATTACGAATCGCTATCTAATCAACTAGCGCAATTAAAATCGCAAATAGATAAGTTTAATATTAGAGCTCCTTTTTCTGGTATTATAGACGACGTTATTAAAGATCAAGGAAATGTTGTTGCTCCTGGTCCTGGTTCTGAAATATTTAGAATTATTAATTTAAATAATATGTATTTAGAGGCAGATGTTCCAGAAACCTATATTGCAGCGATTACCCCTGGTAAAGATGTAGAAATCTATTTTCCTGTACTTGGCGAAACAGTTACTACTAAAGTGAGACAAACAGGTAATTTTATAAATCCTGCAAACAGAACGTTTCGCGTAGAAATTACGGTTCCAAATACCAAAGGAAATATAAAACCAAACCTAACTGCAAAAATTAAAATTAACGATTATACCAGCGAAAATGCGATTCTAATACCGCAAAGCATTATTTCAGAAAATGCAGCAGGAGATCAATATGTGTATCGCGTAGAAAAAAACAACAATAAAAATATTGCAAAACAAACTATTGTTACCACAGGTAAAACGCAAGGTGATGTTATTGAAATATTAAAGGGTGTATCTACTGGCGACTTATTAATTCAAGCTGGCGCTAGATCTGTTAAAGACGGTCAAGAAATTAAAATTGCTAGCAACTAATTACATAAAGAATGACTACTAAAAAGAAAACCGATAAAGAATTTAAGCTATCCTCATGGGCTATTTCGAATAGCACCACCATGTATGTGGCCATTTTCTTAATTCTAATTTTAGGTATCTCTGCATATTTTAATATGCCTAGAGAGGATTTCCCGGAAATTAAAGAAACTAAAATCTATATCAGTACCCTATATCCTGGAAATACAGCAGAAGATATAGAAACGCTAATTACAGATCCTTTAGAAGATCAACTAAAAGGCTTAAGTGGTGTGGTAGAAATTACTTCTACCTCTCAAGAAGACTACTCTATGATTATTGTTGAGTTTGATGATGATATGGATGTGGAAATAGCCAAACAGCGGGTAAAAGACAAACTAGATGCAGAAAAAGCATCTGAAGATTGGCCAACGTTTAATGGCGCTAAAGTAGATCCTAATGCTTTTGATTTAAGTATGTCTGAAGAAATTCCGTTCTTAAACATTAATATTTCTGGCGATTATCCATTACAGAATTTAAAAGAATTTGCAGAATATTTACAGGACGAAATCGAAGATTTACCAGAAGTAAAACAAGCAGATATACGTGGTGTTCAAGAAAGAGAAGTAGAAGTTGCTGTAGATATCTATAAAATGATGGCAATGAATGTAAACTTCAATGACATTATTAATGCCATTAGAAACGAAAATGTAACTTCTTCTGCAGGAAATCTTATAGCAAGCGGACAAAGAAGAACTATCCGAATTTTAGGAGAAATTAATGCTCCAGACGAATTAGAAGACTTTGTTATAAAGTCAGAAAACGGCAATACTATTTA
>CAYZDK010000085.1:0-3002 GCA_964477255.1 uncultured Polaribacter sp.
TTGTACTATAATATATATTATGTTAAATAGGATATTTTGGAATGCTAAGAAACACTCCAAGTGCCATAATACGTAACCGATGTTCTTATACTGCTATTAACTGTTACTATTACTTTATTACTAGCAAACATGTTCACAAATATTTTTAATTCCTCATTTTCTGTGGTAATCCAATACGTAATGGTATAACTATTATTTTTCTTGTTAAACTTTGTGGCTAGTTTATTGGGTTTTCCTTTAAATAAGAAACCACTATAACCACTATTAGAATAATCTACTTTAGATTGTTGCTCCCCATAAAAAGGTAATCTTAAATCTACATTTTCATCATCTGCATTAAAATGCGAAGAATGCATTGCTAAATTAATACTGTTTTGGTTACTTCCTGGTGGTAAGAAATTGGTTATGCCCCTAACATTTACAAACGCTACTGGTATTGCAGTTTGGTAAGTAGATTTAAATGTAGATGATGCAACAGTACTTTTAAGTTGCTCCATTTCTGCTACACTTGCTGTAGATTTACATCCGCTAATGATGAAAAAAAATACTACTACTATAATTTTAAACGTACGCATATTTTATTTTTTTAGAGTTCCTGTATATAATATAGAAGTTCTATGATTACTATCTATAGTTGCATTTACTTTGTTGTTGGAGTAAAACTTAAATGAAATTGTTATTTTTTCTTTATTATCTAAAACAACTAACTGTAGAGATACATGTTTAGAATTTTTCTCTAAAGCTACATTGTAAGCGTCTATTTTTCTTTTAAATTGAAACTGTTTAGATGCTGATGGTGAATATGTTGCGCCAATTGTAAAAGTCCCAAAATAAGACAAACTAACCTCTATACTATCTTTTGTAACGTTAATAAATTCATTTCCGTTAATTGGTATTTGATTTCGTAAACCTCCATTTAACCTAGTGGTATTTTTATTTATAGTTTGGTTATCTAATGGTTTAGCATTGTCATAAATAGTTTTCCAGTTTTTATCTTCTACTAGTTTCTTTATTTGTAAAAGTTTCGATTTTCTATTCTCGTTTTCTACAACTGAATTACTAGATTTACACCCCATAATTAGCAAGAAAAGTATAATAATGTTAAAATAACGCATAAAATTAGTAAAAAGTGATTCAAAAAATTTATGAAGATTCCTATTGTTTTATTGTAACAAAACCAAACAATGTTCTGGTTCACCATGCACACCATTCAAGAAATAAACTTGATGAATTTTCTTTAGTACAGTTAATAAAGAATCAATTTCGTGAAAAATATTATCCTGTACATCGTTTAGATAGAAAAACCTCTGGTTTAGTTCTCTTTGCTAAAGATACATCTTATGTTTCAAAATTTCAAGAGCTATTTATACATCAGAAAATTAACAAAACGTACTTTGCAATTGTTCGTGGTTTCTCTAAAGACGCATTACACATAGATAGTCCTGTTAAAGGTAGAGATGCAAACGAGCACAAAGATGCAGAAACAGTACTAAAAACATTATGTAAAATAGAATTAGATATACCTGTTAAACCTTACGATTCTTCTAGATACAGCATGGTTTCACTTAGTCCAAAAACTGGAAGATTGCACCAACTTAGAATTCATATGAATAAAATAGCCAATCCTATTATTGGCGATCCTAAATATGGCGATAAAAACCATAACCTGATGTTTCAAAAACAATTTGGTTGTAGCCATTTATTTTTACATGCAGGATCTTTAAGCTTCTTCCATCCATTTACAGAAGAAAAAATTGACGTTAACTCTGATTTTCCAGAAGATTGGTTAAAAATATTCGAACACTTTGATTGGAAAAATCCATTGAAATAGAGCTATTGTTCTATAGATTGAGAATCAAAAGCTATTAACTCTCCATTATCAAACTTTGGCGAAACTTCTATGGGGTTACAACAAACTTCACAGTCTTCGATATACGTTTGTTCGCGAACACTTGTATCTAGCAACATAGATATTTCTTCCCAACAATAAGGACATTGAAAAAAATGCTCCACTACTCTTCTATTACTTTTAAAATTAATTTCCCTTTTTTATCGCCTGTAAACAAACGGTTGAACGTTGTCTGAAAATTTTCTATTCCCTCGTAAATTGCTTCTCTAGATTTAAGCTTGCCTTCTTGCAACCAAATTCCCATTTGTTTTGCGGCATCTTGGTAATGTTTTGCATAATCCATAACTACCATTCCTTGCATGGTAGATCTCGTAACCAATAAAGATAGGTAATTACTTGGCCCTTTTATTTTTGTGGTATTGTTGTATTGTGAAATTGCACCACAAATTACAACTCTGGCATGCATTCTTAATTTTGTAAGAGCAGCATCTAGGATTTCTCCTCCTACATTATCAAAAAATACATCAATTCCTTTTGGACATTTTTGTTTTAAAGCAGTGTAAATATTTTCAGATTTGTAATCTATTGCTTCATCAAAATCAAGTTCTTTACTCAGGTAATCGCATTTCTCTTTTCCACCTGCAATTCCTATAACTGTACAACCTTTAATTTTTGCAATTTGACCAACAACACTTCCAACAGCACCAGCAGCACCTGAAACTAATACAATATCCCCTTTTTTAATTTTACCAACTTCTGTAATTCCAAAATAGGCAGTCATACCTGGCATCCCTAAAGTACCTATATACATTGGCATTGGAGCTAAATTTGTATCAACTTGATACCAACCTTCTCCATTTGTTTTAACATATTGCTGAACACCACCCCAACCTGTAACAACATCACCAACAGCAAAGTTTGTTTTACCTTTTGTTTTTACAACTTTACCAATAGAACCAGCTCTCATTACATCATTTAAAGCAACTGGAGGAATATATGATTTAGAATCGTTCATCCAACCACGCATTGCTGGATCTAAAGAGATGTAATGGTGTTGAATTAAAACTTCACCATCTTTTAAAACTGGAATTGGTGAACTCTCTAAACTCCAAGTGTTTGCATCTGGTAACCCTACAGGTCTTTGTTTTAGAAT
>CAYZDK010000086.1:0-2795 GCA_964477255.1 uncultured Polaribacter sp.
CTAATTCAATCTCATTTGGTTTTATTAATAATTTTGATTTATCACTTTTTCCATATTTTACTGATATAGATAAAGTTGCAAGTGCCGCCTTCAAGGTCTCCTACAATGAATTATTTGCTTTAGTGCTATTATTACTAATTGCAATTATTGTGGTTTTAAGTATAAGTCGAACTTTTGATTTATCAAGTAATATTTATGAAAATTCTTATTATAATTCAATTATTATTAATAATAATTTAAGAAATTTTATAAAGAAAATAAATTTACAACAACTATACCTGTTACATCGTGAGAAAAAAGAATTTTTTAAACATTTAGTTTTCAGAGAAAAATTTGCTGTTCAAAATATTTCTAAAAAGTTCAGTATTTATCTTTTTCAACTTTACTTTTCAAATTTTAACTTTTCAAGTTATAATCAACCAACTGAAATGTTCGTTCACGAATCATTTCTTTTTTATTTAGAAGATCTATATGATGAAGAAACTATACGGTTTCTAAATTTATATTTTTACTCATATTAGTATGATTATTCAAGATTTAGTTAGATTTTTTGAACGAAATATTTCATTCTTATATAAAAAAATTTCTGGTTTATATAATCTTCTTTATAGACCGGGCAAAGAAGCATTTGTTAACGAATTAGTTTTTGATAACGCTCATCTTTTCGCCCATGATTTAGAACCCAAACCATGGGCTAAATATGCAGGATATTGAGCCGTTAAATTACCAGTATGAGCTGTTTTAAAACACTTACCATGATCAATGGTTGAAGTTTATCTTGCTGCTCCTACTTTCTTTAAAATTATTTATGCTTCAAATTTTTTTTTTAATTTAATGTCTTTAATCAATTTTACTTGATCTTCATTGCTTTCATTTGAAAATTATACTATAAAAAAAGATTTATTAGCATTCTATAGTATAAAAAATACTGATATAACTTTTTGATATATATTATTTGATAATGATATTATTGATATTATTTCTTCTTATGAAGGTATAATACTAATTTTTATTTGGAAAATAATTACTGGCATACTTATTATTGTTCCTATATTATTAATAATTGCGTATTCTACACTACTAGAATGAAAAGTTTTAGCATCAGTTCAAAAGTGATGAGGTCCAAATAAAGTCGGTATAAAAGGATCAGCCCAACCATTAATTGATGGGGTAAAACTTATTATAAAAGAAATTGTAATCCCTGTTCAATCCGAAAATTGAATTTTTATATTGGCATCCCAATGGTCAATTGTTTTTATGATTTTACTTTGGTTTGTGGTTCCAACTTCTCCATATGGTTCAGTTTTACAATTTGATTACGAAATTCTTGTTCTTTTTTGTATTTCTGTACTTGGTTCAATTTCCATATTATTAGCAGGATGGTCTAGTAATTCTAAGTATGCCTTTTTAGGTGGTGTTTGAGCAGGTGCTCAAATGATTTCGTATGAATTAGTTTTAGGTATAATAGTTTTAATTGTTATGCTAGTAACATCTAGTACGCAAATTATTGATGTTGTTAACTTTCAAATAAATTATGGCTCTTTATTTTGGTATTTACCTCTTGAAACCGCTTTATTTTTAATTTTAATAGTAGCCGAAACAAATAGAGCCCCTTTCGATTTTGCTGAAGCCGAATCTGAGTTAGTGTCTGGTTACAATACAGAATACTCAGGACTCCCTTTTGCTTTTTTTTTTATCGCTGAATACGGTAATATATTATATATGAGTTTGTTAACTGTTTTATTTTTTTTTGGAGGTTGGTCAGTAAATTTTTTACCAGATTTTTTACAATCAAATTTTTTATTTACAAGTTTATTTTTATTTTTTAAAACATATTTAATTTATTTTTTTTTTCTCTGGTTATGATCCGCCCTTCCTAGATTTCGTTATGATCAGTTAATGTCCTTGTGTTGGAAAGTATTTTTACCACTAACTTTGGTCTGCTTAGTTCTTTGAATAACTGTTTATATGACTATTGATACTCATGAATTTGAAACACTAACGTTTTCATTTTATTGAGAGTATTCAAATTATATCATAGAATTAATTAAAAAAATTATTGCTTAGCAAATTGCGTATATCTGAAATCAAATAAAATTCTATTTTAAACTTTATGCTAAGCTTTTTTGTCGATTTATATTCTAATATCCTAAATATTGTTTTATTTGATTGAATTCAATCAAACTATATAACTAATAGTTTTAATTCAATTCATAATTTCTCATTATATCAATTTATATTAGATTTTTTTATACTTATTGAATTCATTAATCTAGATGATTTAAATTCACTTGCTGATTGAACGTTTTACTTAAAAAAAATGAATTCTTTTCTTAATATATCTGCATCAAAACTTATACCTGGGTTAACAGATGATTGGTTAAATGAGTTAGACTACTTAGGCCCTACGCACTTAATGTTTTTTCATGAAAATTGTAAATTTTTATTCTATTCCATATTTGATTATTACAATTTTTTTCTTCATTACTTTTTTTACATAAATAGTTTTTTTTCAAAAACATTATTTTTTAATATTACTTCTTTGTCTTTTTGGATTGTCCCCTCTTTTATTTTATTTTTTGGAGGTATACTTACATTTTTATCTGTAAAAACATCTGGCTGAAATGATAACGTTTGGGTACTTGCCAATAAAATTATTTTATTGGCATTTTTATATAATTCTTTATTAATTTATTTTTGTTTTAAATTAAACTCAGACGGTATTTTTTTAAAAGTTGGTTTTGCATCTCTGCTATCTGTACCAACTAACTATAATATATTTAAATTAATAGCAG
>CAYZDK010000087.1:0-2464 GCA_964477255.1 uncultured Polaribacter sp.
GAAAAAAATAATTACGATTATAGTTTTGTAACTTTTAAGAAACGTTAATTTATTCGATTGGTACGAAAACCACCTCCTAAATTCATTTTATATTTCTGTTGCGCAAATAGAAAATAGTTAAAAAGTAGGTAGTTTACTTCATATCCATAATCAATAGAACTACGATAATCAATTTCATTCTCATAGATTAAAGCATTAAATCGTTGCGGATTTCTAAAACGTTGGTTCCATTCTAGTACCCAAGCTCTATTTCTGGCTTCCATATAGTTTTGGTTGTAATGACCTCTTGGTTGGGCAATTGCGTTTAAGTAATAATTAAATCCTGGGTCTATGATAATAATTTCATATTCTAAAGAGTCATTAGCAATTACCACTGGCTCTTCTTTTTCCGTACTTTTAACACTATTATAATTAGAGCCACAAGCCCAAATAAATAGTATGGTTAAACTAGCTATTAAAAAATGTTGTATTTTTTTCATAATGTATTCTTTTAAAATACAAAATTAAAAGCAATAGAGATAGGATAATTCTTCTTTTAACATTAATTTTAAATCAAAAATATATAAGATGCTAAAAAAACTAATCGCCTTTGTTCTCTTTATTTCTGTAGTTTCTTGTAATTCCAAAAAAGAAACTGCATTACATAACTATGATATTTTAGATGAAAAAGAAAGAGCATTATTAAAAGATGAATTGTTAGAAGATAGGCTTACGAACCTTTTACCCAAGCTTATGGATACTGCTGGTTTAGATATGTGGTTACTTATTTCTAGAGAATATAACGAAGACCCTATCTTAAAAACCATGCTTCCTGCTACTTGGCTAAATGCAAGGAGAAGAACCATCATTGTATTTTATAGAGACAAAGAAAAAGATACTTTAGAACGATTAGCAGTTGCGAGATATGATATAGGAAAAAGTATACAATCTGCCTGGAACAAAGAAGAAGAACCTAACCAATGGAAAGCTTTAGAAAAAATTATTAAGCAACGAAATCCAGAAAAAATTGGTATTAATACCTCTAAATACTTTGCTTTAGCAGATGGTTTGGTTAAAACAGATTATGATGAATTGGTAGCAAATGTTTCTCCAGAAATCACTACTAAGCTTGTGTCAGCAGAAAAATTAGGAATATCTTGGATAGAAACAAGAACAGAAAAAGAAATGCAATTATTTCGCAAGCTGGTTAAAATTACACATGATATCATAGACGAAACTTTTTCGAGTAAGAATATTGAATTGGGTAAAACAAGTACTGCAGATTTGGTTTGGTTTATGCGACAAAAAGTTACCGATTTAGGATTAGAAACTTGGTTTCATCCAACGATAGACATACAAAGAAATAACGAAGCTCTTAAATCTCATATAGAATCATTCTCTAAAAGTAAGCCAGTAGATATTATTCAAAGAGGAGATGTATTACACTGTGATTTTGGAATAACTTATATTGGATTAAATACAGATTGCCAACAACATGCTTACGTTTTACAAGAAGAGGAAAACGAAGTTCCTGAATTTCTATCTAACGCATTTGCTCTTGGTAATCGAGTACAGGATATTTTAACAGAAAACATGAAAACAGGAAGAACAGGAAACGAAATTCTACTATCTTCTTTAAAACAAGGAAAAGAAGAAGGCCTTCGTCCTTCCATTTACACGCATCCATTAGGTACGTATGGTCATAGTGCAGGAACTACCATTGGTATGTGGGATTCACAGGGAGGTGTTCCTGTTAATGGAGATTATCCGCTAAACCAAAATACTGCTTATGCAATAGAATTAAATACCACTGTTTTTATAGAAGAATGGAATAAAGATATTCGAATTATGCTAGAAGAAGCTGGTTTTTGGGGTAAAGAAAAGTTTGAATATGTAAACGAAAGACAAACCGCTATAAAGCCAATTCTTATAAAGTAAAATGAAACAACGTTGTTTTTGGGTAACAGATAGCGATTTGTATAAAGCTTATCATGATAAAGAATGGGGAACACCAGTTTATGAAGATGCTACACTGTTTGAGTTTTTGTTATTAGAAACTTTTCAAGCTGGTCTTAGTTGGATTACCATTTTAAATAAAAGAGAAAACTTCAGAAAAGCATTTGATGGTTTTGATTATCGAAAAATAGCAAAGTATCCCGAATCCAAATATTTGTCATTATTGCAAGACTCAGGCATTATTAGAAATAAATTAAAGATAAGAAGTGCTATAACAAATGCACAATTATTTATAGAAATTCAAAATGAGTTTGGATCCTTTTCAAAATTTATATGGAGTTACACCAATGGCATTCCAACTGTTAATACATTCAAATCAAGAGAAGAAGTACCATCGAAAACCCAGTTATCAGACACAATTTCTAAAGATTTAAAAAAAAGAGGCTTTAAATTTGTGGGGTCTACAGTTATTTATGCTTTTATGCAAGCAGTTGGTATAGTTAACGATCATACAATAGATTGTTTTAAA
>CAYZDK010000088.1:0-2090 GCA_964477255.1 uncultured Polaribacter sp.
CCTTCACTTGTAAAGGTAACAGATTTTGTTTGTATGGAATCTATTGCCATATTCTTTTCAGATTTGTGTTGGTTTTCTTTTTGTGTTGCCGTATTATTACAACTAAGAAACGTTGCACATAGCAGTACAAATAAAAGAATACGGATTGTTTTCATTACCATGGTTTTAATAGAAAAAAGATGCTGCCAAATGGCAGTAATTTATTTCTTAGTTAGTACAATAGATTTAATTTTACTTCTGCTCTTGTTCTTTAGAGTAATTCGTCTAAATACGTTTTAAATTCCCTTTTATCTAATTCCATTTTTTCATGATTCATAAGTAAGGCTCCTTTTACTTTTTCTACAACATTTTCGCTATTTACAAATATACTTTTCGGATACATCTTTATTCCTAATTTATGAAGAAACTCCTTGGCATCAATAATGTGGATATAATCAAATGGTTTCTTACCTAAGAAATTTTCCACTACTTCTTGAGACTCAAAAGTAATTGCAATAAAATTAATTTTATCTTCATACTCTTTTTTTATTTCGTTTAAAAAATCAATTTCTGCTACACAAGGTTTGCAACTGGTGTACCAAAGATTAATAAAAGTTGGTTTCTTAGTATCCATTGCAAAGTCGTAATAACTTCCATTTAAACGTTTTAATCTTTCTTTTGGAAACTGCGTACCAACAAGGCTATAAATTTTTTCTTTACTAGTCTTTTTTACGATTCTTTTAGACTTTGTAACCGTATTTAATTTAAATACGGTAATAGTAGTGTCTTTACTTTTATATTGATTAATAATATATTCTTTACAAGAAGTATTGGAATTCTGTAATTGTAAAGTTTTCGTTTGTTTGTATGCTTTATATTCTGATTCTGTATATATTTTGCCAGTAGAGGCATCTTTATACAATAATGTTTCTTGCTTTGGTTTACAAGAAATTAAAGTTACTAGTACCACTATCAAAAAAGCAACTGTCTTATTCATTTTATTATTTTAGCTTTTACATACAGTATATTGTATGATTTTGTTCCTTGTTTAAGGCCTAAACTTAGCAAATAAAAATCGAATAGAAAATCCGCGAGGATTTTCGTAAGTAGGCTATAACTAGCAATGAATTATACACGTTGTTGTGCTTTCGTTATTTTTTATTTAATTCAGAATCTATTATCTGAATCATTCTTTTGATTTTATCTATGAAAGCTTGTTCATCTAATACATTCTCTTTTTTCCAACTAAATATATTGGCTGTTAAATCTTCCATTTCACGATTATTGAAGAACCATTCATAATCTGAAGAGTAAGTTCCTTTTGGGAATTCTTGGTACCTGTCAGAAGATGATATGTTATTTAAAGCACTTAATTTGCCATCTGTAGCTGGCCAAAAACGTTCATTTAGTAGCTTTCTTACATATCCATCTTCTTGATTTGCATCTATTACCATAGACTCGAAAGATGAAATATAAAATTTCAATTCAGAGTTTTGTAAATAATCAATTTTGTTTGATGCAATTAGTGATTTGATATATCCATCCTTTGCTTCAAAAGAAAACCCAGAAAAAGCGTTATAAATTAGTGAATCCAACTTTGATTCAGAAACCTTGGAAACATCAGTTCCAAACAGTTTTAAAATGAAAACACCATCTTCAAATTCCGATTTATGTTGTCTATTTATATTTTCAAGGTCTTCAATATTATATTTTAATTCAGTTTTTAGGTTTTGAAGAATTTCTATTTCCGCATTTTTAATCTTTCTTTTCTCATTCCAATTGTTAATTTGAAGGGCGATTAAAATTCCAATAACAACAAGTATAATTTCCCCAATCGCATATTTAAAATACTTTCCAGTTTTACCTTCTGAAAGTAGGTTTTGTCTAATTTTTCTGAAGAATTTTATCATTGGTCATTGGTTGGTTATAATGAAGCACAACGGTCTAGTGTATGATTTCGTTGCGTGGTTTAAGCACTAAAGTTAGCAAATAAATCACAGATAGAAAGTCCGCGAGGACTTTCGTAAGTAGGCTATAACTAGCAATGAATTATACACATTGTGCCTGTTGCACAACCCTAAATATACAATGAAAGGGTTTGAGATTCAAAG
>CAYZDK010000089.1:0-1982 GCA_964477255.1 uncultured Polaribacter sp.
AACGAGTTTGTGTATGATTAGTGGCGTGTTTAAGCACCTAATTTAGCAAATAAAAACCGAATAGAAAATCCGCGAGGATTTTCGTAAGTAGGCGAGAACCAGCCATTAATTATACACGGTGTTGGCATTTCGTTATTTTTTAAAATTCGATATTTATTGTCAATTCCATCGATTTTCGTGATGATATTCGGCTTTTAAAATTTACTGAAATATCTAAAACTCCACCTAATGCAACTAAACTAGAAGCAATATCAAGGTTTTCATTTATTTCGCTAGTAGTTTTTAAACTAATTTTTTGACTCGATAAAAGATTACTATCATTAGGATTTCTTGATTCTACTAAAGCTTTTACTTCTGGGTCAATTATTAAACCATATTCATTTAATTTATCTAAAGCTTTTTGATAATCGGGATTTGCACCTGGATATTTATTAGATAGAGAATAAACTTTTTTAGTGTCTTCGTCTATACTCTTTTCAACGTTAATTTTTAATGTATTTATTTTAAGCTTGCCATCAATTCCCAATTCATATTTTTTTTGGGATTCTTGTTGAGAAATATTTATAACCTCAAATTTTTTGGCTCCTAAAAGTCTTGCTAAATCAGCTGTGTTCGAAAGCTTTTCTCTTTGTATTATTTCATCACTATCTTCAATATTTATAAAATAATTGTCTTTATATGGATGAGAAATAAGTACTGAATTATTAGAAATTTTTTTGTTTCCTAATACATTATGAAGTTTGTTAAATTCTGAAATTTTCTCATTTGGTAGCATTATAATGTCATTAGCCATTACTTCTTCGTAATTCTCCTCATATTTTGATGCTAAAACGTCTTCTTCTCTTGCGAAAACGACAACTTTTGAAGTTATTTTTTCCATATTTATTTTAAAATTTTATAAAGTATAATTGTTAGTATTAATAGTAAACTACCTATGATTATTTTTTTTTTTTTGTTATCTGATTTCGCTTTTGAAAATAATTTTTTCAATAAATCTGCATCAATTTCTTTTCCAACTACTTTAAGATTACTAAAAATAGTATCTTCTAAATTATCTGTTTTTGATGGTAAGTAGAACATAAATGGTAAACGTCTATCATTGCTATCTGTACTTTTTAAAACACCAGTTATTATATAATTGTTTTTGATTTTTAACACAGAAGATTGAGAGTATTCGTCAGCTTTCCAAACTTTTTTTGTTTTAGGATTATTGAAAAGAATATTTCTAATAATTTTTATTTCCTTAAAGTTTTTTTCTTCTAAAAGCTGGTTGCCATAAAACATATAGTCAAATTCTTCACTATTTTCATTTTGAATCCACATTAATATATTTTCTTCCATAACTAATTAAAAAGTTCGTTCTTAAGTGTTTCTAATTCTGTTTTATTTGTTAAATTAATAAAAATAGGTTTGTTTATCTTTCCTTCTGTGGCAATTTTATCTATTCTGTTCCAAATTAATTTTTTAACTGAAGGATTGTCTTTTACTTTGTCGAAATGTGAAGCAATAAGTAATATTTTAATTTTCTCTTTTTTAATGGTTTTACAATGTTTATTAATAAAGTTTAATCTTGCATTAACATTTTTGGAATATGATTCGTTTTTTAAAATTTCGGATGAATCGAATATAAAAAAACTAACATCGCTTAATTGAATTTCTTCTTTATAGTAAGCTTTTACAGCTTGTTCAGAGCCAGCAATATCTTTCCCTTTTTTAATTGTGACCTTTTTGTCATCTTTTTTAAGTACAATTTTTTCAAGATCATTGTGACCAATTGTAGCATCTTTGTATTCTGTGTTTCTTAAGAAATTATGTAGTGTAGTTTTTCCAGAAGAACTAGGTCCTAGAACAGAAACATAAATTTCTTTTTTCTCACTACTAAATATAGAATATCCAAATATTCCTGCTATTATAGCTACGACTCCTCCAATAATAAATGGTAACATAGTTTTTTTTGTTTTCGTGGTTAATGAATGCCAACG
>CAYZDK010000090.1:0-1976 GCA_964477255.1 uncultured Polaribacter sp.
GTTTGAATCCTGCCGTGGTCACAAAAAGTCTTTAACTGAAAATGTTAAAGACTTTTTCATTTATTTTTACTTCGTTGTTTCTGTTTGGTATTAATTAAATTTTTAACACCATAGCAAAGATTTACAGAATATTTTCTCTTCTAATACTTATAAAAAAGTAAGTTTATTTTTATACTTAAAAATAGATTTGCTCTAACCTTTAGAGTTTCTTATTTTTATAAGGTTATCACATTTTGTAAGATTTATTTTCTTACAAACCAGTATAATTTAAATTTCTAAATTACCATACTTATCCTTTAAAGTAAATAATAATCTATTATGCATAAAAACAATTTTAAAATAAAAGTCAATAATTCTGCAGAATACGAAATAAACGAAACGGATTGCAACCAACTAGATATAGTATCACTAGATAATAATACATTTCATGTTCTAAAAGATGCAAAGTCTTATAAAGCAACCATTAATACTTCAGACTTTACTAACAAAACATATCAAGTAATGGTTAATTCAAACAGCTATACGATTTCCATTTCCAATGCCCTTGATTCTCTAATTAAAGAAATGGGGTTTTCTATAGGTAACTCTAAAAAAGCAAACGATATAAAAGCTCCAATGCCTGGTTTAATTTTAAGTGTAGCTGTAAAAGAAGGGCAAGAAGTTAAGGAAGGAGAAACACTGCTTATTTTGGAAGCCATGAAAATGGAAAATGCAATTGGTGCTCCTAAAGATGGTGTTATAAAAACAGTTCATATTTCTGATGGAGGAAACGTTGAGAAAGGTGCACTTTTAATTGAAATGGAGAAATAACTTAATAAACAAGAAACTACAACAATGAAAAAAATATTAGTTGCGAATAGAGGGGAAATTGCAATTCGAGTAATGAAAACAGCTCGAAAAATGGGCATAAAGACAGTTGCTGTATTCTCAGAAGCAGATAGAAATGCTCCTCATGTACGTTTTGCAGATGAAGCTGTTTGTATAGGAGAAGCACCTTCTAACAAATCTTATTTGGTTGGCGATAAAATAATACAAGCTTGTAAATCGCTAAAAGTAGATGGCATTCACCCTGGCTATGGTTTTTTAAGTGAAAATGCAACTTTTGCCAAAAAAGCAGAAACCAACAACATAACCTTTATTGGTCCTAAATCTTTTGCAATACAAACAATGGGAGACAAATTAGCCGCAAAAGAAGCTGTTAAAAAATATGATATTCCTATGGTTCCAGGTGTAGATCATGCCATAACAGATCCTAAAGAAGCGGTAGATATAGCAAAAAAAATAGGATTCCCCATACTTATAAAAGCTGCTGCAGGAGGTGGTGGAAAAGGAATGCGTGTAGTAGAAAAAGAAAAAGATGTAGAAGAGCAAATGCAACGTGCAATCTCTGAGGCTACGTCTGCTTTTGGAGATGGTTCTGTTTTTGTAGAAAAATACATTACTTCTCCACGTCATATAGAAATTCAAGTTTTAGCAGATACCCATGATAATGTAATCCATTTTTTTGAAAGAGAATGTAGCGTACAAAGAAGACATCAAAAAGTTGTAGAAGAAGCACCTTCTTCTGTTCTTACTCCTGAATTAAGAAGCAAAATGGGACAAGCTGCTATTAATGTTGCAAAAGCATGTGACTATGTTGGTGCTGGAACTGTTGAGTTTTTAATTGACAGCGACTTAAATTTTTACTTTCTAGAAATGAATACTCGTTTACAAGTAGAGCATCCTGTTACCGAATTAATCACAGGTATAGATCTTGTTGAGCAACAGATTAAGATTGCACGTGGCGAAATGCTAGCAATAAAACAAGAAGACTTAAAAATTGATGGTCATGCTTTAGAGTTACGTGTTTATGCAGAAGATCCTTTAAACGATTTTTTACCAAGTGTTGGGAAATTAACAAAATATCGTCCGCCTTTTGGGCAAGGCATTCGAGTTGACGATGGCTTTGAAGAAGGAATGGAAATACCTATTTATTA
>CAYZDK010000091.1:0-1837 GCA_964477255.1 uncultured Polaribacter sp.
TCTCCTCTCTTCTCTTGTTAAAGTTAATATTGTAAAATAAAGGAGACCGTTGTGCTTCATTATAACCAACCACTAACCAATGATTAAATTATTCAGAAAAATCAGACAAAATCTGCTCTCTGAAAATAAATTCAGTAAGTATCTGATTTATGCGATTGGAGAAATAGTTCTCGTGGTAATTGGAATTTTGATTGCATTGCAAATCAACAATTGGAATGAGGATAGAAAACAGAAAAAGTTAGAAGAATCGACATTGATAGAAATTAAGGCAAATTTACTCGCGGACATTGATGATTTCCAATCGGACATAAACGGCTACAATACTGCTGCAAACTCGTGCAGAATTGTAATTGACTTTATAGATGGCAAAACACCTTACAATGACTCTTTGAACTTACATTTAGGAAAACTTCGAATTCAAGGGGTCTTTGCTCCTACTACAGTTGCATATGAAAACCTAAAACTTTCAGGAATTAAACTGATTTCTAATGATTCTCTTAGAAATACTTTAAGCAACTTATACGAAGTTCAATACAAGTATACGGCAGGTTATTTAGAAGCTGAATACCAACTTGACAATCAGGTTTTAGGTGAATACTACACAAAAGAAATGAAAGAATATTCACCTTATAGATATGCCAAACCAGTAGATTATGAAAGTTTAATCAATAACCAAGAATTTAGAAGCTTGCTTATGCATAGGAAGATGAAAATTGAAGATTGGTTTATGAGTTTATATGAAAGAAATATAGGGCGAGCAGGACAAGTAATTGAACTGATTGACAAAGAATTAAAAAAATAACGAAAGCACAACAACACCTATACGCAATACCCTTCGGGATACTGCGCATAGCCAAACCGTTGTAGTGCATTTGAGAAAAAAATTGAGTAAATGAAAGAAACAGCAGAACTATGGAAAGAATATAATACAACAACCGAGTTATTAAAACAACGTTTAGGACGAACTTCAAATTTACTTGGGGAATATGCGGAATATTTAGTAAATGAACATCTGAAAGGAGAACTTTTAACTGCATCTAATGCAAGTGCGGATATTCAAACATCAAATGGAAAATTATATCAAGTTAAATCTAGAAAAATTTCAAGTAATTTAACTACTCAATTGAGCATTATTCGTTCTTGGAATTTTGACTATCTAGCTGTTGTTCTTTTTAATAAAAAAGGTTCTGTTATTAAAGGACTAATCTGTTCAAAGTCGATTTCAGAAAAATATGGTACTTATAACGAACATCAAAATGGTTGGGTAATTTCAACAACAAATAGTTTTTTAAATGACGAAAATCATATTGATATAACGAATCAATTGAGAGAATTGAACAATGAAGAACCGATTGAATTGGAAAAATCATTACCAAATTTAAACCTCAATAGAAAACCTGAGAAAACCGAATACTCAATAACCAATCAGAAAGAACAAGAAATAGACAAAGTATATAGAAAACTTCCAAAATGGTTTAAAAATCCTGATTTTATATGTTCCCGAATTTTAATAATCTTCTTGGAATTGGAAAAAAAATATGGCTCTGTAAAATATGATTTGCTCGCAGAATATTGTTCTGGGATAAAAACATTTAAATCCAATTTTGCTCAAATGAAAAATTTTGGAGAAAAGAATCACGGAAAAGTATTTGAACAAAATGGTTCGATAATTATACTTTGGAATCCAGTAAAAGAAAAAGTGATTTTGGAATTTAAAAAACATTATGAATCAATAAAAACGCACTACAACACCGTATAAAATTAATTGCTAGGGCAAGCGTACTTACGAAAATCCTCGCGGATTTTCTATTCGGTTTTTATTTGTTAACTTAGTTGC
>CAYZDK010000092.1:0-1819 GCA_964477255.1 uncultured Polaribacter sp.
CTTACGAAAATCCTCGCGGATTTTCTATTCGGTTTTTATTTGTTAACTTAGTTGCTTAACCACGCAACAAACCATATACAAACACGTTGTGCACAATTAAAACAAAACCTCAAAATGAGAAAAACCCTAACTGCTATTTTACTTTTCTTCTCTATAATTTCAATCGGACAAGAATCAACTAAAATAATAGTATCTGTACCAGAAAAAACTGATGAAGTTTTTATTGTAGGAAACCAAGAAAGTCTTGGAAATTGGGAACCTAACAAAGTGAAAATGACCAAAATTTCCGATTATGAAAGAGAAATTACTTTGAACTTGACATTTCCTGCCGAATTTAAATTTACTCGTGGAAGTTGGGAAACCGAAGGTTATATAAATAATTTCTTTGAAGATAAACCTAATATTGTTTTAGAATCAAATCAACCAGTCAATTATGGAGTCAAAAGTTGGAAAGATAGACAACAGAAAAAAGGATATTTTAAATATGACTTTGAAATAAAGCATCAATATTCAGAAATTTTGGGAGAAGATAGAGCAATAGCAATTAAAATTCCCAACAATTACAACCCAAACCAAAAATACTCTGTAATTTATGTTTTAGATGCTCACGATTTATTAAATCCTTTTTTGGTAACAACAGAGTTACTTTCCAAACAAAAAATTGGAGATGGAATAGATTACGGACAAGATAATATTCCGCAGGTTATTCTTGTTGGTGTTATTCACAACAACAGAGGAAAAGATGTTGCACCATTAGAAACATATGATAATGGTAAAAATTTCAGTCTTTTAAGTAAAACATCTAATCAATTTAAAAATTACTTATTCGATGAACTTGTACCTCAAATAAATTCAAGTTACAATACGTCAGGCTATAATGTTATTGTTGGTCATTCCAATTCAGGTCATTTTGTTTTGAATTTGCCTCTTTTCAAAGAAAATCCATTTAAAGGGATTATTGCATTATCAGTAAATGGCAACTATAATAAAGGTTATAGCTCTTTGGTGAAAGAATATATTAAAGATACAGATTTGCCAATATTCTTGGGCTACGGAACTTTAGATACTGGGTTTAACGAACTTGCGCAAGAATTAGAAGAAAAAAAGAAAGTAAAAGAGTTGTTGAATACTAACTTGAAAATTCAATCATTTGAAGGAACACATAATCAAGTTCCAACTCTTGCATCTTCTACTTCATTAAAGTTTATGTTCAATAACTATAAAAATTTCACAAACTTCATTTCGGAATCAAAAAAGAACGATTTTACGGTCAAAAATTACATTGATAATTATATAGTAAGAAATAAAAACTATGGTCTAAATATAGAAGTTACTGGAAGTGATTTATACAGTCTTGCTGATATGGCTTGTCAAAAATTAGATGTAGAATTGTTTAGAAAAATTGTTGCCTTTTCAGACAATTCCTCTGATAAAATTGCAAATCATTTAATTTTTTATTCTGCAAAACAAATAGGCGACCATAAGTTAGCTGACGAAAGATTAAAAATATTGGAAGAATCTAAGGATATTAATGACATTTTTACTGTTTTTATTAACTTCAACTCTTCCTATAAAGACTATTTTCTCAATGTAAAGAAAGACCCAAAAAAAGCATTAGTCTTTTTGGAAACTTTTATTGGGAAATCAAATGAATATAAATTAGGATTTTCTTACTTCTATGCAAAAATTGGTATTGAAAACAATTTTGAATTGAAAAAATCAAAAAAATATTTAAAGTATTGTGAGAAAAATTATCGAGATAATCCTTTTTTTACAAAGCAAGATATTGAAAATTTAAAAAAATAACTGTGCACAACAA
>CAYZDK010000093.1:0-1768 GCA_964477255.1 uncultured Polaribacter sp.
TTATTAGCTATTACAACCCATGCTCTAGATGTTGGTGCCCTAACACCATTTTTTTGGGCTTTTGAAGAATGAGAAAAAATATTTGAATTTTACGAATGAGTTTCAGGCGCATGAATGCACGCAAATTATTTTAGACCTGGTGGGGTATCACTTGACTTTCCATTAGGCTTAGTAGAGGATATAAATACCTTTACATCCTTATTTTCAGATTGATTAGATGAAATTGAAGAATTATTATCAGGAAATTGAATTTGGAAAAAATGATTAATTGACGTAGGTATTGTTACACATAAAAAAGCTCTTTCACTTGGTTTTAGTGGGCCTATGTTATGAGGTTCTGGTTTACCCTGGGATATCTGATTAATTGAACCTTATGAAGTTTACTCAAATTTATCATTTCAAATACCATTTGGTCAAAATGGTGACTGTTATGATTGATTTCTAATACGTGTAGAAGAAATGCGTCAAAGTTGCTTTATAATACAACAATGTTTAAACAAGATTCCTACTGGAGATATAAAAATAGATGATTACAAAATAATTGCTCCATCTTGAGCAAAGATGAAAAAAGATATGGAATCTCTTATTCATCATTTTAAGCTTTACACTGAAGGGTTCTCAATACCATCTGATGAAATTTATACTTCGGTTGAAGCGCCAAAAGGTGAATTTGGTGTTTTTTTAAGAAGCGATAACACAAATTTACCCTACCGTTGCCATATAAAAGCTCCCGGTCTATTGCATCTCGCTAGTTTAAACTCCATGGTAAAAGGTCATTTATTAGCCGATTTAGTTACTATTATTGGAACTCAAGACATAGTTTTTGGTGAAATTGATCGTTAAAATTTATTTTTAATAATGCTAATTTTAATTAATTGTTTAAATAATTTAATATTGGATATTACTAACATTAGTTTAAACATTATGTTTATTATAAATTTTGAGAAAAATACACCTTTGATAAACCTTGATTGAGAAATAAACTTATTTAATTATACTTCAGCAAGTTTAGATATTTTAAATAACTCCAAAGAATTTATTTTTCAACATTGGGTCTTTGTAAATGAATTACTAAGTGTAAATGATTATTTACTTTTTCTAAAAAATAATTCTTTTTTGTCAAAAGCATTTTTTTTTCAAATTGAATTGGTAGAATCTTGATATTTTTATCAAACTACATTTACACAAACTTATAATTTTTCCGAATTATTACAAAATTACGTTACTGATTCAGAAAACTCTTTATATAACACTATAACAAATCTTTCAGTAAAACCAAATTTAGTTAACTTTTACAATTACCAATATAATTTTATAAAAATTATTGAATTATTTTTTCTTGAGAAAGTTTTTTTCTTTCTTTCCTTAAATACCATAATTTTATTAATAATAATTTTTAGTTTATTTTTAATGTGTAAATCAACAAATTTAATTTATACACTTATTTCATTTTTAGTCTTTACTGTAACAACAGGTTTTTTTTCATTAGTATGGGGTGCTGAATATATTGGATTATGTATTATTCTTATATATGGAGCGGCTATACCAGTTTTAGCATTATATATAATAATGCTTGTTAATGTCGATTTAATTCAATGACTTTTTTTTATTGAATCTATAAAATCATTTTCATTTATAAAGGTTTTACTAATTATTTTAACTTCATTGATTTTTTCTTTTATATCCGTTTCCTTTTTTTTAAAAGGAACTCCGAATTCATTTACAAACTCAATAAATTATAATTCTTGGTGTCAACTAGAAATTATTT
>CAYZDK010000094.1:0-1697 GCA_964477255.1 uncultured Polaribacter sp.
TCGCCATGCAAAAAACGATTGGATTTATATTTTAGATGCGGATGAACGTGTTACACCACTAGTAAGAAAAGAGATTATAAATGCCTTAGCTTATCCCAAACATCATTATGTTGGTTTTTATGTACAAAGAGCTTTTTATTTTTTAGGTAAGGAATTAAGGTATGGTGGTTGTCAACGTGATAAAGTAGTTCGATTATTTAATAGAAAATACTGCAAGTATGATGGTAAAAAAGTACATGAAACCATTAAAGCAAACGGTAAGTTAGGTTTTTTTAAGAATAAGATTAATCATTATTCTTTTAGAAATTACGACCACTACATATCTAAAATGAATCATTATGCAACTTTAAAAAGTGAAATATATTTAGATAATAACAATTACTTATTCTTGCCTTATCATCTTGTTTTGAAACCATTTTTTCGATTTTTTATACATTATATAATTAGGTTAGGATTTTTAGATGGTATCTCAGGTTTTGTATTTGCTAAATGTCAAGCTTATGGAGTTTACACACGGTATGTAAAATATTATATACTCAAAAAAAGAAGTAATAATGCAAAATAAAAAAGAAATATATGTAGACGCTGTAATTACTTGGGTAGATAGCTCTGACCAAGATTGGCAAAATAAAATTAACAATTATCTAGAGCATAAAATAGATTGGAATGATAAGAAACAATCCACGAGATTTAATTCCATAAATGAAATAGAAATTGCAATACTTTCTATAATTACATTCGCTTCATTTGTTAAAAACATTTTTCTAGTAACAGATAGTCAGACCCCTAAAAATTTTGATAGCTTAAGAAAGAAAGCGTTAGAAAATGATATAAACTTAACACTAATAGATCATACCGAAATTTTTAAAAACAAGACCTATTTACCAACTTTCAACTCTAGATCTATAGAAACAAGTTTGTATAAAATACCCAACTTATCTAACTATTTTATTGTTTTTAATGATGACACTTTTTTGATGAGAGAAACGCAATTAGAAGATTTTTTTATTGATGGAATTCCTGTAGTTAGAGGAAAATGGTCTAAATATTATGAAGACTTATTTTTTAGAAATATTTACCAATCTATTAAAAAAATATTTAGTAAATCTAAAACCAAAAAAGCTGGTTATAAATTAGCGCAACAGCAAAGTGCAAAATTAATAGGACTTTCTGGTTATATAAAAAGAGATCACACTCCTGTGTCTATTAGAAAATCTACACTTATTTCTTATTTCCAGAATCATCCAGAAGAATTAGAAAATAATTTAAAACATAGATTTAGACACCATAGTCAATTTTTAATAGCTTCATTATCAAACCATTTAGAGTATTTAAATAAAACCTGCATATTGGTGAATGATTATCATCTAAGCTATTTTCAATCGTATAATTATTATAAAACAAAAGTGAAGTTACATAGATTTGATAATGACCGTAGTAAAAAATTTATGTGCTTTCAAAGTTTAGAGTTAGCACCAACCAAAACACTTCATTTAATTTTAGGTTGGATAGACCATAAACTGCAATCTAATTTTAAAAGTAAGATGAGCTAAAAACTCATAACTTCTGCTTAGTTTTGTATTTAATTTAATAAGACATGAAACAAGCCATTTCTGCATCTATTTTTAGTGTTATATCTGAAGCAGCAAACCAATTAAACCAAGAAGTTTATGTAATTGGTGGGTATGTTCGTGACT
>CAYZDK010000095.1:0-1665 GCA_964477255.1 uncultured Polaribacter sp.
TGCGCTAGTTTTTCTCTTATTTTTCTATCGTCTTTTGTCATCTTCTCTAATTATTTTGCAAATATCATTTATTTCTTTTCCAAAAAAAAGCTAATTTTTTTGTGAATCTCATTTTTTTTTTTTTTTTTTGGAATCAAATTGCAATTTTGGGTCATTTTATGCTATGGATGACTAAAAAAGAAAACCTAGCTTAATTATTTATATTTTTTAAAAATGAAATACATTAAATTTATATTAAGAATAAGTTTAGTTTCTTTGTTGTTATTGGCTTGTTCAAACGAATTAACAGAAACAGATGAAATAGAGATAAATAACTTTGAAGAAAGTTTATTATTATCAAAAAATACTTTTTCAAATGTAAAAACATATAACAAAATAAAAAACTCAAAATTTAGTGCTAAAAGTAGTGGAAACTTTGCTGATTTGAATTTGATTAAAAATTATCCAGAAAGAAATTACGAGATTAATAATTTCGGAGATGTTGCTGATTTAATAAATATTGATGAACTTGAGTATTCAGAAGATAAACTTAATTGTGACAATACGAATACAATATGTTTGGAGGTAGATGAAAACCAAATAAAACAGTCTTTGACTTCGACCGTTTCTGCAAGTAAACAACTTTTACATGATTATGGTTTTACAGATGCAGAGATGAATTCAGAATTAGGTGATAATGTTGAAACTGGGACAATAATTGTAGCATTGTTAATAAAGCAAATGGAAAGAAACGAAAATCAAGGTAATTATTCTCTCAAAGGCGATCCTTTGGATTGTATGGCAGTAGCAATTGGTGTAAAAGGAGTTTATGACCTTATCAGAAACACAAAAACATTAGCTACTTTTGGTGAGGCAGCTACTAGGAAACAAGTTTTAAGATTAGTTCGTAAGCTTGGTAGTAGATTTCTTGGCTGGATGGGAGTAGCTCTATTGATTAGAGATTTTGGAGATTGCATGGATTATTGGTAAAATAAAAATATTATGAATTATTATATGACTATAAGTGTTTTAAACGTTTCATCTTATATTTTAATATCCTTATTTAAAAATACTGATGAAAAAATTGGGGTATATATATCTTTGTTTTTACTTTTATTAGCGTTAGTATTATTTATCAAAGCTGCATTAATTGAAAAAAAGAAACCAAATTATAAAGGCTCCTTATTTATACAACCAATTTTTATTTTGTTTTTTTTCTTTTATTCTTTTCATATTTTGGGTTATGTTTGAGAATTTAAAAAATTGAACAAGACGAATAATGAATAATCTGATTATGATGAACATCGACGAGTTAAAGGGTCTTGGTATTATTATTATTGCACTTTACTGTTGTTATTACATTTACAAATTGTTTAGAGATAAAGCTTAAAAAAACTTTAAAGTGGTTTCAATAACTGATGGATGTATTACTGGTATTGATGGCAGTTTTTCGGGTTTTACATTAGGTTTAAGTTATGAACAAGGAGCAACAACATTTGGGTGTAAATCAGGAACAGTTTGTGGTAATATTAATATAAATATATTTTTTGAAGGCATAGGGACAATTTATAGTTACAAGCAATGTTACAGTGTTTCAATTAACTGTTAATTATTATTAAATATGAATTACGTATTATTTTTTTGGCAAACATTTTTATATTTATTACTCATACTAGGGATAGTATT
>CAYZDK010000096.1:0-1664 GCA_964477255.1 uncultured Polaribacter sp.
CAAGCAAATAACTTGAACACATCTTTCTTTTCAAATTCTACATTTGATGCAGAAAAATATAGCCCATATGAATGTGGTTTTGCCCCATTTAAAACTGAGTGAGCCCAATTTGATATTAAATTTTACTTAATAGCATTATTATTTTTAGTCTTTGATGTTGAATTAATGTTTATATTACCATACTGTGTCTCATATAATTATTTAGGAGTATCCGGTTATATAATTTTTCTTATATTTTTCATCATATTACTATTAGGTTTTTTAGTTGAATGGGCATCAGGTATGTTAATTTGGAAAGGTGATAAAGTGAACGAAGCTTACAAAAAATCTATAATTAATAACAATATTTTAAATATAAATGACAAAAATTCTTCAACGGATCTTTTGAATAAAGATGTATCTTTCTATATTGATTTAATGGCAAGTTCATATACTTTAATTAAATATAATAATAATAATAAAAGTACATTATCAAATTTTTTTACAATGAAATTCCCCTTTGAGGGAGAGATTTTTTCTCAAAAATTACGAGGAGACCGTTTTCAATGTCCAGAAGATTTTAATGAGGATTTTAATTCCATTACTAAAAAATAAAAAAAATTAACTATTAAATGCGATTTATTAGAAAAAATAACATATTAAATTGGTTATATGGAGAAGCAATATCTTATCCTACTCCCATAAATTTATCATTTTTTTGGTCTTTTGGTGTCATGGCCTTGGTTTGTCTAGCGAGTCAAATCGCTTCGGGTATTTTTCTTGCAATGCATTATATACCATCAGCAGACTTAGCATTTAATAGTGTGGAACACATAATGAGAGATGTTCGTGGAGGCTGGTTTTTACGCTATTTACATGCAAATGGTGCCTCAATGTTTTTTTTAGTTGTTTACTTACATATTAGTTGAGGATTATTTTATAATTCATATGTTGGTAACTGAAAATTTGTTTGGATTAGTGGTATAATAATACTATTTATTATGATATTAACTGCCTTCCTTGGCTACGTTTTGCCCTGGGGACAAATGAGTTTTTGGGCAGCGACAGTTATCACTAGCCTAGCATCAGCTATACCTATTATTGGTGATTTCATTGTATCATGGTTATGGGGTGGTTTTTCTGTTGGTGAACAAACTTTAATTAGATTTTTTAGTTTACATTACTTGTTACCATTTGTTCTACTAGCCTTAGTAGTTATACACATAATAGTATTACATGAGACAGGATCAAATAATCCTATTGGAGGTCCTTTAAATTGGGTAGATCGAGTAACATTTTCTCCATTTTTTTTCTTAAAAGATCTTTATTATATTGTACTATTTTTATTGGTCTTCTGCTATTTTATTTTTTTTAATTCAAATTATTTAGGTCACCCTGATAATTATATACCGGCAATGTATATGAGCACTCCAGCTCATATTGTACCGGAGTGGTATTTTTTGCCGTTTTACGCGCTTTTACGATCTATACCGAATAAACTTGGTGGTGTTATACTAATGTTACTATCAATCGCAGCTTTAGTTCTTCTGCCTTTTCTTTTTTCAAAAAATGATATTCATTCTTTAAGTAGTTCCTTCAATTTTTTAAAAATTGTATTTTTTAGTCTATTTATTTCCAATGCTATTTTTCTAGGTTGGATTGGTGGCCAACCAATTGAAGAACCT